>NZ_JBOHGC010000269.1:0-36075 GCF_050699995.1 Actinokineospora sp. | reverse complement strand
CCACGGCCAGAACACTCTGCTGCTTAACCAGATCACACAGGAGAACCCGGCTCCGCTCCGCTCGCCGGGTGCTGTCGCCTGCCCACTCGCCGGATGATTTTCGAGCCAGGACAGGCACTTCCTCCATGCACAGATCAGTTTGAATCACATCGGATGACTGGTCGAGGCTAACCGTGTCCGCCGTAGACCTCTCTGTGGCCAACCGCACAACAGTCCACAGCAGATTCAGCACTGTTACCCGGCTATTTCGCGACTCTCTGCGCCAATCGAGTGACCGCGGCCGACAGCTCTTGCGCCAGGGTGCTGATCACCTCGGCGACCGGCGCCTCCCGTGCGAGCGGGTAGCCCTGGCCCGCCCACAGGGCCATCGCCTCCGGGTCGCGGACCTTCGCGGCGGCGGCGCGGATCGGCCGGGTCACGTGGTGGATCTCAGGGTAGGCGGCGGGCACGTGTGGGCCGTAGTCGGCGATGAACCGGTTGGCCATGCCGCGCGCGGGCCTGCCGCTGAACGCGCGGGTGACGACGGTCTCCCGCTCCCCCGCCGCGAGCGCTTCCCGGTGCGCGGGCTGCGTTCCGGCCTCCGGACACCGCAGGAACGCCGTGCCCAACTGGGCCGCGACCGCGCCCGAGGCGAGCACGGCGGCGATGTCGGCGCCGTGCATGAGCCCGCCGGTGGCGATCAGCGGCAGGTCCGTCTGGGACGCGATGAGCCGCAGCAGCGGCAGCAGGTCGTAGGCGGGGGCGTCCGCGGTGAACGAGCCGCGGTGCGCGCCTGCCGCCGATCCCTGCACGCACAAGGCATCCACGCCGACAGCCGCCCGCGCTTCGGCGGGCGTGGTGACCGTTGCCACCACCGTGGTGCCGACGACGTGCAGCCGCGCGATGTCCTCGGCGCTGGGGAGCCCGAAGGTGAACGACACGCACGGGACCCGAAGTTCGACGAGGAGGTCGATCTTCGCCGGGTAGTGGTCGTCGTCCCAGGTCGGCTCGCCCGGCTCGACGCCGAGTCGCCTGCCCTCCCCGGACACTAGATCCCGGTAGGCCGCCAAATCCGCCGTGGAGGCCGCTCCGGGCACGAACACGTTGACACCGAAAGGTTTCGCGGTCAGGGCGCGGGTAGCCACGATCTGCTCGCGCAGGGCTTCGGGACTGAGGTAGCCCGCGGCGAGGAAGGCGAACGCGCCCGCCTCGACCGCGCCCGCGACGAGCGCGGGCGTGCTGGGCCCACCGGCCATGGGGGCGACGATCACCGGCACGTCGAGGTCAGCGAACACCTCTCCGACACTAGCCGCCGATCAGCCGCCGCAGCCGCCGCCTCCGCCACAGCTGCTCCCGCTGGAACAGCTGCTGCCGCCGCTCGAGCTGTCCGAGCTGCTGGAGCTGCTGGAGCTGCTGGAACTGCTCCCGCAGCCACTGCCGCACCCGCCGCCGCTGTCACCCGAATTGGTGGCCGAGGCGGTGTTCATCGCGAGGATCTCGCTGAGCTCCTCGTCGGGGAACGCGGTCAGACCGTAGAGCGCGATCGGCCCCAGGACGGCGAACCCGACCATCGCACCGGTCGCGGCCATCCGCGGCGACTGCGTGCGGTGGTAGTTCAGCGCTTCGCGCCCGCGCGGAGCAATCCGGCTCTTGGCCCGGCCGAGAATGATCCGGCAGACGATCCAGATCCCGAGGGTGACGAACAGCGCGACCGTGAGGTCCTCGACCGGGCGGTCCAGCTGGAGCCCGTTGACCAACCTGGCGATGCCGACTCCGATGATGACGAGGAACAGCCAGTGCACCCGCCGCAGCCGGGCCGCGCGGTGCATGGACGTGATGAAGCCGCGCTGGGCCAGGGAGTCGATCATCTGCCTGCCCAGCGGGCTGTTCGCGAAGCCGAGCGGACGCAGCTTGCCCGCCGTGCGGTACCGCGCGTAGACGTAGTCCTGCACCGGATCGGCTGGGCCGGGACCACCGACGGCCCGGGTGACGACGCCGCTGCGGCTGACCCGGACCGCACCGCCGGAGAGCAGGCCCGCCAGCGCGGTGTGCTCGACCCGGGTCGGGCCCGCGGCCAGCAGGGCGAGGTCGTACGGCGTCAGATCACCCCGGTCGCCCGGCTGGGGCTGCGCCACCGACCGGGAACGGACCTTGGCCACGATGACCGCGACGACCGCGACCGCCACGGCGATCCAGTAAAGCTGCATGAACTCCGGACCCGTCAGTCCCCAGGGCTCACCCACGTCGGCCTCCTCAGGCGGTGTTGTCTCCAGGGACGTTCGTGATCGACGTGCGGTTCCGGCGAGGGCGGCTAGATTTTCGGCATGTTCACCGTCGATGACGCCATCCGGATCGCCCGCGACGCGCACGAGGGCCAGGTCGACAAGTCCGGCCGACCCTACATCGGGCATCCCTTGCGGGTGATGAAAAGCGTCGACGGCGAGTACGAGCAGATGACCGCCGTGCTGCACGACGTCATCGAGGACACCCCGGTGACCGCGGCGGACCTCGAGGCGCGGGGTTGTCCGCCTGAGGTGATCGCGGCCGTCGTCGCGATCAGCAAGGTGCCCGGCGAGGACCAGGCGGTGTACCTGGCCCGGGTCGCGGCCAACCCGATCGCGCTGGCCGTCAAGTACGCCGACATCGCCGACAACACCTCCCCCGACCGGCTCGCCAAGCTCGACGAGCACACCCAGCGCAGGCTGCGGGCCAAGTACAGCGCGGCACTGGCCTTCCTCGGCGCGGGTTGAGCGCCGGGGAAGGCCAGTGTCGGTCGGTCAGCCGTTGGTGATGGAGAAGTTCTCCACGCCGCAGGCCGAGGTCGCCGCCTCGTTGTTCGCGTCACCGGAGTAGGTGACCAGCCATCGCCACGTGCCGACGTCGGTGACGAAGAACGTGGTGTTGGTCGTGGAGTACGTGCCGTTGCCCGCCACCGGCGCCGTCTGCGTCAGCGCGGGCGTGCCCGCGCAGGTCGCGTCGGCCGGGCTGTAGAGGTTGAAGGTGATCGACCCGCCCGCGTTCGCCGTGGCGCCGGTGAGCGTGGAGCTGTCGTTGGGCAGCAGGGTCTGCGCGGTGGTCATCCCCGGCTGGAGCTTCGTGATCACCACGATCTCGCTGGTGCACACGCTGATCGCGGGGTTGTTGTTCGCGTCGCCGCTGTAGGTCACCTGCCAGTAGAAGGTGCCCGCCGTGTTGAACGTGATCGAGTCGGAGTCCGGCACGATTCCATTGGTCACGGTCTTCGTCCCGGCGTCCTGCGGGTTCAGCGAGCAGCCCGCGTCGCTGTACACGGTGTAGGTCGCCGTGCCGCCCGCGTCGGCGCTCGCGCCGGACAACTGCGCCGTGTCGTGCACCGACGAGCCGACCGGAGCCGAGGTCGCCGACAGCACGGTCGCGATCGTCGGACTCAGCTTGGTCTTGTTGGTGTAGGTGCAGTCGACCAGGCCGTCGCCCGCCATCGTGATGGTGGCGACCGGCCCGGAAGTGGACACCGAGGTACCGGCACCGCTCGCCGTGCAGACCAGGCTCTCAAACGTCCAGCCCGCGGGAGGGGCGTCCTCGGTGACGGTGTACGGGCCGGCGTTCACGTCGGTGTAGGTGCGGCTGCCGCCGTTGGACAGGCTGAAGGTGGCCGGGCTCAGGCCGCCGGTGGTGGTGTAGCCGAACGTGCTGTCACCGTTGATCGTCACCTTGCGGACGATGATCGAGCCACAGTTGCTGATGTTGACCGGGATCGGTGCGATGAAGTCCTTCAGCGCGGCGGTGAACGAGTCCGACGCCCGGCTCTTGAGGTACGCGCTGCCGAAGGTCTTGCAGACGCCCGGCGGCAGGATGCCCGAGTCGGTCAGGTTGATCGCGGCCTCACCGAAGGTGCGCGCACTCAGGTTTCGCGGCGCGTTCGGCGGGATCGGATCGGTCACCACGACCGTGTTGATCGAGCCTTCGAAGTTTCCGGCCAGCGGCTGCAACTTGCCCCAACACGGCACGGCGTTGTTGGCCTCACACTGCGAGCCCGCGCCGGTGGTGACCCACAGGTGGTAGCCGAGGTTCGGGTTCACACCGCCCTGCGACAGGTCGTATTTGATCAGGACGTCACCGGCGGTGCGGACCGGGGTGACACCGTTCGCGGTGAGGGTGGAGTCCTGGTTGAACTCGAAGTCCATGTTGGTGGTGCCGTTGGGCTCCTGCACGCGCTCCCACGCCAGGTAGAGGAAGTCCTTGTTGCTGACCTTCTCGTTGGCGACGTACAGCCGGATCAGGTCGCTCTTGTTGTTCGGGATCGATCCGGTGACGACGCTGGGTACCTCGGTATCCTCTTTGGTCCCCTGGCCGAACGAGTTGTCCGTCTGACCGGTGGCAAGATCGAGGCCGGGAACGAAGTTGGGCGCGTTGACCCAGTCCTGGGCTTCGTCGTTGAGGACGAGGTTGCCGTCGCCCGCGTCGAACGGGCTGCCTGCGAGGTTCGCCACGGCGGGGACATAACCGACTACCAAGGCCAAAGCTGCGACCGGGATTACTGCGAGTCTGGACGAGCGGATGGACATACCTCCAGCACAACGAGCGTCGTGAAGAGGCAGATCCCCAAGTCGCCCTTCCCGGCGGAGGTTCGACTCGCTCGGGCGGGCGAGTCGGGGCGCGGGCGGCGGATAAGTCGCTCGCGAGCGAGTTCACTCTGGCATTAACCGCGAGCGGTCCTAGGGCCTAACGGCACATAATCGGAACCGACCACCCTGGCGACGGTGCGTAACCGTCAGGGGCGGGCGTCGAGCTCCGCCACGAGCCGTTTCGGGGCGACCATCCGGTAGGCCTCCTCGACGATCTCCGTGACCTCATTCCAGTCGACCTCGACGTCGACGTACACGCCAAGCCAGCCCCGGTGACCCACGTAGGGCGGCCGGAAATACCGCTGCGGGTCCTCGGCGACCATCTCCTCCTGCACCCCCGGCGGCGCCGCGCACCAGAAGGCGACGCGGTCGTCGTGGTGCTGGGCGGCGTAGGTCACGAACGTCTTCTTGTCGCGAACGAACCAGGTCGGCTCGCCGTGGCTGACCCGCTCGGTGGACTCCGGCATCGCAAGCACAGCGCGCGCAGACGGGTGAGCGGATCACGTGTGTCGGTCATGGGTGCCATGATGCCCCTGAGGCACGACAATCCATGGGGAGAACCATGTCCGAGCATGTCAGCGGCGAGTTCGTGATCGACGAGTGGAAGGCCGAGGACCCGTACGACGACGACGACGGCGGAACCCACCTGGGCCACGTCACGCTGACCAAGACGTTCTCCGGCGCGCTCGTAGGCACCAGCGAGGTGCACATGATCGGCGCGCAGAACCCGGAGGCGGGCACCGGGGCATACGTCGCGATCGAGCGGGTCCACGGCGACCTGAACGGCCGGGCGGGCAGCTTCGTGCTGCAGCACACCGCCACCGCGTCCCCCGACGAGCAGACGGCGAAGGTGACCGTCGTCCCCGGGACGGGGACCAACGAACTCGCCGGGCTGAGGGGCGAATTCGTGATCACCCGCCACGAGGACGGCAGCCACACCTACGTGTTCGACTACGAGGTCTGAGGCGCTACTTCTTCTTGGCCGAAGTGTCGTCGGTCGAGAGTGCGGCGACAAAGGCTTCCTGGGGGACCTCGACCCGGCCCACCATCTTCATCCGCTTCTTGCCTTCCTTCTGCTTCTCGAGCAGCTTGCGCTTACGGCTGATGTCACCGCCGTAGCACTTGGCGAGGACGTCCTTGCGGATGGCGCGGATGGTCTCGCGGGCGATCACCCGGGAGCCGATGGCGGCCTGGATGGGCACCTCGAACTGCTGACGCGGGATGAGCTCGCGCAGCTTGGTGACCATCCGGGTGCCGTAGCCGTAGGCCGAGTCCTTGTGCACGATCGCGCTGAACGCGTCGACACCCTCGCCCTGCAGCAGGATGTCGACCTTGACCAGCTCGGAGGCCTGCTCGCCGGACTCCTCGTAGTCCAGCGAGGCGTAGCCACGGGTGCGGGACTTCAGGTTGTCGAAGAAGTCGAAGATGATCTCGCCGAGCGGCATGGTGTAGCGCAGCTCGACGCGGTCCTCGGACAGGTAGTCCATGCCGCCGAGCTGGCCGCGCTTGCTCTGGCACAGCTCCATGATCGCGCCGATGTAGTCGCTGGGCGCGATGATCGTGCACTTGGTGATCGGCTCGAAGATCTCGGAGATCTTGCCCGACGGCCAGTCCGACGGGTTCGTCACGGTCAGCTCGGTGCCGTCGTCCTGCACGACCCGGTAGACCACGTTGGGCGCGGTCGAGATCAGGTCGAGGCCGAACTCGCGCTCGAGCCGGTCGCGGGTGATCTCCAGGTGCAGCAGACCGAGGAAGCCGCAGCGGAAGCCGAACCCGAGCGCGGCGGAGGTCTCCGGCTCGTAGGTGAGCGCGGCGTCGTTGAGCTGCAGCTTGTCGAGGGCCTCACGCAGGTCCGGGTAGTCCGAGCCGTCCACCGGGTACAGGCCCGAATAGACCATCGGCCGCGGCTCGCGGTAGCCGGCGAGCGCCTCGGTGGCGCCCTTGCGCTCCGACGTCACCGTGTCGCCGACTCGGGACTGGCGGACGTCCTTCACACCGGTGATCAGGTAGCCGACCTCGCCGACGCCGAGGCCCACGCTGGGCTTGGGCTCCGGGGAGATGATCCCGACTTCCAGCAGTTCGTGCGTGGCGCCGGTGGACATCATCTTGATCCGCTCGCGCGGGGTGATCTTGCCGTCGACCACGCGGATGTAGGTGACCACGCCGCGGTAGGTGTCGTAGACCGAGTCGAAGATCATCGCCCGGGCGGGCGCGTCGGCGTTGCCGACCGGCGCGGGCACCATCTTCACGACCTCGTCGAGCAGCTCGCCCACCCCGAAGCCCGTCTTCGCCGAGACGCGCAGCACGTCTTCGGGCTCGCACCCGATGATGTGCGCGATCTCGGCGGCGTACTTGTCCGGGTCCGCGGCGGGCAGGTCGATCTTGTTGAGCACCGGGATGATCGTCAGGTCGCGGTCGAGCGCCATGTAGAGGTTGGCGAGCGTCTGTGCCTCGATCCCCTGCGCGGCGTCGACCAGCAGGACGGCGCCCTCGCAGGCATCGAGCGCGCGCGAGACCTCGTAGGTGAAGTCGACGTGACCGGGCGTGTCGATCATGTGCAGGACATGCTCGGTGCCGTCGACGACCCACGGCAGGCGCACGTTCTGCGCCTTGATGGTGATGCCGCGTTCGCGCTCGATGTCCATCCGGTCGAGGTACTGCGCGCGCATGTCCCGGGCCTCGACGACGCCGGTGATCTGCAGCATGCGGTCGGCCAGCGTGGACTTGCCGTGGTCGATGTGCGCGATGATGCAGAAGTTCCGGATCAGTTCCGGTGTCGTGAAGGTCTTGTCAGCGAACGTAGCCACTCAGGTCCTCGCATGGTCAATGGATGCGTACATCGTCCCATGCCCCAAGGTCACGACTGATCCGGCGCTTTCCGGCGCCGCTGCGCGACGAGGACGCCACCCACGGTGAGCACGATCAAGGCCGCCACCAGGGGCACCGGGCCCAGGTCGTCGAGGACTCCGACCAGCCAACCCTGCACTTCCGAGGCCGCTTCGACCACCGGATCGGCCGGGTCGCCGTCGCCGTGGAACAGCCGCAGCTCGTAGATCCCGTAGTAGCCGACGTAGAGGCCGGTGACGACGAGCAGCACGCCGCCGACCCGGTTGACGTACGGGAGCATCCGACGCACCAGCGACGTCATCGACGCCGCCACCGCGAGCACCGCGACGACCAAGCCCATCCCGAGGCCGTAGGCGACGAACGGCACGACGCTGCCCCCGCGAAGAGCGATACCCGCCACCGCCAGGAACGGCCCGACCGCGCAGGACAGGGACGCGATCGCGTACGCCACGCCGTAGCCGATCATGGAGATGATCCGGGTGCTCGGCGCGCCGCGGCTGGGCTTGGGGATCGGCAGCGGCAGGTCGCGGCCGGACAGCAGCACCACACCCGCGAGGACCAGGGCGGCGCCGATCACCACCGTAACCACCGGCAGGTACTGCTGCAGCGTCGACGCGAACGGCGCGCTGAGCAGACCGAAGATTCCGAAGACCGCGATGAACCCGACTGTCATCAGCCCGGCGGCGGCCAGCGCCCGGCCGACCTTCGAACCGCCGACGAGCGCCAGGTAGCCGGGCAGCATCGCGAAGCCGCACGGGTTGACCGTGGCCAACATGCCCGCGACGAGCGCGAGCCCCAGGTCGCCCATCAGCCCGCGAGACCCGCGACCCTGGCGGCGAGGGCGTCTTTGCTGAGCTGCTTGGTCTCGGTCTCGATCGTGCCGTCGGCGGAGATGAAGGCGTACGCGGGCTGGTAGGTCACGCCGAAGCGCTTCCACAGGGCGGCCTCGGTGTCGGCGAGGTGGGTGAAGCCTGCGACGCCGCGCTTCTCGACGAACTCGCGCATGGCCTCGAGCCGGTCCTGCGCGGCGACACCGACGAAGGTGACTTTTCCTTCGTGCTGCTTGGCGACCTCGGCCAGGCCCGCGGCCTCACGCTGGCACTTGGGGCACCACGGGGCCCAGAACCAGAGCACCGCGGGTTTGCCGGCGAGCGAGTCGCCGCGGAAGTCCTTGCCGTCGACGGTCATGGCGGTGAACTGGAGCTTCTCCGGCACCGCGGCCGCGGCGGCCGGGCTCGACGCCTCCGCGGCCGCGGAGGTGGTCGTCGGAGCGGTCGTGCCTGGTTCGGACTGACCGGCGGGCGCCGGCGAGCTGCCGCACCCGGCCAGCAGGAGAAGAGCGGCGAGCAGCAGCGCAGGGCGGCGCATTGGGAGACCTCCACGTCGTCGAAACCGAATCATCGCGCACGACGGCCGCGGAAGTTCTTACGGGTTGATGACGTCGCGCACGGTCACGGCGTCCGGGAGTCCCGCCGCATCGGGTGCTCGGGCGGGACCTGCACCAGCACGATCCGCATGCCGTCCGGGTCGGCGAGCCAGGCCTCGTGCAGACCCCAGGGCTCCAGCCGTGGCTCGCGAGTGAACTCGACGCCGCGCTCGCGGAGTTCGGCGACCGCGGCGGCGACGTCGCGCACCTGCAGCCACAGCGCGAGGTCGGGTGAGGCCGGTTCGGACCCCTTCGACGAGAGCTCCAGCTGGCCGCCGCCGAGGAAGAACACCGTGCCGCCGGGGAACTCACGGAAGATCGCGAGGCCGAGGGCGTCCCGGTAGAAGGCCATGGACCGCTCGGGGTCACGCGGATGGATGATCACGCGGCTCGTCAGGAACTCCACCCCACAAGTCCTACCGGGGATCCGGCGCGCGCGCGACTACGCTCGCGCCCCGTGCGAGCTACCTCTGATGACCCCCGACCCGCGCGCGGCGCGGTCTGGGAGGCGTCCACCGACCGTCCCGCCACCATCGACTACGCACCGGATCTCGACGGAAACGCTGATCCGGGCGAGATCGTCTGGGCCTGGGTGCCCTATGAGGACGATCCGGATCGCGGCAAGGACCGGCCGCTGCTCGTCGTCGGCAGGCAGGGGGCGACCCTGCGGGCGCTGATGCTGTCGAGCAAAACTCCGCACGATCGCGAGCGCGACGACTGGCTCGAGGTCGGCTCGGGCACCTGGGACCGCGACGCCCGGGTGTCGTATCTGCGGCTGGACCGGCTCTTCGAACTCGGCGAAGGCGACCTCCGGCGCGAGGGCTCGGTCCTCGACGCGGACCGGTTCGCCCTGGTCGCCGCCGCCCTGCGGGAGCGCTACGGCTGGCGGTGACTGGACATCCTCCCCGAAAAAGTGATATCACTTTGCTAAGCACGAGCTATCCCAGGGGAGGGGCTATGACCACACCGGAGGAATTCGACCGGCCAGTGCTGCCGACGCCGCGAGTGCGTGAGAAAGAGGCGTTCGGCGCGGCAGGACTGCCGCTGGCCGGGGCCGCGTTCGTGCTGGCGGTCGCCGGACTCGGACTGATCGGCGTCGGCATCGGGGGGCTCGCGGGGGGCGTGGAGATCAGCAAGCCGGTGGCGGCGGGGGCGATCGTGCTGGGCGTCGTCGCCGTCATCGCGGCCGGGCTCGCGGGGGGCGGGCTCACCATGGTCGCGCCCGGCGAGGCCCGGGTCCTGCAGTTTCTCGGCCGCTACACGGGAACGGTGCGGCTCGACGGGCTGCGGTGGGTGAACCCGTTCACCACCCGGCGCAAGGTGTCGACCCGGATCCGCAACCACGAGACCGCGGTCATGAAGGTCAACGACGCCGACGGCAACCCGATCGAGATCGCCGCCGTGGTGGTCTGGAAGGTCGAGGACACGGCGCGAGCGGTGTTCGAGGTCGACGACTTCATCGCCTTCGTGGCGATCCAGACCGAGACCGCGGTCCGGCACATCGCCAACACGTACCCGTACGACGTCCACGGCGAGGACGCGATGTCGCTGCGGGACAACGCCGAGGAGATCACCCGGCGGCTCTCCGCGGAGATCGCCGCCCGGGTCGAATCGGCTGGGGTGCTGGTCATCGAGTCGCGCATCACGCACCTGGCGTACGCGCCGGAGATCGCGCAGGCGATGCTGCGCAGGCAGCAGGCGGGCGCGGTGGTCGCGGCCCGCTCACGGATCGTCGAGGGGGCGGTCGGCATGGTGGAGATGGCGCTGGCCCGGCTCGCCGAGAACGACGTGGTCGACCTCGACGAGGAGCGCAAAGCGGCGATGGTCAGCAACCTGATGGTCGTGCTGTGCAGTGACCGCGAGGCCCAGCCCGTGGTGAACGCCGGGTCGCTCTACCACTGATGGCCGAGCGCAAGAAGGTCCTCCTGCGGTTGGACCCGGCCGTGCACGACGCGGTGGCCCGGTGGGCGAACGACGAGCTGCGCAGCACCAACGCGCAGATCGAGTTCATGCTCCGCCGGGCCCTCGCCGAGGCGGGGAGGCTGCCCGACGGAACGGGCGGCCCGCCCCGGCGAGGCCGCCCGCCCAAGGACGCGCAGTGATTACTCGGCGACCTTCGTCCGCGAGGCGATGAGCTCCGTGTCCTCCTCGTCGAGCAGCGCGGGGTCGATGTCGGCGGTCACCACTTGCACTTGAGCGCGTCGCGGGACGAACTCCTTGCAGTAGGGGCACTCGCGGCTGCCCTGCGCCCGGAAGTTGCCCAGGCCCGCCTTCTTCATGAGCTTGACCAGGCCGAACAGGACAAGTCCGAGCAGCAGGAAGTTCAACAGCTCGGTGAGGAACGCGCCGTATTTGAGCTCGGCGCCGTTGACGGTGAACATGAGGCTGCTGAAGTCGGGCTTGCCGAAGATCGCCGCGACCAACTGCATCAGCACGTTGCCCGCCAGGCTCTCCACCAGCGCCGCGAACGCGGTGCCGATCGCCATCGCGCAACCGGAAGAGCCGATGGATGAGCCCAGGACCAGGCCTGTTAACCTTGCTCGACGCGCCGTACGGCACTCCGCCCTGGAGGAGACCTGCGCAAGCAGGGCCACACGAAGACAGCGGCACGCAATCCGCGTTTTGAATCGAGGAGTTCACGCATGGCCAACATCAAGTCCCAGATGAAGCGCATCAAGACGAACGAGAAGGCGCGCCAGCGCAACAAGTCCGTCAAGTCCTCGGTCAAGACCGCGATCCGCAAGTTCCGCGAGGCGACCGAGGCAGGCGACAAGGCCAAGGCCCAGGAGCTGCTGCAGGACGCCAGCCGCAAGCTGGACAAGGCCGCGGGCAAGGGCGTCATCCACGCCAACCAGGCCGCCAACAAGAAGTCGGCGATGGCCCTGGCGGTCAACAAGCTCGGCTGACCCAAGCCTTTCCGACAGCGCCGTCCACCTTGCTGGTGGGCGGCGCTGTTCGCGTCTGAGGCAGACTTCGGCGCATGGATCTGGACCCGAAGCCCACCTCGGCGGCCGCCACGTCGCTGTCGCACATCATGACGGCGCTGGACACGAACCTGCTCGGCACGGTGCACGGCGGCGTCATCATGAAACTCGTCGACGACGTGGCCGGGGCGGTCGCCCAGCGCCACTCCGGCGGGTCCGCCGTCACGGCTGCGATGGACGGCATGACGTTCCTACACCCGGTGCGAGTCGGCGACCTGGTCCACGCCCACGCGCAGGTCAACTGGGCGGGCCGGTCCTCGATGGAGGTCGGCGTCCGGGTGCTGGCCGAGCCCTGGGACCGCGCAGGCGTCCCACCCACCCGGGTCGCGACGGCCTACCTCGTCTTCGTCGCGGTCGATGGGGACGGCAACCCCCGATCGGTGCCCGCGGTGGTGGCGGAGACACCGGAGGACGAACGGCGTGGCCGGGAAGCCGAGATCCGCCGCAAGAACCGGTTGGCCCGCCGCGACGAGATCCTCGCCAGCCGAGCCCCCAAGCCCTGAACCCGGCCTGACCGGCGCGGGCAGCCCGCGAACAAGGAGCCAGGGCGGCTCCCCAGCGATGCGCCCCAGCGAACCGGAGAACGCCCCGCACCCAGGCCGCAGCCCGCAACAGGAACCCGCGCCTACTCCCGGCGGTGCGCCTTGGCGAGCCGGAGGACGGCGCGTTCCAGGGCGTAGTCGGCGTCGGCCGCCACGCCCTTCACGTCGGCGTTGACCTCGGCTACCGCTCGCATCGCCTCGACCAAGCCTGCGGGCTTCCACCCGCGGCTCTGGGCCAGCGCCTTCTTCACCTTCCACGCGGGCATGCCCAGCTCACCGGCCAGCCGGAACGGGTCGGCGCGGCCCGCCCCCACCACCCGCGCGACCGTGCGGACGGCATCGGCGAGCGCGTCGGCCACCAGCACGTGTGGCACCCCGAGGTGCATCGCCCACCGCAGCGCTTCGAGGGCGCCCGGGACGTCGCCGGTCACGGCCTTCTCCGCGACCGCGAAGCCGGTCACGTCCGCACGTCCCCGGTGGTAGCGGCGAACCGCTTCCTCCGTCACCGCCCCCGCGGTGTCGGCCACCAACTGGGCGGAGGCGGCGGCGAGTTCGCGCAGGTCCGAGCCCACCGAGTCGACCAGCGCCGCGACTGCGGCCGGGTCGGTCTTGCCGCCCGCCCGACGGATCTCGTTGCGAACGAACGCCTCTCGCTCGGCGGGTTTGGTGATCTTGGCGCACTCCGTGACGACCGCTCCCGCCTTGCGCATCGCGGCGACGATGTCCTTGCCCGCCTTGCGGCCGCCGCCGTTGTGGACGACGACGAACACGATGCCCTCGGCGGGGTTCTTCACATACGAGATGATCACCGCCGCGATGTCCTGGGTGGCCTCGTGGGCGGCGTCGATGACGATCACCCGGCCTTCGGCGAACAGTGACGGCGAGACCAGTTCGGCCAGCTCAGGTGATGTGAGTTCAGCCACGCGCACCCGGGTGAGGTCGGCGGACGGGTCGGCGAGGCGAGCTGAGTCGAGTGCGGCGCGGATCGCGCGCTCGACCAGCAATTCCTCCTCCCCCAGCGCGAGTTGCAGAGGTGCCGGGGTGACCGCGGGCGAGTTCACGCTGAGAATCCTGCCATGGGCGGGCGACACCCGCGGGCGCGCAACCTCTCTCGGATACTGGACGCTCGGTGGCACCTGCCGGACACCGTGCCGTAGCGTCGCCGGCATAACTGAATACCGCTCATCCAGAGGGGCAGAGGGATCGGCCCGAAGAAGCCCCGGCAACCGGCGTGAGCCATGTCCTCCTCAAGGAGACGTGTGCGCGATCACGGTGCCAATTCCGACCCGCTTGCGGGATAGATGAGGAGATACCTCGCGATGACATCGGCAGTCGACGCCCAGCGTCCCACCACCCTCGACCTCGGTTCCGCGCGCGCTCTGTCGTGTCGCGAGTGCGGCCACCAGATCCCGCTCGCCGCGGAATTCGCCTGTGCCGAGTGTTTCGGCCCGCTTGAGGTGTCCTACGAGTTCGGCAAGATCACTCGCGCGGACATCGAAGCGGGTCCCAAGTCCATCTGGCGCTACCGCGGGCTGCTCCCCGTGCCCGCCGATGTCGACACCCACCCCAACACCGATCCCGGGATGACCCGCCTGGTCAAGGCCGACCGCCTCGGCGCCGCGCTCGGCGTCAAGAACCTGTGGGTCAAGGACGACACGGGCAACCCCACGCACTCCTTCAAGGACCGCGTGGTCGCCGTCGCCCTCGCCGCCGCCCGCCAGCTCGGCTTCTCCGTGCTCGCGTGCCCGTCCACCGGCAACCTGGCCAACGCCGTCGCCGCCGCCGCGGCGCGCGCTGGCTGGGACTCGGTCGTTCTCATTCCCTCCTCGCTCGAGCGCGCCAAGATCCTCACCACCGCCGTGTACGACGGCGCCCTGATCGCCGTCGACGGCAACTACGACGACGTCAACCGGCTCGCCACCGAACTGGCCGCCGAACACGAGGACTGGGCGTTCGTCAACGTCAACGTCCGCCCGTACTACGCCGAGGGTTCGAAGACCCTCGGCTACGAGGTCGCCGAGCAGCTCGGCTGGCGACTCCCCGGGCAGGTCGTGATCCCGGTCGCCTCCGGCTCACAGCTCACCAAGGTCGACAAGGCCTTCCGCGAGTTCGGCGACCTGGGCCTGGTCGAGCCCACTCCGTACCGCATCTTCGGCGCCCAGGCCACCGGCTGCTCGCCGGTGTCCACGGCCTACAAGGCGGGCAGCGACGTGATCCGCCCGGTCAAGCCGGACACCATCGCCCGCTCGCTGGCCATCGGCGCCCCCGCCGACGGCCCGTATGTGCTGGACTCCGTCCGCCGCACGAACGGCGCCGTGGAGGACGTGACCGACGAAGAGGTCGTCGAGGGCATCCGCCTGCTGGCCCGCACCGAGGGCATCTTCGCCGAGACCGCAGGCGGCGTGACCGTCGCGACCGCGAAGAAGCTCGTCGAGAACGGCAAACTGGACCCCGACGCGGAAACCGTCCTCCTCATCACCGGCGACGGCCTCAAGACCTTGGACGCGGTCCAGGACAAGATCGGCCCCCTCGCCACCGTCCCACCGTCAGCCGCCGCCGTGCGCGAGGCGCTTTCTCGCAGGTGACCTCAATGCTCTGGGGATCGCGGCAAGCTCGCTCGATCCCCAGAGCAAGGCACCGAGCAGACTGGCGGGCCACGCGCACCCCGCCGCCGGATTCCCGGCCCCGGAACAACCGCACTGTCGCCATCGCTATCGGTCCGCGCAACCAGAGTCCCCAGATTCCGCAACGCCTCCATCGTCCGCGGGTTCGGATGCCCATACCGGTTCCGTGCACCAACACTCACCAACGCGACGCGCGCCCCCACCGCTGCCAAGAATTCCGGGGAGGTCGTCCGAGATCCGTGGTGTGGCACCTTCACAACATCAGCCGAGATGTCCACTTCGGACTCGATCAGGTCGGCTTGGGCCGCCAGTTCGATGTCGCCGGTCAGCAGGAGCCGTCCAGCGGTCGTGGACGCACGGAACACCAGTGAGCGGTTGTTGATGGCGCTGCCTGTGGTCTCGTCGTCGGCCCTTTCCTTTCTGTTGTGGGACAACACTTCGATCGTCAGCTCAGGCCAGCTCAGGCGCTGACCACCAGCCAAGTCGACCAGCGGAACTCCAGCCTCTTCGGCTTCTCGGCGCACTTGTCGCCAGGCCCAGTCCGGGGTTCGGCCCGATCCCACGGCAACGGCCCCGACTGAGCGTCCCGAGAGGACACCGGCCAGGCCGCCGACGTGGTCGGCGTGGAGGTGGCTCAGGATCACGAGTGGCACCCGCGTGACCCCGAGCCGGTCGAGGCAGTCGTCGACCGGGCCCGCTTCCGGGCCGGTGTCCACCACGACAGCCCGGTCGGACTCCCCCGCCGCCAGCGCGATGGCGTCGCCCTGGCCCACATCGCAGGCGACGGCCGCCCACCCGTCCGGTGGCCAGGCGGGCGCGAGGACTCGGACCGGGACCACCACGACGAGGACCGTCACCAGGGCCAACGCCAGCGCCGACCGACCCCGACGGGAGCGCCAGGCCACGGCGACCGCGATCACGACGGCCACCAGCAGGGCACCGCCCCACCAGCCGTCCGGCCACCCCACCGCCGCACCGGGCAAGTCCGCCGCGTGTCTGGCCACCGTGATCACCCAGTCCAGTTCCGGCCCGGCCAGCCGGACACACCAGTGCGCCGCCCATGGCCACCCCGGCATCACCACGGCCGCGAGCACGCCGAGCACGGTGGCCGGGGCGATCACCGGAGCGACCACCACATTGGCCGCGACGGCGATCAGGCTGAGCTGGCCGCTCATCCCGACCACCACCGGTGCTGTCACCAGGTGCGCCGCCGCGGGCACGGCGAGGGCTTCGGCCAGTCCGCGCGGCACCCGACGGCGGGCCAGGGCGTCCGCCCACCGGGGCGCCAACAGGACCAGGGCGCCCGTGGCCAGCACCGACAGCACGAAGCCGAACGCGGTGGCCATCCCCGGGTCGACCGCGACCAAGACGATCACGGCAGTCCCGAGGGCGGGGAGCGCGGACCGGTCGCGGCCCAGGGCGAGGGCCAGCAGTCCGACCGCGCCCATGACACCGGCGCGCAGGACGCTCGGTTCCGGTCCTGCCAGCACCACGAACCCGGCGAGCCCGAGCAGCGCGCCCGCCGCCGAGCCGTACGGGCCCGCCCGCAGCGCGCGCAGCAGGAACAGGATCGCCAGGCACACGATCGCCAGGTTCGCCCCGCTCACGGCGAGCAGGTGGGACAGCCCGGCCACCCGGAACTCGTCGACCACGGTCGGCGAGAGCCCGTCGGTGTCGCCCACGATCAGCGCGGGCAGCAAACCGGCGGCTTCCGCGTCGAGCACACCTGCCGCCCGCCTCAGCCCGGCCCGCAGCGAGTCCGCGGTCTGTTGCCACCCCGGCGCGGCACCGACCGATGACGGCGGGCCCCGCACCCGTAGGACCGCCACCGTCAGCTGGCCGGACGCGGCTGGCGCGAGTGTTCCGCGAGCGGTGAGCGTCTGACCCGGCAGCAGGTGCGACCAAGGTTCGACCGGGGCCACCATCAGCACGTGGGCGCGGCCGTCGACCACCGTCGCGGGGATGACCACGGACCCGATTCCCGGCTGCATGCCGCCGAACCCCGCCGTGCGCACCGGCTTCGGCCGCTCCCGTACCTCGACGTGAAGCACCGCCGCCTGACCGCGGGCGGCCAAGTCCAGCAACGGATCGGTCGCCGCGTCCCGAATCTGTCCGGCAACCGGCCACAGAGCCAGCACGCCGCAGAGCAACAACGGCCAAGCCGCCTCCCGCACGGGCCACCCGGACGGCGAGGACGCACCGGGGGAAACCTGGCGTCTCGTTCTCGGGACCATCACCAGGATCGCGATGGCAGCCACGACCATCACGCCGCCCCCGACGACCGCGCACACCCAGTGGACCAACAAGCCCAGCGCCGCGCTCAGCCACAGTGCGACCGCCGCGAGGATCAGCCTCCAGTCATGTGTCGCGGATGGACGGATAGGCGGCGGCAGCATCGGGTCAGCTCCTCGCTACCGGACGGTGACGAGTTCGCGAAGGGACTCGTACTTGGCCGGACCGATCCCCTCCACCTCCCGAAGCTGGTCGACCTTGCTGAACCGACCGTGTTTCGTCCGCCAGTCGACGATGCGCTGGGCGGTGACCGAGCCGACGCCGGGGAGGGTGTCGAGCTGAATGGGTGAGGCCGTGTTCAGGTCGACTGGTCCGGGTTGGGCCGTCTGGGCCGAAGCGGCGGGCGGAATCGGGACTCCGACATGGATCTGTTCGCCGTCGACCAGCCGCCGGGCGAGGTTCAACGCGGTCACATCGGTGCCCTGCAGCAAGCCGCCACCGGCCTGGATGGCATCGGCGACCCGCGATCCCTCCGGCAGGGTCAGCAGCCCGGGCATGACGACCTTGCCGACCACGTCGACGACGACCCCCGGCTTCGCCGGGCTGCTCACCCGGTCGACCGCGGCCGCGACCGGGAGCTCCGGTGCCACTTCGGCCTTCGGGCTGCCCGAGAACGCGACGAAGGCACTGATCACACCGGCGATGAGGACAGCCGCGACCATCATCGCGATCGGGAAACGCCTGGGTGGGCGCTCGCCGGGTCTGAAGTCGCGGATGGCGGGCCGCCGCCACCAAGCGGTGCCCTCCGCGCTGGTCCAGCGGGTGATCAGCCTGCCGAGCCTGCCCGCGGGGGTCGCGCGACGGTGCCGGGGTGTTGGGCTTTCAGTGGCTTCGGGATCGTCGGAGACGACGCGATACTCGGGCGTACCCGCCGCTGCGTCCCACGGCCGGTCGGCGGCCGCGGTCAGGCGGTGCAGGACGTCATCGATGTGAGCTGTGCGGGACTGCTTGGTGTCGAACATGGATTCGACGCTAGGGATGCGGGCTCGACTTCGGCAGACCCGCTGCCGAGCTGTGGACAGCTCCACGGAAGATGTGGATGAACGGTGCGCGGCGGGCCGGATTGTCGGGCTCGTGTGCGATGTTGGGCGGTTACAGCCGACCGGGGCAGATCACCACACCGAGCACGCCTGGTCCGGTATGAGCGCCGATGACCGCTCCGAGTTCGGAGACCACGCAGCCCGACGACGAGCTGATGCGCTCATCGAGTCGGGTGGCGAGTTCGGCGGCGCGGTCGGGCGTCGCGAGGTGATGAACCGCGAGTTGCACCGGCTGGTCGCCGGCCGCTTCGGCGGCGAGGTCGACCAACCGGGCAAGGGCTCGGCTCGTCGTCCTGACCTTCTCCAACGGGACGATCTGGCCGTCGTGGACGTGCAGGATCGGCTTGACGGACAGCGCGGTCCCCAGCAGGGCCGTCGCCGCGCCGATCCGGCCGCCGCGACGCAGGTAGTCCAGGGTTTCGACGAACATGAAGCTTTTCGTGTGCGCGGCGGCCTCGACGGCGGCGGCCTCGACCGCGGCTCCGTCGGCGCCCTCCGCGGCGACGGCGGCGGCGCGCAGGGCGGCGAAGCCCAGGCCCATCGCCGTGGTGCGGGAGTCGACGACGCGGACGCGGTCCGGGCCCACCTCCTCGGCGGCGAGGCGCGCGGATTCCCACGTCCCGGACAGCTCGCTGGACAAGTGGACCGACAGCACGCCGTCGGCCCCTTCGTCGAGCAGCCTGCGGTACACCACCGCGAACTCGGCGGGACTCGGTCTGGACGTGGTGACGACGCGGTGTTCCTTGAGCGCGGCGGCGAGTTCGGCGGGCCCGATGTCGATGCCGTCGCGGCCTTCGCTGTCGTCGATGTGGACGAAGAGCGGAACCACATGGACCGCGTGCCGGTCCGCGAAACCCTCAGGCAGGTAGGCGGTCGAGTCGGTGACAACGGCGAACGGCACGACACGGGAGCCTAATCGGACGGACGGCCCGAACCTACGACAACCGCCGCGCGGCGCTACGCCGACTGGGCGAAAGGCTCAGTGCGAGTCGGGTGCGACCAGCGACGCGACGAGCGCGCCGAGCGCCTTGCCGACGTCCGCGTGCCCGGACCAGCCCCAATGCATGCCGTCCGGGTTGCCGTGGCCCTCCAGCACGTGCGCCCCGACCAGGTCAGCCGAGTCGAGCAGGCTCACCCCGGCTTCCTCAGCCCACTCCCGCATCGTGCGGACCGCGAGTTCGCGGCCGGTGTGGACGAAGCCGTAGGACGGTGCGCGGTGGTACCCGGGCAGAATGGCGATCACGGGAATGTCGGGCCGCAGGGCCCGGATCGCCACGACCGTCATGTCGAGGTAGCGGACGGTCAGCGCCGCGGGCAGTGCCACGGGCCGTCCCCTGGTGAGGCGGGCCAGCCAGGGCTGCGCGGCGCTGTACCCCTTGCGCACGCCGCGGCGGAGGCTGTCGGGGCGCAGGTAGCGGATTCCTTGACGCAGATAGGTCGGCAGCGGCGAGGGCAGGGTGTCCATCCCGCCGACGGCGAGAACCAGCACGTCGGCTTTGGGCAGCTGCGCCCACACCCTCGGATCGCCGGTAAGAGACCAGTAGGCGTCTCGCGCGGTCCAGCCGAACCCGGCGAACAGTTCGGTGTGGCCACCGATGGCCGCGGCGGCCACGTTGGGCCACAGACGCGGGTCGTCGGCCGGATGGGGGCCATCCGGGCCGTGGAAGCTCAGCGAGTCGCCGAACATCAGCACGGTGGGCATGGCTATCCGGTGATGCCCGCGTTGTAGGCGATCAGGCGCCAGGACAGGCCGCTCGTCTCGCGGCGCGCGAGGACCGTCCAGTGGCAGTTGCTGATGCCGCCGAGTTGAGACCAGTTGGCCACGGGAAGGTCGAGGAGCCTGCCGGTGAGCGCGGTGATCAGGCCACCGTGCGCGCACAGGACAGCCGTCTCGTCGGTGCCGGTGTCGAGTTCGGCGACCACCTCGGCGGCGCGGGCCGCCACCTCGACCCGGGTCTCACCACCGGGCGGGGTGATCGTCGCGTCGGTCTGCCAGCGCCTGCGCACGCCCGGCCAGCCGTCGTCGACCTCGACGCTGGTCTTGCCCTGCCAGAGCCCCAGGTTGGTCTCCCGCAGCCGCTTGTCGATGCGCAGCGGCACGCCCATGGCCTCGCTGAACACCGTGGCGGTGTCGGTGGCGCGGCGCAGGTCGGAGGCGACCACGATGTCCGGGGAGAACCTGGCCAGCGCGGGCACCGCGAATCGGGCTTGGTTCCAGCCCACCTCGGTCAGGTTCGAGTCGAGGTGGCCTTGCATCCGGCCGGAGGCGTTGTAATCGGTCTCTCCGTGCCGCCAGAGCACGAGAGTCCGCAGACTCACGTGTCCCCGTCCTCGTCGGCGGGTGGGGCCGCGTCGAATTCGATGCGCGGGCAGTCCTTCCACAGCCCCTCGAGACCGTAGAAGACCCGCTCCTCGGTGTGCTGGACGTGCACGACGACGTCGACGAAGTCGAGCAGCACCCAGCGGCCCTCGCGGGCGCCCTCGCGGCGGACGGGCTTGGTGCCCGCCTCGCGCATCCTCTCCTCGATGTTCTCGACGATCGCGCCGACCTGGCGTTCGTTCGCCGCGGAGGCGATCACGAAGCAGTCGGTGATGACAAGCTGGTCGGACACGTCCAGCACGATCACGTCGCTGGCCTTCTTGTCCGCGGCCGCGGTGGCCGCGACCAGTGCCAACTCGCGTGCGGCGTGCGTGGCTGTCACGTTTCTCCCTCAAGTCATAACGGGTACTACAACCCGTCGAGGGTACCCGGAGGCGCTCAGGCCTCCGCGACGTAGAGGTGGCGTTTCGAGATGTACTGCACGACGCCGTCGGGCACGAGGTACCAGACCGGCTCGCCGTCGGCGACGCGCGTGCGGCAATCGGTCGACGAGATCGCCATCGCCGGGACCTCGATGAGGCTGACCGAGCCGGAGGGCAGGTGCGTGTCCTCGAGGTGGTAGCCGGGTCGCGTGACCCCCACGAAGTGCGCGAGGCGGAACAGCTCGTCGGCGTCGCGCCAGGAAAGGATCTGCTGCATCGCGTCGGCGCCGGTGATGAAGAACAGCTCGTCGTCGGGGTACTTCGCGCGCAGGTCACGCAATGTGTCGACCGTGTAGGTAACGCCCGCCCGGTCTATGTCCACGCGGCTGACTGAGAACCGGGGGTTCGACGCCGTCGCCACGACAGTCATCAGATAGCGATCTTCGGCGGCGCTGACCTCGCGGTCGCTCTTCTGCCAAGGGTGGCCGGTCGGCACGAAGATCACTTCGTCGAGGTCGAACCGGGACTGCACCTCGCTGGCCGCGACCAAGTGGCCGTGGTGGATGGGATCGAACGTCCCGCCCATGATCCCGATTCGCCGCGACATAGCTGATCAGCGTACGGACAGGTGTCGGGAAAGTCCTGAGATGTGTGGGCGGCGTCTCGCGAGGGGGGTCGTGAGACGCCGCCGCACAACTGTGGGGACCGGCGGGGCTGGGGGTTGCCCGCCGGCGCGACCCGCTCCCTTGCGGTGGCCGCGCACTGGTGAAACGAACCCCTGGCCGATGCCTGACGCGGTTTAGATGACCTTTCCGGTATGACCGCCGACACTGCCGGGCAGGCAGACTCGGGACATGACTTGGGCTCCGATTCACGATCTTCCCTACACCCCCGTCCCTTACCGGCCGGACCGGATCAGCGCGCATGAGGCGCTGCGCACGGCCGCGTCCATGCGGGAGAAGATGCAGGCGCGGCGGACCGTGCGCGCGTTCTCCTCGGACCTGGTTCCGGAACAGGTGATCATCGACGCCATCGCGGTCGCGGCGACCGCGCCCTCTGGTGCCCACCAGCAGCCGTGGACGTTCGTCGTCGTCACCGACCCCGAGGTACGCGCGCGAATCCGAGAAGCGGCCGAGGAGGAGGAACTGATCTCCTACCAGGGCAGGCTTGGCGACGAGTGGCTCTCAGCCCTGCGGCCGCTGGGCACCGACGAGCACAAGCCGCACCTGACCGAGGCGCCGTACCTGATCGTCGTGTTCGAGCAGAGGTACTACCTCGACGGCGAGAAGCAGCACAAGCACTACTACGTCGACGAGTCCGTGGGCATCGCGGTGGGCATGTTGCTGACGGCACTGCACCTGTCCGGACTCGCGGCGCTGACACACACACCGAGCCCGATGAAGTTCCTGTCCGAGGTGTTGAACAGGCCGCGCAACGAAAAGGCGTTCGCGGTGATCCCCGTCGGCTATCCCGCCGAGGACGCGGTCGTGCCCGACCTCGTACGCAAGGACTTGGACCAGGTGCTGGTGCGCGTCTGACTGTTCGGCGCACGCCGAACGGATGTCGCCCTAGCGTGGCGGCATGCGGAAATCCACGGACGGGACCTGGCTGGTCGACCAGCCCGCTGATGCGGCGGTCGCGCTCGACGCGCTGAGCGTCGCGGGGCCGAGCGGGCTGGTCGGCCGGATGGCCCGGTTCTCCGACGGCACGGACCACGCGCGCGGGCGTGCTCAGATCGAAGCCGTGCTGCCCGACGTGTCGGGCCTGAGATCGGCCGCCGCGGCGCGGACGGGGGACACGCGTGGGGAGTTCGACCTCATGCAGATCGCCTTCGCGGTGCCGGTGGCGGTTCTGGCCGCCGCACTGGGCGTCGCAGATGTCGCCGTGGCTGTTCGGCTGACCCGCGACCTTTGCGAGTCACGGTCCGACGAGGCGTTTCTCGCGTTGGCGGCGCTGCTCCCCGACCCGGCCGCTGTCAGCGTGCTCTTCCAGGCGCACGACGCGACGGCGGCACTCATCGCCGAGGCGGTGCTGGAGGGTGGGGTCGAGCGGGCGGTGCGCAGCGCACCCGTGCACCGCACGCAGCGCCGCACGGTCGCGAACACGGCCATCGGCGGCGTTGTCCTGCCCGCCGGTAGCGCGCTGTGGGTGTCGCTCACGGAGACCGGCACGTTCGGCGCGGGCCGCCACGCCTGCCCTGGGGCCGTCCTGGCCACCGCGCTGGCGCAGGGAGTGCTCGACGCGCTCGGTGAGGTGAGCATCGTGGATGTCGAGTATGAGTCACGGCCGAACATGCGCCTGCCCGCCCGACTCGTTGTGAGGACCCGATGACCTTCGCCGACCTGCACCACGGCCCCCGGCCGCTCACCCTCCCGAACGCCTGGGATGTCGCGTCCGGGTTGCTGCTGGCCGACGCCGGATTCGCCGCGATCGGCACGACCAGCCTCGGCGTGACCGCGGCGGCGGGCCTGCCGGACGGCACCGGCACCAGCCCCGACCTCACGATGGGCCTGGCCCGGGCGCTGGTCGGCAGGCTGGCCGTTCCGCTGACCGTCGACCTCGAAGGCGGTTACTCCGACGACCCTGGCGCGGTCGCGGCGCTGGCGGCGGAGTTGGCCGACCTCGGCGTGGCGGGAATCAACCTTGAGGACGCCACCCGGCCCGTCGAGGTGCACGCGGCGATCATCCGTGCGGTCGCGGAAGCCGCGCCTGCTCTGTTCATCAACGCGCGTACCGACACCTACTGGCTCGACGACGGACACCGCGACGAGACGATCCCGCGCTTGTTCGCGTACCGGGACGCGGGAGCCTCGGGCGTGTTCGTGCCCGGGCTGTCAGAGCCGGGTGAGATCGCGGCGGTGGCCGAACAAGTCGGGCTCCCGCTCAACGTGCTGTGGCAAGCGGGGATCGAGACAACGCCGGGTATCGCGCGAATCAGCACCGGCTCAGCGATCTACCGGCACGCCTTGGGCGCGGCGCTGGCGGTCGCCGACTGCGCTCGAACCGGCGAGACACCCGCGACGACGGCAGTGAGTTATCCACAGCTTCAGCGCAGGCTGGGGATCTGAGTTCGGCTCTGTCGGCCGAATGAGGTAAGCAGGTAACCGTGGACGAGCAGGCATTGCGCGCATCAGCCGAGGAGCGTCTCCGCGCCCTCGCGGGTCCGGACGCCCAGCTGCGGGAGGACCAGTGGACCGCGATCCGCGGTCTGGTCGCCGACCGCGGCCGCGCCTTGGTGGTGCAGCGGACCGGGTGGGGCAAGTCGGCGGTGTACTTCGTCGCGACGGCGTTGCTGCGTGAGCTGGGCGAGGGGCCGACGGTGATCGTGTCGCCGCTGCTCGCACTCATGCGCAACCAGGTCGACGCCGCCGCCCGCGCGGGCGTCCACGCGGCGACGATCAACTCGGCCAACATGCAGGACTGGGAGGCCGTGCACGAGGCCGTCGCCGACGGCAGTGTCGACGTGCTGCTGGTGAGCCCGGAACGGCTCAACAACCCGGACTTCCGCGACGCGGTGCTGCCGAAGCTGACGGCGTCCGCTGGGCTGCTCGTGGTCGACGAGGCCCACTGCATCTCCGACTGGGGACACGATTTCCGGCCCGACTACCGCAGGCTGCGGACTCTTATCGCGGAATTGCCGCAAGGCGTGCCGGTGCTCGCGACGACCGCGACGGCGAACAACCGGGTGGTCCAGGACGTCGCGCAGCAGCTGGGGCTGACCGACGACTCGATGGTGCTGCGTGGCGCCCTCGACCGGGAGAGCCTGCGGCTGGGTGTGCTGCGGCTGCCGACCGCGCAGGCCCGGCTGGCGTGGCTGGCGGAGAACCTGGAGCGGTTCACCGGGTCGGGGATCATCTACACGCTCACGGTGGCCGCGGCCGAGGAGCTGGCGTCGTTCCTGCGTGACCGCGGTTTCGAAGTGGCGGCCTACACCGGCCGGACGGACACGGCCGAACGGCAGCAGGCCGAGGACGATCTGCTCGCCAACCGGGTCAAAGCGCTGGTGGCGACGTCGGCGTTGGGTATGGGCTTCGACAAGCCGGACCTGGGTTTCGTCGTGCACGTCGGCGCGCCGCAGTCGCCGATCTCGTACTACCAGCAGATCGGCCGCGCGGGCCGTGGTGTGCGCCGGGCGGATGTCGTGCTGCTGCCCGGCCGCGAGGACAAGGACATCTGGTCGTACTTCGCGTCGCTCGCGTTCCCGGCGGAGCGGGTCGTGCGTGAGGTGCTGGCGGCGTTGGACGACGCGGGCAAGGCGCTGTCGACGCAGGCGCTCGAACCGAGGGTCGACCTGGCCAGGGGCAGACTGGAGATGGTCCTCAAGGTTCTCGACGTCGACGGCGCGGTGCGGCGGGTGCGGGGCGGCTGGGAATCGACCGGCCGGCCGTGGGAGTACGACGAGGAACGCTACTCGCGGATCGCGACCGCGCGGGAGTCCGAGCAGCGGGCGATCTTGGACTACCAGGACACCGACGGCTGCCGGATGGAGTTCCTCCTGCGCGAGTTGGACGACCCGCACGCGGCGCCGTGCGACCGGTGCGACAACTGCACCGGTGAGCGCTGGAGCGACGAGGTCTCCGGCGCCAACGTCGACGCCGCGCGGGAACGGCTGCGCAGGCCCGGTGTGGAGATCACACCGAAGAAGCAGTGGCCCACGGGAATGGCGACGCTGGGTGTGTCGCTGTCGGGAAACATCAAGGCGGGTCACAAAGCGGCGGCTGGGCGCGCGCTCGGCAGGCTCACCGACATCGGCTGGGGCAATCGTTTGCGGGATGTCTTCGCGGGCGAGGACGGACCGATCCCGGACGATGTGTTCGACGCGTGTGTGAAGGTGCTTTCGGCGTGGGACTGGGAGCAGCGGCCGGTAGGTGTGGTGACCATCGCGTCGGGCAGCAGGCCGGAGCTGATCTCGAGCTTCGGCGCCCGGATCGCGGCGATCGGGCGGCTACCGCTGCTGGGCGAGGTGCGCACCGGCGGGCCGAGCGCGCGGGCCAACAGCGCGCATCGATTGGCGCACCTGTGGGGATCGGTTCGGGTGCCTGAGGACTTGGCGGCGGCTGTGTCCGGAGTGGACGGACCGGTGCTGGTGGTGGACGACAAGACCGACTCGGGCTGGACCATGACAGTGGCCGCCGCGGCACTGCGCGACGCGGGCGCGAACGCCGTACTCCCCTTCACCCTCGCCACAACCACCTAACCACCCAGGACGGCCGACCGGGTGCAGATGGATGCCAACCAGGCCATCCAACCGCCGCCTAAGGGGACCGTGACGGCACTCGACCACGGTCACCACCACTCCACACCTTCGCATGGGCGGTGACCAACACTTGAAATTCCGGGAAGGCGGCGCTACGAGGCCTATCAGCTGAGAGGGACCAGGTCGTCTGCGTGGACTACCTCGCGGCGTTGGTCGTTGGGGAGGTGGTGCGTGGAGTGGCCGATCAGGGCCGGTAGCTCCGTCGAGTCGAAGTTCACGACACCCCGGGCGACGACCTTGCCCGTGGAGTCGGCGAGTTCGACGACGTCGCCGAGGCCGAAGTCGCCGGAGGTCGAGGTGATGCCCGCGGCCAGCAGTGAGCGGCGGCGAACGACTACCGCCGCGACGGCGCCGTCGTCGAGGACCAAGCGGCCCGTGGATTCGGCCGCGTAGGCGAGCCAGAAGCGGCGGGCTGAGAGCCTGCGCCCGGCGGAGGCGAATGCGGTGCCGACGCCTGCCGTGGTCAACGCTTCGGGGGCGTGCGCCGAGGAAGCCAGCAGCACCGGGATACCCGCCGCCGACGCCAGCCGGGCGGCGGCGAGTTTCGACGCCATACCACCGGTTCCGAGGCCGGACGCGCCAGTCGCACCTGCCACCACCCCGTCCACATCGGACGCGTCGGCAACCTCATCGATACGACGGGCCGCGCCGCGCCGGGGGTCACCGTCGTACAGAGCGTCCACATCGGACAGCAGCACCAGCGCGTCGGCGCCGATGAGGTGCGCCACCAGGGCCGCCAGGCGGTCGTTGTCGCCGAAACGGATTTCCTCGGTGGCCACGGTGTCGTTCTCGTTCACCACCGGAACGATCCCCAACGCCAGCAACCGAGACAGGGTCCGCTGGGCGTTGCGGTAGTGGGAACGCCGGACGACGTCGTCGGCGGTGAGCAGCACCTGGCCCACGGTCAGCGAGTATCGCGCGAAGGACGCCACATAGGCATGCCCGAGCACCAGTTGCCCGACGCTGGCCGCGGCCTGCTGGGTGGCCAGGTCACGTGGGCGCCGCGGGATGCCCATGGGGGCGAGCCCCGCGGCGATGGCACCCGAGGACACCAGGACGACCTGGCCGCCCGCCGCCCGCCGAGCGGCGACAGCGTCGACCAGTGCGTCGAGCCGAGCAGGGTCGAGACCGCCTTCGGCTGTAGTCAGCGACGACGAGCCGACCTTCACCACGATGAGCCGCGCCGAGGTCACCGCCTCGCGGGTGGCCGAGCGCAGGGTCACTCGTCGTCGTCCTCGTCCTTGCGGGCGCGGCGGGCCAGCTTGGCGACCTTCCGCTCGGCGGCACCGATGCGTTCGGGCTGGTCAAGCCGGGGGTCGCTGCCGCGGCCGTGCATCATCATCGCGACACCGGCCGGGGTCGACGGCTCCCAGTCGAACGTGTGCGTGCCGATGGTGACCGGGCAGCCGGGGCGGGCACCGGCCCTGGCCAGCGCCTCTTCGACACCCAGCCGCGCGAGCCGGTCGCCGAGGTAGCCGACGGCCTCGGTGTTGGTGAAGTCGGTCTGGCGCACCCACCGCTGCGGGCGCTCGCCGTAGACGATGAAGCCGCCCTCTTCGTCCGGGTCCGGCTCGATGCGGAACCCGGCGTCGTCGACCGCGGTGGGCCGCAGGACGGTCCGGGTGGCCTCGGGCTCGGGCTTGCTCGCCCGGTCCTCCTCGATGACCTTCGCCAGCGCGAAGCTGAGCTCACGCAGGCCCTCGCGGGTGGCGGTCGAGACCTCGAACACCGGCAGTCCGCGCGCCTCGATCTCGGGGCGGACCAGCTCGGCCAGTTCGCGCGCCTCGGGCACGTCGATCTTGTTCAGCACCACGATCCGCGGCCGGTCGTTGAGGTCGCCGCCGAGCGACGGGGTGTAGAGCGACAGCTCCTGCTCGAGGGCGTCGATGTCGGAGAGCGGGTCGCGGTCGGCTTCGTAGGTGGCGCAGTCGACCACGTGGACCAGCACCGAGCAGCGCTCGATGTGGCGCAGGAAGTCCAGGCCGAGACCCTTGCCCTGGCTCGCCCCCGGGATCAGGCCCGGGACGTCGGCGATCGTGTAGACCGACTCCCCCGCCGTGACCACGCCGAGGTTCGGGACCAGAGTGGTGAACGGGTAGTCGGCGATCTTCGGCTTGGCCGAGGACATCACCGCGATGAGCGACGACTTGCCCGCGGACGGGAAGCCGAGCAGGCCCGCGTCGGCGACCGAGCGCAGCTCCAGGACCAGGTCGCGGGTCTCCCCCGGCTCGCCGAGCAGGGCGAACCCGGGCGCGCGGCGGGCCTTGGAGGCCAGCGCGGCGTTGCCGAGACCACCCCGGCCGCCTTGCGCGGCGACGAAGCGGGTGCCGTGCCCGACCAGGTCGACGACGATCTCGCCTTCCGGCGTCAGGACGACGGTGCCGTCGGGCACCTTCCACTCCACGGTCTCGCCGGTGGCGCCGTCGCGGTTCGCGCCGCCACCCTGCTTTCCGCTGCCCGCGTCGGCGTGCGGGCGGAAGTGGAAGTCGAGCAGCGTATGGACGTTGCTGTCCACGACGAGCACGACGTCACCTCCGTTGCCGCCGTTGCCGCCGTCGGGGCCGCCGAGAGGCTTGAACTTCTCCCGGTGCACCGACGAACAGCCGTTGCCGCCGCTGCCCGCGGCAACATGGATGACCACTCGGTCGACGAATCGGGACACTGGAATTTCCTCTCAAGAACGAACAAAAGACGAGGGGTGAGCCGGATGCGATCCAGCCCACCCCTCGTCGGAGTCTTGCAGTCGAACGACTTACGCAGCCGTTTCGACGGGGACGATGTTGACGGTCTTGCGACCGCGCTTCTCGCCGAACTGGACCGCGCCCGCGGCCAGGGCGAACAACGTGTCGTCCTTACCGCGGCCGACGTTCACACCGGGGTGGAACTTGGTGCCGCGCTGACGGAGCAGGATTTCGCCGGACTTGACGACCTGGCCGCCGTAGCGCTTCACGCCGAGGTACTGGGCGTTGGAGTCACGCCCGTTACGCGAGCTGGATGCACCCTTTTTGTGTGCCATGGCTGCTCAGGTCCTCACTTAACCGTGATGCCGGTGACCTCGACGCGGGTCAACTTCTGACGGTGACCCTGACGCTTGTGGTAGCCGGTCTTGTTCTTGAACTTGTGGATACGAATCTTGGGGCCCTTGGTCTGCTCGACGACCTTGCCGGTCACCGAAACCTTCGCCAGGGCGTCCGCGTCGGTGGTGACGTCGGTGCCGTCGACAACGAGCACCGCGGCGAGGCTCAGCTCGGTGCCGGGCGTGCCGACAAGCTTCTCGACCTCGACGACGTCGCCGACAGCCACCTTGTACTGCTTGCCGCCGGTCTTGACGATCGCGTACATCGGGAAGGCTCCTGCTTACTAGACAATGGGGGTCATGGGCGCCCTGGCTCCGGAGGAACAACACCGAGCTGGGCTTCTCATGACACGGCCCACCGAACGGCGGGCCGTGTCACAGGTTACGTGCCTGCGGGAATCGAGGTCAAACCGGGGTGGTCAACGGTGATGGTGATGCTCGCCATCAGCCCTCCTGACCTGCGTTGACCGGCGGGCCGGCAGGCCGCGAGGCGGTCCGACGGCTGCGCCTGCGGGGGGCCGAGACGGCGGGCGCCGCCACGGGTGCGGGGGCTTCGACCACCGGCTCCGGCGCGCGGCCGTTGCTGACGTTGTCGTGCTCCGCGTGACCGTCGCCCGAGAAGTCACTCTCGGCCGGGGCCTCGGGCGCCTCCACGGCGGGCTCAGGGGCCTTGACCGGCTCAGCGGCCACCGGTTCGACGTCGTGGCCGTCGTCGGTGTGCTTGACCGTCGCCTTGGCGATGGTGGCGACGGCGTTCTTCACGTCATCGCGCACCGGCTCGTCCTTGACGACCGGCTGCTGCTGGTCCTTGCCCTTGTCCCGGTCGCGGTCCCGACCGCGGCGCCTGCCGCCGCCGGTCTGCTCCGGCTCCTTCTCCTTCTGCGGAGCGGGCTGCTGCTGCTGTTGCGGCGCGGGAGCGGCCTTGGCGGTCTCGGTGCTGACCACCACGCCACGGCCCTTGCAGTGCTCACAGGTGTTGCTGAAGGCCTCCAGCAGGCCCGTGCCGACCCGCTTGCGGGTCATCTGCACGAGACCCAGCGAGGTGACCTCGGCGACCTGGTGGCGGGTGCGGTCGCGGCCAAGGCACTCGGTGAGCCTGCGCAGGACGAGGTCCCGGTTGGACTCGAGCACCATGTCGATGAAGTCGATGACGATGATGCCGCCGATGTCGCGCAGCCGCAGCTGGCGGACGATCTCCTCGGCCGACTCCAGGTTGTTGCGGGTCACCGTCTCCTCGAGGTTGCCACCGGAGCCGGTGAACTTGCCCGTGTTGACGTCGATGACCGTCATCGCCTCGGTGCGGTCGATGATCAGGTAGCCGCCCGAGGGCAGCCAGCCCTTGCGGTCGAGCGCCTTGAGCAGCTGCTCGTCGACCCGCGTCTCCGCGAAGACGTCCTTCGGCCCGACATGGCGCCGGACCCGGTCGAGCAGTTCGGGGGCCACGTGGCGGACGTAGGAGTCGATCGTCTCCCACGCCGTCTCACCCTGGACCGCGAGCGTGGTGAAGTCCTCGGTGAACAGGTCGCGGACGACCTTCACCAGCAGATCGGGCTCCTCGTAGAGCAGCGAGGGGGATCCGGCTTTCTTGACGCCGTTGGTGCCCTCGGACTTGTCCTTGATGACCTGCCACTGCGCCTGCAGCCTGCGGACGTCGCGGCCCAGCTCTTCCTCGCTGATGCCCTCCGAGGCGGTGCGGATGATGACGCCCGCGTCCTCGGGGACGATCCGCTTGAGGACGTCCTTGAGCCTGCGCCGCTCGTTCTCCGGCAGCTTGCGGGAGATGCCGGTGGCGCCGCCGCCGGGCACGTAGACCAGGAAGCGGCCGGGCAGCGAGATCTGGGTGGTGAGCCGGGCGCCCTTGTGTCCGATCGGGTCCTTGGTGACCTGCACGAGCACGCTGTCGCCGGTGGACAGGGCCTGCTCGATCTTGCGGGCCTTGCCTTCCAGGCCTGCGGCGTCCCAGTCGACCTCACCGGCGTAGAGCACGGCGTTGCGGCCGCGGCCGATGTCGACGAAGGCGGCTTCCATGCTGGGCAGCACGTTCTGGACGCGGCCCAGGTAGACGTTGCCGACCAGGGAGCCGGTGCCGGTGGAGGTGACGAAGTGCTCGACGAGCACACCGTCCTCCAGGACCGCGATCTGCGTGCGGTCCGGGTTCTCCCGCACGATCATCGCGCGGTCGACGGCCTCGCGGCGGGCCAGGAACTCGGCCTCCGACAGGATCGGCGCGCGCCTGCGACCGGCCTCGCGGCCGTCGCGGCGACGCTGCCGCTTGGCCTCGAGCCGGGTGGAGCCGCGCACGCTGCGCACCTCGTTGCGGGCGTCGGCGGCCTCGGTCTTCTCGTCGCGCACCTCGCGGACATGGACCACGGTGTTGGGCGGGTCGTCCGAAGTGGACTCGGTGGCCGAGTAGTCACCGTCGTCCCCGCCCTTGCGGCGGCGACGGCGGCGGCGACGGCGACTGGCGGCGTCGCCGGTCTCGTCGTCCTGCGTGGACGGCTCGTCCTGCGCGGGCTCTTCGGCCTCGGTGGCCTCGTCGACATCCGACCTGGTGTCGGTCGCCTCGGGCTCGTCGTTGGCGCCCTTGCCGCGACCGCGGCCACGGCGACCACGACGACGGCGGCGGCTCGCGCCACCGTCCTCATCGTCATCGTCGGCGTGCGCCTCTTCGGCGGGGGCGGCGGCCTTCGGCGCGACCTTGGGGACGATCTCCTCGATCGGCTCCTCGACCCGCTCCTCGCGGCGCTTGACCGGCGCGGGGGCCGCGACCGGCTCGGGCGGGAGGAACAGCGGCGACGCGGACGCGAAGACCGGCGTCGGAGGAATCCGGGCCTTGCGCGGAGCCACCGGCTCCGGCTCGACCGGCGTCTCGACGACCGGCTCGACGACGCTCTCGGTGGCGTTCTCGGCGCTCACGTCGCTGGTCAGGGCCTCGGCGACCTTGATGGCCAGGTCGCGGCCGACGCTGGACTGCGCGCCGCGCACCTCTTCACCGAGGTCGGTGAGGGCGCTGATGACGTCCTTGCTGCTGACTTCCAGCAGCTTCGCGAGGGCGTGCACCCGAACCTTGGCGGGAAGATCCGCCAGCGCCGCTTGGGTAGCTGTGGTGGTAGCCCCGCCGGTGCTTCCGGCAGGGTTCGACATATCCGACATGTAACTCCTCCGCCCCCGGGCGCGTCCCTGCAGACGCGGCCGCTCAGGGGCCTAGTTGTGTTTCCACCGCGCAAGGCGGCGGGAATCCTCGCCTCTCGCCGTCTCGATACCGGTCATGGGACCGACACCGGCTGACGGCAGGTCGTTCGACCACGGTGAGGCTTTGCGTCTCCCAGGCGGACTATCCGGCTGTCGCCGCCCGATCGAGGGCCAGCGGGTCGGACAGAACGCCATCGTCGTCAAGCCGTCCCTGGGCCATCCGCGTCGCCTTCGCGGGCACGGGCGGTTCCAGAGCGGCGACGACGCGCAACGCGCTCAGTACGTCGTCGGGCCGAACGGCTGGTGTTGTCTGCCGAACGACCGCCATCAGTATCCCATACGGGGGCGAATCCACTGGCATGTCGATGCCCACACCGGACAACGAGTCGGCGGAGTCGAGCACCTCGGCCCGGATAACCGCAGGTCGGGCGTCGATCAGCCGCCTGCCGTCCTTGGTGAGCCGCTCCACTTCGACGTGTTCTTCGGCGAGCAGCTTCGCCACCGCGTCACGCAGGTCGTCGACCGGCACGCCCGGCAGCTCGATGCGCCAGCGACTGGCCTCCATGCGCTCCGCGAGCCCGCCCGGACCGGCCACGACCGACTCCAGGACGTCGATGCCCGGCGGGAGCGCCTCGTCGAGAGCGGCCGCGAGCCTGGCGGGGTCGACCGCCTCGACTACCGAGATCTCGACGTATTCGGCCTCGCTGGCCACCCCCGTCGGCGCCGCGCCGATCCACGAGATCTTCGGGTGCGGGCTGAAACCCTGGGAGTAGGCCATCGGCACACCCGCCCGGCGCAGCGCGCGCTCGAACGTGCGGGCCACGTCGCGGTGGGAGGTGAAGCGGAGCCTTCCCCGCTTGGCGTAGCGCAGGCGCAGCTTCTGCACCGGCGCGGCCGACGGGTTGGGCTGATCCTGGCGACTCAGGATTACTCCTAGGGGATGTGTCCGACGGGTACTTCTGCCTGCTGGTGGAACCGTACCGTGGCGCGATCCGCCGACTGAATTACTCCGGTTGGCAGCACTCGGAGCCGGTGGGCGGCCAATTCCGCCTTCCAGGTTGTTTCCCACGCGGGTCGTGGCTACCGTCCGCAGCGAGTGGTCAGCACGACCCGAGCAATCCGGCAGGCCAGTACTGGAGGTCGCCCGTGCCTCTGCTGCGCCGAACACAGGCGGCAGTGGTCAGTGTCGCGGCGGTCGCGACGGTGCTCGTGAGCACCGACCCCGCGTTCGCCGTGCCCATGGAGCCAGGTGTCGTCACCTGCGGGGATCACCAGCTCGACGTGCGGTTCGTCGTGCTCTACGAGCCATGGACCAGCGCCGAGGACGCCACCGCGGAAACGGCGTCGAAGTGCGGGTCCACGGTGGCCTACTACCCGCAGATCGGCGTGGGCGTGGTCACATCCAGTGACCGCCGGTTCCCCGGTCTGATGGGCCGCGACCGGGTGTTCAGCGCGCAGAACGCGGTCGGGCGGTCCAAGCAGGCCGAGGTCACCCGGACGGCGTACGAGGTGCCCAAGGCCGACCGGACCGCCGAGCAGTGGGACATGGCGATGATCGGGGCCGACCGGGCCCGCGAGATCAACCCGGGCAGCTCCGAGGTGGTCGTCGGGGTGCTCGACTCGGGTGTCGACTCCACCCACCCCGACCTCGCGCCCGCCGTCGACACCGACCGGTCGGCCGGCTGTCTGGGCGGCAAGGCCGACCCGGCGCCCGCGGCGTGGCAGCCGACGGAGTCACCGCACGGCACGCACGTCGCCGGGATCATCGCCGCCGCCGACGATGGCAGCGGCATCACCGGGGTCGCCCCCGGGGTGCGGCTGGCCTCGGTGAAGGTGGTCGACGACGCCGGGTTCGTGCTTCCCGAGGCGGTGGTGTGCGGCCTGATGTGGGCGGCGGCGCAGGGCATGGCGGTGGCCAACAACAGTTATTTCGTCGACCCCTGGCTGCAGACCTGCGACCGCGAAGGAGAACGTGTGGTCTCCGAAGCAGTGCGCCGCGCGGTCGACTACGTGACGCGGCGGGGCGTGCTCGTGGTGGCGGCGGCGTCGAACGAGAACATCGACTTGGCCCGGCCGCATGGGCAGACGGTGGACGCGAAGGGCGAGCGGCGGACGCTGGATGACAGCTGCAAGGTGCTGCCGGCGGGCCTGCGTGGAGTGGTGGCGGTGTCGGCGGTGGGCCCTTCGGAGCTCAAGGCCGGGTACAGCGCGTATGGGCTTGGGGTGGTCGACGTGACCGCGCCTGGCGGGGACCAGGGCTCGGACAGCTGCGTGCTGTCGACGGTGCCTGGTGGGTACGCGAAGTCCTGCGGGACCTCGATGGCGACGCCGCATGTCTCGGGGGTCGCGGCGCTGTTGGCGAGCACGCATCGGCAGGCGACTCCGCAGGCGTTGAGCCGGTTGTTGACGGGACAGGCTCGAGCGGTGCCATGTCCGGCGGATTACGACCTTGATGGGGCGGGTGGGCAGGATGCCTACTGCTCTGGGTATGCGCCGTACAACAGCTTTCATGGGCACGGGATGGTCGACGCATTGGCTGCTGTGAACGGATAGCTTTTGGTTTGTGGAGTGCCGGTCGGGTGGTGAAGGGTTGGGCCCGGTATCAGCCGGGGTCAGCTGGTGGAAGCCGACCGGGCCGTTGTCCTCTTCGGTCCACCGCCTGCGCAGCAGCGCCACCGACGCCAGGTCGGCGTCGGCGGCGCGGCGGACGGTCACGGGGAGGTCAGGGCCGGGTTCTGCACCGGGGAACCGATGCCGACGGGACTGATCGGCAGCAGCTTGCGACCGGTGGGGCCGATCTCGATGTCGGTCCCCATCGCCGGGCAGACGCCGCAGTCGAAGCACGGGGTCCAGCGGCAGTCGTCCTGTTCGCGGGAGTCGAGGGCGTCCTGCCAGTCGTCCCAGAGCCATTCCTTGTCGAGGCCCGAGTCGAGGTGGTCCCAGGGCAGGACCTCGGCCTCGGTGCGCTCGCGGGTGGTGAACCACGCCAGGTCGACGCCCAGGGGCTCCAGTTCCGTCGCGGCGGAGGAAACCCAGCGGTCGTAGGAGAAGTGTTCGCTCCAGCCGTCGAAGCGGCCGCCGTCGCGCCAGACTCGTTCGATCACTCGGCCGACTCGGCGGTCGCCGCGCGACAGCAGGCCTTCGATGAGACTTGGCTTGCCGTCGTGGTAGCGCATGCCGATGTTGCGGCCCAGGCTGCGGTCGCGGTCGGAGTTGACCGCCTCACGCAGTTTCCGCAGCCGACTGTCCACAGTGTCCGGGTCGCACTGGGCGGCCCACTGGAACGGGGTGTGCGGCTTGGGGACGAACCCGCCGATGGAGATGGTGCAGCGGATGTCCTTGCGGCCACTGGCTTCCCGGCCCGCGCGGATGACGTTCTTCGCCATCTCGGCGATCTGCAGGACGTCGTCGTCGGTCTCGGTGGGCAGGCCGCACATGAAGTACAGCTTCACCTGGCGCCAGCCGTTGGC
>NZ_JBOHGC010000268.1:0-23502 GCF_050699995.1 Actinokineospora sp. | reverse complement strand
AACTGCTTCACCAACAACGCCAACTCCTCATACGAGGGCTGCGATTCGTCGGGCACCACACCATGATCCACCCGGCGAGCCCAAAGATCAACTCACCACGCCAAGACGACCAGCTGACCAGTCACCTGGGGGGTTGTCCGGTCGGCGGCATGGTCGCCCGCGCGCCGACGGCGTGCGTCCGACAGTGTGGGGGACACCGCCGGGAAACGTCCGTCAGCCCTGATTCAGGAAGCGACACCTCATCAACGCGATGAGCGGCGGCATGGTTCCCCGCGGGAGGTGTCCCTGGTCACCGCATGGCGGCGAGCACCGACCGCAGCGCCGACTCCGCCGACGGCGCGTCACCGGCCCGCAGGGCAGCGATCGCCTGGCGGACACCGGCTACCGGGCCGGTGAGTTGGCAGGTCTGCCCGCACGCGGCGGTCCAGGCCAGCCCGGCGACCAGGTCGTCGACCGCCCCCGGGCTCGACACGTCGCGGACCACCTTCTCGGCGGCGGCCCGCAGGCGCACGCCCACCTCCACCACCGGAGTCGTCCGACTCGCAACGGCAAGCATGATGGTTCCTCTCGGGAATGCCACGTCGATGTGGTCCCAGTATCCCTCGCGCAGGATCGACGCGCGCACTGAACACCTGTTCGATGATTTTGGTACGCTGGGGCGGTGAGCGTGGCACTGCAGGGTTCACTGTGGGACGCCCCGGAAACCGCCGGGCTCCCACCGCTGTCCGGCCTGCGTCGCGTCCCCCTGTCCGACGGCGCGTGGCTCGACCTGTTCCCCGGCTGGCTACCCGGAGCCGACGACCTTTTCGACCGCCTGGTCGACGCCGTGCCGTGGAAAGCCGAGCGCCGGAAGATGTACGACTCGGTGGTCGACGTCCCGAGGCTGCTGCGCCACTACCCGGAGGGCGCCACACTCCCCGACCCGCTGCTCGTCGAGGCGAGGGACGCCCTCAACGCGCACTACCCGGAACGCTTCGCCACCGCAGGCCTGTGCTTCTACCGCGACGGCAACGACTCCGTCGCCTGGCACGGCGACAGAATCGGCCGGGGAGCGACGGAGGACACGATGGTCGCGATCGTCTCCGTGGGCTCCCCCCGAGCGCTGGCGCTTCGCCCCCGCGGCGGCGGCCGGACGCTGCGTTATGAGGTCGGACATGGGGACCTGCTGGTGATGGGCGGGTCCTGCCAGCGCACGTGGGAGCACGCGGTGCCCAAGACGGCGAGACCGGTCGGCCCGCGCATCAGCATCCAGTTCCGCCCCCGCGGCGTGCTCTGACGACAGCGGGCCACCGGCGGTCTGTCATGTCGGCGTCTCCGCGGCGGCCAGGTTCTCGGCGGGTTCTTCCTCGGGCTTGGGCGGGAACAGCTTGTCCGCGCCGAGTCCGACAGCGATGCCGCCGATGATCGCGATGAACAGTCCGCCCTGGTACGGCACGCCGAAGAGGGCCACGGCCAGCAGGCCCGCGGACAGACCCGCGGCGATCGCACGGAAATCGGCGAACGACGACGCGGCGAGGGCGACATAGGTGGCGCACAGCGCGAAGTCGAAGCCCAGGTCCTCGAACTCCTTGAGAATGTCGCCGAAGCCGAACCCGACCCACGTGCTGGCGAGCCACATGATGAACAGGACGACCGACGTGCTGAGCGTGTACCAGTGCTTCTCGGTCGAGCCGTCGCGGTTCGCGTAGCGGCGTTCGGCGAGCACGTAGATCTGGTCGGTCATCCCGTAGCTGAGCGCCAGCCGCCAGCCCAGGCCGAGTTGGCGCATATGAGGGGTGAGGGCGGCGCTGTAGAAGGCGTGGCGGGAGTTGACGATGAACGAGGCGAACGCCACGATCGGCCAACTCGTGCCGATGCTGATCATGTTCAGCCCGATCATCTGCATGGTGCCCGAATACACCGGCAGCGACATCAGCAGCGTGTTGAGGAGGCCGAAGTCCGCCTCCGCCGCCAGCGCGCCGAACAGGACGCCGAACGGGACCGCGCCCACCACGATGGGGACGACGTCGCGGGCGCCCTTGCCCACCTCGGACAGTCTGCCGTTCATGCCAGCACCACCTTCGCCAGCGCGAACGCCACGACACTCGAGGCGAAGATCAGGAAGAAGCTGTCCCGCTTGACCGCGCCCACGGCGAGGCCGACGGCCACACCGACCAGGTAGGGGTTGCCCACCGGCCGGAAGTCGCCGTGGTTGTCCAGGATCATGGTCGGGACGACCATGGCCATGAGGACCGCCGGGAGCACGAAGTAGAGCGACCGCTCGACGACCTTCGGCAGCCGGATATCCTGCGGCAGCGCGAAGAACGAGAACCTGAGCGCGAAGACGATCACGCCCATCACCGCGATGGTGAACACCGTCATGACGTGGCCTCGCCGTCGGCGGCCAGCACGCACTCGGCGAGGAACTCCGGCCTGGTCTTGTTCAGGTAGTGCCCGCCGTCGGGAGCGACCCGCACGTCGAGGTCGCCGAAGCGGCCCCAGGTGGCGACCGCCTGCTCGTGCCCGCGCACCAGTGGGTCGTCCGCGGCGTAGACAGCCGTGATCGGGAACCTGGCCGGGGCCGTCGCCCGCAGGGCGGTCGCGAACGCGTGGCTCGCCTCGGCGCTGTCGTAGCGGAACGCCCGGGACAGGTCGGTCTTGGCCGTGTCCGACAGGTGGTCGAGTTCGTCGAAGCCGGTGTTGTCGACCAACCAGTCCAGAATCTCGGTCTCGGTCATGTGGATCACCTCGTTGTTGGCGTGGTCGTCGGGATCGTCCGACTTGAGCACCTTGGCCACCAGGAACAGCCGCTCGACCTCGGTCCCGCGCTCGCGCAGGGCCGCGGCGGCGGCGAGCACCGGTCCGGTGCCCGCGCAGTGTCCGAGCAGCGCGACCGGGGTGGTGACGGTGGTGGCGATCTCCGCGGCGAGGTCATCGCCGAGTCGGTCGGCGGGCACGGCGGCGCGCGGGTCGCGGCCGGTGCGGGCGGGCAACTCGACGCCGAGCACCCGCACCCGCTCCTGGTGCAGGCGACGGGCCAGGTCCAGGTAGCTGACGGCGCTGCCGCCCGCGAACGGCACGCACACCACCGTGCGCTCCGCCCGCGCCAAGGTGAGCCCCGCCGCGGCGGTGAGGTCGACCAGCAGCTCGCGTCGATCCGCGGCGCGCTCGCGCAGGTGGCGGGCCAGAGCGCGCGGCGACGGATGGGTCAGCAGGTCGCGCACGGTGACCGCGTCGCCGAGCGCGATGGCGACCTTCATCGCCGCGATTGAGTGGCCGCCGATGTCGAAGAAGTTGTCGGTGGCGCCGACGTCCTCGGGCGCCAGGCCGATCACCTCGGCGAACACGCCCGCGACCAATCGTTCCTGGTCGTCGGCGGGCTCCTCGCGCACCCGGCGCACCGCGCTCGCGGCGACCAGCCTGACCAGCGCGGCACGGTCCACCTTGCCGTTGTCGGTCAGCGGGAAGGCGTCGAGGTGCTGGACCGAGTCGGGGTGCATGTAGCTGGGCAGGGTGGCCGCCAGCGCCTCGCGCACCGCCACCACGTCGTATTCGGCGGGTCCGGTGTAGAACGCGGCGAGGAGCTTCTCCCCACCCGCTTCGCGGACCACCACGACCGCGGTGTCCACGCCGGGGAGCCTGCCGATCGTGCCCTCGATCTCCGAGAGCTCGATCCGGAAACCGCGCACCTTCACCTGGTGGTCGACGCGGCCCGCGCAGTCGAGGACGCCGCCCGGCAGCCACCGCCCCACGTCGCCGGTGCGGTACATCATGGTGGACAGGTCGTCGAGCACGTTGGGGTGGAACGCCGCGGCGGTGCGTTCCGGGTCGTTGACGTACCCGAGTCCGACCCCGGCGCCGGTGACCACGATCTCGCCGAACGTGCCGAGCGGACGCAGCCGGTTGTCCTTGTCGACGACGTAGAGACCGGTGTTGAGGACGGCCGTGCCGACCGGGACGCGGTCGCCGTCGACGGGCGCGGCCACGACGTGGTGGGTGACGTCGTCGGACGCCTCGGTCGGCCCGTAGGCGTTGACCAGAGGGGCGTCGTAGACACCGAACCACCGGCGGGTCAGCCCCGGCGGCAGCGCTTCCCCGGTGACCAGGTTGTAGCGCAGCGCGGGAAGGTCGACCTTTCGGATCTCCGCCTCGGCGAGCAGAGCGTCCAAATAGGACGGCACGAACTCCAGGATGGTGATCTCGGCGTCGGCGACCGTTCGCAGCAGCGCCGCGGGGTCGCTGATCACCTCTTGGCCCACGATGACGGTGCGCCCGCCCACGACCCACGCGGCGAGCAGCTGCCACACCGAGATGTCGAAGCACTGGGTGGCGAGTTGCACGATCCGGTCGGCCGCGGTCAGGTCGAGGTCGACGACCTTGGCCAGCAGGTGGTTGAGCATGCCCGAGTGCCGGATCGTCGCGCCCTTGGGCTCACCGGTCGACCCCGAGGTGAAGATGATGTAGGCGGGGTCGCCGGGCGCGGGCCGGGAATCGACCGGCTCGGCCGCGAGCGCGCGCGCGTCCTGCGGGGTGAGCAGTGCTGGTGTCGTGTCCATGACCGCCGCCAAGGCGGCGCGCACAGCGTCCGTCGTGGAGGCGTCGACCACCAGGTGGGCACTGCCGCTGCGGCGCAGCACCGAGCCCAGGCGCTCAGCCGGGTACGACGGCTCCTGCGGCAGGTACACGGCGCTGAGCTTGAGCACGGCGAGCACAGTGGCCGCCCAGTCGACACCGCGGTCGAGGAGCGTGGTGACCACGCTGCCCGCCGTGACCCCGTTGGCGCGCAAGAGGTTCGCCATGCGGTCACTGGCCTCGTCCAGTTCGCGGTAGGTCAGATCGGTCGCGCCGTGGACGAGGGCGACCGCGTCAGGCGCGGCGGCCACGTGCTCGGCGAAGCTGTCCACGAAGGTGCCCTCGGGCCGTTCGCGGGTCGCGCCGCGGAACGCTGTGGTGAGCTCGGTCGCCTCGTCGTCGCTGAGCAGCGACCGCGCGCGCAGACCCTCGTCCGGGGCGGACGAGAGCAGGGCCAGCGCGCGAGCGTAGTAGCCGCCGACACGCGTGATCTGCTCCGGGGTGAAGGCGTCGGCGTGGTAGTGCAGCGACAGCTGGACCTGGTCGCTGATCGCGTCCTGGGCGAACTCGGCGCGGAACGGGAACTCGGTCTGGGCGTTGACGACCGAGCGCACCATCTCGAAGCCGTCCTGGGCGGACAGGTCCTTCAGCACGTGGAAGTGGGTGAAGTTGAAGACCGACTCGAACAACGGTTCGCGCGTGCCCACCGCGCGCTTCATCTCCAGCATCGGGAAGCGCCGGTACGGCAGCAAGTCGGTCTCGCGGCGGTACACCTCGCGCACCAGGTCAGCCCAGGTCCCGTCGCCGATGGTGATGCCGAACGGGATCGTGTTGAGGAACAGTCCGGGCAGCAGTTCGCCGCCCACGACCTCGGGCCTGCCGCTGTGCTCGTACCCGGTGAGCACCGTGTCGGTGCCCGCCACGAATCCCAGCGCGGCCACGTGCGCGGCCAGCAGCACGGACTTGACCGGGACTCGCAGCGCCGCCGCGGTGCGGACCACGCCCTCGGCGACGGTGTCGGGCAGGTCGACGTCGTGCAGCACGACCCCGCCCGCCGGGAGTTCGCCTGCGAACCTGGGCAGCCGGGTGCTCTCGTACTTGGCGAGCATGTCGAGCCAGTACTGGCGCTGGTCCGCGTCGGCGATGGCCTCCCGCTCGGCCTTGATGAAGTCGCGGTAGCTGACGGTCAGGTCGGCCGCCGCCTGCTCCGCGCCGTCCAGGGCGGCGAAGTAGGCGGCGAAGATGTCGCGGTGCAGGGTGTTGACGCTCCACCCGTCGAGGGCGGCGTCGTGGTAGCTGAGCGTGTACTGGTACCCGCGGTCGCCGAGCAGGTGCAGGTGCACGCGGACCAGGTCGGGCTCGCCGGGCCGGAAGCCGCGGGCGAGTTCGAGCGCGGCGAACTCGCCCAGCCGGGCGTCCTGCTCGGCGGCGGGCAGGTCGGCGAGGTCGAACACGGTGAGCGGGCACGCTACCCGTTCGCGCACGACCTGCGCCGGCTCGCTGAATCCGTCCAGGTGAAACGCCGTCCGGAAGATCGCGTGCCGCGCGGCGACGGTGGTGACGGCGGACCGGAACGCGTCGAGGTCGACCACGTCGGTGATGTGGTAGCTCAGGATGTCGTGGTAGAGGCCGCTTCCTTGCTCCGACCGTGCCGCCTCGTAGAGCAGGCCGGTCTGCAGCGATGACATCGGGTAGGCGTCGACGGCGTCGGCGGGCAGGCGCGCACGGTCGGCCTCCGACAGCAGCGAGAACGGCGGCGCCGCGGCGGACTCCCCCGCCGCGTCACCGCGCCGGACGACGGCCGCGAGTTCGGCGACCGACGGGTTCGCGAACAGGTTCTGGAAGGTGAACACGAAACCGGCCGACCGGCCCGCGGCGAGCACGGCGATGAACTTGATGGAGTCCCCGCCCAGCGCGAAGAAGTTGTCGTGCACGCCGACCCGCTCGACGCCGAGCACCGACTGCCACAGCTCCACGAGGACGCGCTCAGAGTCCGAACTCGGCGCCACGTAGTCGGTGTCCGCCGCGCGCGTGGGCTTCGGCAGCCCGCTCACGTCGCGTTTTCCGTTGTGGTTGGTCGGGATCGCCTCCACCTCGACCACCCACGTCGGCACCATGTAAGACGGCAGCTCGCGCCCAAGCTCGGCGGTGAACTCCGCGGCGTCGAACCCCGGCCCGGCAACGACATACGCGCACAGCGCGCGGTCCCCGCGCTCGTCGGCCAACGCGGCGACGGCGCAGTCGGCGACGCCGGGTGCCTTCGCCGCGACGTGCTCGATCTCGCCGAGTTCGATGCGGTAGCCACGGATCTTCACCTGGGTGTCGATGCGGCCCAGGTATTCGATGACGCCCGCGGGGGTCCACCTGGCCAGGTCGCCGGTGCGGTAGATCCGCCGCGCCGGATCCACCGGGTCGGCCACGAAGCGCTGGTCGGTCAGCTCCGGCGCGTTGAGGTAGCCCCGGGCCAGCCCGACGCCCCCGATGCACAGTTCGCCGGGCGTGCCGATGGGGGCGACGGTTCCGGCGGTGGTGAGCACACGCAGCACGATGTTGTCGATCGGCCTGCCGATGGGCATCGGCCGGTCGGGGTCGACGGCGCGGGTTTCCTGGCAGCTGACGTCGACCGCGGCCTCCGTGGGGCCGTAGAGATTGACCAGCTCCACGTGTCCGAGCAGCGCGTGGAAGCGCACGGCCAGGCTGGTGCCCAGAGCCTCACCGCTGGCGAAGACCGCGCGCAGGGTGCCCAGGGCGATGCCGGTGCCCACGGCGTCGGCGAAGGCCAGGAACGCCTGCAGCATCGACGGGACGAAGTGCGTCGTGGTGACACCGTGCTCGGCGATGCGGGCGGCGATGCGCTCGGGGTCGCGCTCGGCGCCGGAGGGCAGCGTGGACACCGCGGCGCCCGCGATGGACCACCAGAAGATCTCCCAGACCGAGACGTCGAAGGTGAACGGCGTCTTGTGCAGGATGACGTCGCCCTCGCCCAGCGGGTAGGCGCGCTGCATCCACAGGAGCCGGTTGACGATGGCCTGGTGCTCGATCATCACACCCTTGGGCCTGCCGGTGGACCCGGAGGTGTAGATGACGTAGCAGAGATCGCGCGAGTCCGTCACGACGTCCGGGTCGGTGTCGTTCTCGGGCAGGCCGTCCGGGCTGTCCCAGTCCACGAAGACCTCGACCGACGCGACCGCGTCACGGGTCGACGCGTCCCCGATGACCACAAGGGCGCCGCTGTGCTCGAGCATGTACTCGATCCGGTTGGCGGGCAGCGTCGCGTCGACCGGGAGGTAGGCGCCGCCTGCCTTGAGCACCGCGTAGATCGCCACGAGTTCGCGGGGCGAGCGGGGCAGGCACACGCCGACGATGTCGCCCCGGCCCACACCGAGGGCGCGCAGCCGGTGTGCCCACCGGTTCGCCTCGGCGTTGAGCGCCGCGTAGGTGGTGCCGTCGTCGCGGATCGCGACGCGGTCGGGGTGCGCGCGGGCGCCGCGTTCCAGGAAGCCGTGCAGCAGCGCGTCGGCCTCGAACTCCCGGCCGGTGTCGTTGAAACCCGCCAGGAGCACGTCGTCGTCGTCGCACGCGTCGATCAGCGGCGCCAACTTGGAGTCCACATCGGACAGAACGGCGCCGAGGACCCGGGCGTAGTCGTGCACCAGTCGGGCGGCGGTCGTCGGCAGGAACAGGTCCGTGCGGTAGGTGAGCCCAACCGCGCCGTCGGCGATATCGAAGTGCAGCACACAGCAGGCGGCGACCGCGTCGGCGGCGCTGAAGGACCCGTCGACACCGACCGCGATGTCGGACGGGCTGACCCCGGCGCGGTCGAAGAGCAGCCAGAACGGGACCCCGGCGTGCGCCGCGGCTTCCAGGTAGGCCGAGCGCACCGCGCCCAGCACGGTGCGGAACGACGCATCCCGGTCGATCCGCGCGGTGACGGGCAGCCCGGCCGCCGCGGCGTCCGGCGGGGCGGGCGCGACGAGGGTGACCGAGCCGGTGTCGGTGGCGCGCGCGGTCACCACGGCGGCGACCGCGGTGTGCACCAGCCGAAGCAAAGTCGTGTCGCCCTTGGTGATCCGCCGCGCCTCGGCGAGCGCCGCGTCGGGTAGCGGCGCGGTGTGCCGGGCGGTGGGGCGGGCGGGGTCCTGGCCGAGGAAGTCGCGCACGACGACCGTCGGGTCCGTGGTCGCGGCGACTACTCGCCGCCAGTGCTCGGCGTGCTCGGGAGCGGCGTGCAGCAGCTGGTTCTGCTCGAAAATCGTGGTCATGTGGTGTGCTCCTAAAACGAGAAGTCCGCGGCCGAGACGGCGGTGGCGCCGCTGACCGGTGCGAAGACCGGTGTGTCCGGCGCGGTGGTGAGTTCGTCGAGTGCGGAGGCGCACTGGTCGAGCAGGTAGTCGGCGGAGGCGTGGTCGAACAGGTCCGCGGCGTGTTCGAGGTCGAGCTCTAGCCGGTCCGGCCTGCGGTAGGCCTGCAGGTTGAGGTCGAACCGCGTGGTCCCGGGGTTGAGCAGTTCGAGCGACAGGGTCAGCCCGGCCTTGGCGAACTCGTAGAACTCGATGTCCTGGTAGGCGAAAAGCGCGTCGAACAGCGGATTGCGCGCGGGGTCGCGGGGCACGCCGAGCCGCTCGACGAGCCGCTCGAACGGGTAGTCCTGGTGCGTCAGCGCCGCTACCTGCCTGCCGCCTACCTGCTGTGCCAGGTCGGCCACCGTCGTCTCGGTGTCGACCCGGGCCCGCAGGCACACCGTGCTGACAAACATGCCGACCACCGACTCGACATCCGGGTGGGTGCGCCCGTTCATCGGTGAGCCGACGACGAGGTCGCGCCCGCCGGACAGGCGGGCCAGCGCGGCCGTGTAGGCCGCCAGGACGACGGCGGCGGTCGTGACACCCAACTCGCGCGCGGCTCCGTCGAGTGCCGCGGCGGTGGCGCCGTCGAGGACCCGGCGCGCGACCGCGCCACGCACGGCGCGGGTGGCGCCACGCGGCCGGTCCGTGGGCAGGTCCAGCCCGGCGGGCACGCCCGCCAGCTCAGCGAGCCAGAACTCCTCATCGGCCGCCGAGGGTTCCCGCCGCGCGGCCCACTGGGCGGCGGACGCGTAGGTCGTCACCGGTGGGGGAAGGTCCGCCCCGGCGTAGAGGTCGAACAGGTCGGAAACCAGCAGCCGCAGCGAGATGCCGTCGACCACGACGTGGTGCGCGTCGAGGTACAGCTCGTGGGCGTGTGGGCCCGTTCGCGTGAGCAGCCCACGCACAAGCGGCGGCGCGGCGAGGTCGAACGGCCGCACGAAGCGGGCCAGGACGTCGGGCTCCGGCTCGGCGCGGTAGGCGAGGGTCGCCGTGACCGCGGCGGCGGCCTGCCGGACGGCGCCCTCCGCGTAGGTGAACCGCATGCGCAGTGCGTCGTGTCGGTCGACGAGCGCGGTGAAGGCCGCGCGCAGCCGCGGCACGTCGAGGTCACCGGCGATGGCGACCCGCACGGGGATGTTGTACACCGGCGGCGCCGGGTCGACCTGCCACAGCGCGTGCAGCGCGACCTGTCGCGGGTGCACGGCGACCGGATCGCCCGCGGGCACGCCCGGGATCGGGTCCGCGACCGCGCGGGGCGCCGCTGCCAGTGCCTCGGCCATCGCGGCGAGCGTCGGCGCGGCGAACGCGTCCTGGAAGGTCAGCTGGACTCCCCGCTGCCGGGCGATCCGGCCGAGCAGCACACCCAGCTTGATCGAGTTGCCGCCCACGTCGAAGAACGACGCCTCGGCCGGGACGCAAGCGGGATCCATCCCGAGGACGGCACCCCATAGCTGCGCCAGTTCACGCTCCCGCGGCGTCTGCCGCGCGAGCCCGCGCACAGGTGTCGCCAACGCGGAGGCGTCGACCTTTCCGTTGGCGTTCAAGGGAAGGCGGTCGACCAGGACGATCTGGTCGGGCACCAGGTAACCGGGCACCCGCGCGGCGACGGCGGCGCGCACGCCCCCGTCGGTGAGGCCGGCGGCGACGACGTTGGCGACCAGCCGCTTGTCCTCCGCGTCCCCGACCACCCGCACGTAGGCGTCGGTCACCTCGGGGACCGCGAGCAGGGCCACGGTGACCTCGCCCAGTTCGACGCGGTTGCCGCGGATCTTCACCTGGTTGTCGGTGCGGCCGCGGAAATGCACCACGCCGTCGGCGTCGAGGCGGACCAGGTCGCCGGTGCGGTAGTAGCGCTCGCCCCGCACAGGCCCCTGCCCCCCGGCGCCTCCGCTCGACACGACCCCTCCACGCCGCTATCTTGATATCGGATAACTGCTACCGCTTACCCAGGAGCGCCCAATGGACGCAGGCGATGTCGGTCGGCTCATGTTCGGCAGGCCGAGCAGGCTGCGGCTGGCGCTGTGGATCCACCAGCACGCGGGGCCGCGGTTCTACCAGTCCGAGCCACCCAAGACGGTGATCGCGCAGAGTGCCTGCGGGATCGAGCTGACCCGGCTCGTCGATCTTGGGATGTTGGTGGAGCACCGGGAACCGGCGAATCGCCGCGTGTACTACGAACGCACGCGCAGTCCACTGTGGTCGATCATCGTCGCGGCGTCGAAGGTGGTCGACCCGGTCGACAAGTGATCGACTCGCCGGATGCAGCCATGCGCATAAGCATGGGGGCATGACGACGATCGAGCACCAGCCCGCGGAACAGCACCGGCACACGCACGGACCCGAGTGTGGGCACGCGGCCATCGTGCACGGTGACCATGTCGACTACGCGCACGACGGCCACCTGCACCGCGAGCACCGCGAGAACGGCACCGTGCACTACGACGAGTGCGACCGCTGCCAGTGCGGCAGCTGCGACGACTCCTGCGCCACCTGCGGCTGCACCGACTGCACGTGCCCCACCTGCAACCACGCCACATGCCAGTGCGAGGGCTGCGCCGACAGCTGCAACAACTGCACCTGCGCCGACTGCACCTGCCCGACCTGCCACCACGCCGCCTGACCCGGCTGCCCGAGTCACACAGCAGGCGCACAGGTTCAGCACAGGTCGGTCGCATCCGGATGGCGGATGATTCAAGGCATGTCCGCACCCCGGCCGCAGCTGCGACGATCCGATGGGTCGCCCGTTCGGGTACTTGTCGTCGATGACGAGCCGACGCTCGCCGAGTTGGTGACGCTCGCTCTGCGGTATGAGGGCTGGGACGTGCGCAGCGCCCTGGACGGTGGCAACGCGGTCCGGGTCGCGCGGGAGTTCCGGCCCGATGTGGTGGTGCTCGACGTCATGCTGCCCGACTTCGACGGACTGGAGGTGCTTCGCAGGCTGCGCGCCGAGGTCGGGTCGCTGCCCGTCCTGTTCCTCACCGCGAAGGACTCCGTGGAGGACCGCATCGCCGGGCTCACCGCGGGCGGCGACGACTACGTGACCAAGCCCTTCAGCATCGAGGAGGTCGTTCTGCGCCTGCGCGCCCTGCTTCGCCGCACCGGTGTCACCGAGGCCTCCGCCGGGGCGAGCCTGGTCGTCGGCGACCTCACCCTCGACGAGGACACCCGCGAGGTCTTCCGCGGCGGCACCGAGATCACCCTGACCGCCACCGAGTTCGAACTTCTGCGCTTCCTTATGCGCAACCCGCGCCGGGTGCTGAGCAAGACCCAGATCCTCGACCGGGTCTGGAACTACGACTTCGGCGGGCAGGCCAACATCGTCGAGCTCTACATCTCCTACCTGCGCAAGAAGGTCGACGTGGGCCGCGAGCCGATGATCCACACGATGCGCGGCGCCGGATATGTCCTCAAACCGGCGCGCTAGGACGCTGCGGGCGCGGCTGATCACCGAGCAGGTGGTCCTACTGGCGATGGTCTGCCTGGTCATCGGCGTGGTCACCATCGTGGTGCTGCGCGCGTTCCTCGTCGCCCAGCTTGACCGGCAGCTCGCCGACGCGGGCGTGCGGGCCAGCGACTACGTCGGCCGCGACCACGGCCCGCCACGCGGCAGGCCGCCGATTGACGCCCCAGGACAAGGGCCCGGAACGCTCAACGTGCTGGTCTACGACGGCCGGGTGCTCGACGCCAAGCTGCAGCGCACCACCGGCAGCCGCGACGACATCCCCGCAGCCCTCCTCCCCACCCTGGCGGCGCTGCCGGTCGACGGCGCCATCCGCCAGCGCGAGCTGCGCGGGCTTGGTGACTACCGGTTGATAGCGACCCCGGCCGGGCCCGCCACCGTGGTCACCGGCCTGCCGATGGACTCCGTCGACGACACCCTGTGGACCGTCGGCCTGGTCCTGGGTGCGGTCTCCCTCATCGGGCTCACCGTGGCCGGTGTCGCGGGCGCGATCATCGTCCGCCGGACGCTGCGCCCGCTCGACCGGATGGCCGACACCGCGCGCCGGGTCGCCGAACTGCCGCTCGACCGGGGTGAGGTGGCACTGCCGGACCGGGTCGAGGCGGCCGACACCGATCCGCGCACCGAGGTCGGCCAGGTCGGCTCCGCGCTCAACAAGATGCTGGGGCACGTCGCGGACGCGCTCGCCGCCCGGCACGCCAGCGAGACCCGGGTCCGGCAGTTCGTCGCCGACGCCGGCCACGAGCTGCGCACCCCCTTGGCCGCGATCAGCGGCTACGCCGAACTGGCCCGCAGGCAGGACGACGAGGTGCCCGCGTCGATGGCGCACGCGCTGTCGCGGGTCGAGTCCGAGGCGGCCCGGATGACCACGCTGGTCGAGGACCTGTTGCTGCTGGCCCGCCTCGACTCGGGCCGCCCGCTGTTCGCCGAGCCGGTCGACCTGTCCCGCCTGGTCGTCGACGCGGTGAGCGACGCCCAGGTGGCCGGTCCGGGACACCACTGGCGGCTCGACCTGCCCGCCGACCCGGTGGTGGTGACCGGTGACGAGGCCCGGCTGCACCAGGTGGTGGCGAACCTGCTGGCGAACGGCCGCACCCACACGCCGCCGGGCACGACGGTCACGACCGGGCTGTCCCGCACCGGCGACCATGTGGTCCTGACGGTGACCGACGACGGCCCCGGCATATCCGCCGACCTGCGGGACGACGTCTTCGATCGCTTCGTGCGCGGCGACGGCGCACGCTCGCGCGCGGCGGGCGGCACCGGCTTGGGCCTGGCGATCGTGTCCGCCGTCCTGCAAGCTCATGGTGGGTCGGTCTCGGTGGAAAGCGAGCCAGGACGGACGTGCTTGACGGTCTTGTTACCCATGCGGCCCGGCTGAGGACTTTGGACCTGAGACACGTGCCGTGCTCGCGCGTAGGCTCGGCGTCCACTGGATCCGCTGCGCCTGGGAGGGGTGAGGGCATGAGCACGGCTGGCGGGCCGATGGCCCCTCCGCGAGGCGGTGGCGGCGATCACTGACCTCTTCCCGCTGCCCGAGCCGAGCCCCGACGGCCACGACAGCGACGACAGCGACGCCGACCGCCCGCATGGCGCGCGCGTGTCCGGGCACGCCGATCTGAGCACCCGCCCCGATTTCGAGGAGTTCCTGCTCGCCTTGTGCAGGCAGGCCGAAGGCGACGTGCACCTGGACTTCGCCGAGTTGGACTTCATCGACATCTCGGGCGTGATCACGGTGGTCCGGGCCGCGGGTTCACTCGGCGAGGGGCGTTTCCTGGTGCTCCACAACCCGCCCCCGTCGATGCGCAGGATCCTCGAGTTGCTGGGTCCGGCCGCGGTGGCGCGCAGTGTGCGGATCGACTAGCGTCCCAGGATCGCGCGGACTTCGGAGTCCTGCACCTGGTTGAAGTCCTCGTACCAGTAGCCGACCGCCACGAAGCGCTGCGGGGTCAGCGGGCACACGACTTCGTCGGCGAGTTTTCGCAAGCGCACCAACACATCCAGCGGCGCCACGGGCACTGCGACGACCACGCGGGCCGCGCCCATTCCCCGCACCACTCGCACGGCGGCCGCCATCGTCGACCCGGTCGCCACGCCGTCGTCGACGAGGATCACCGTGCGCTCGGCGAGGTCTCGCGGCGCCGCGCCCGCCCGCAACAGGTCGGCCCGCCTGCGGACCTCGGCGCGCTCACCGTCGGCCGTGGCGGCCACGTCGGACCAGGCCAGGTCGAGGTCGCGCAGCACGTCGTCCGCGCGGACCGTGACATCGCCCTCCCCCACCGCGCCGACAGCGAGTTCGGGGTGTCCGGGGGCGCCGACCTTGCGCACCAGGACGACGTCCACCTCGGCGCCGAGGTGGGTCGCGACCTCGGCGGCAACCGGCACACCGCCCCGCGGCAAGCCCAGGACCAGCGGATTCTCTTCGCGCAGGTGCGTGAGCCAGCCCGCGAGCACGCGGCCGGCGTCCGCCCGGTCGGCGAATCGCATGCTCCCAGTGTGCGCCAGAGTTGACCTCGGAGGTAATCGACAGCCGTCGTACGGTGGGCCCATGACCACCGCCGCCGCACTCGACCGGTCCGCTGGAGCGCTGCTGCGCCAGTGGCGTGAGCACCGCCGACTGAGCCAGCTGGAGTTGTCGCTGCGGGCCGACATCTCCACCCGGCACCTGAGCTTCATCGAGACCGGGCGCTCGGCGCCAAGCCGGGACATGGTGCTGCTGCTCGCCGACACCCTGGAGTTGCCGCTGCGGGACCGCAACCAGCTGCTCCTCGCCGCGGGCTACGCGCCGGTGTACTCCCAGGACCCGCTCGACTCGCCGCGGTTGGCGGCGGTGCGCACGGCGGTGCGCCAAGTCCTCACCGGACACAACCCGTTCCCGGCGGTGGCGGTCGACCGGGGCTGGAACCTGGTGGAGGCCAACGAAAGTCTGCTCTCGCAGCTCGACGGTGTGGCCGCCGACCTGTTGGCACCGCCGGTGAACGTGCTGCGGGTGAGCCTGCACCCGCAAGGGTTGGCGTCGCGGATCGTCAACCTCGGTGAGTGGCGGGCGCATCTGCTGAGCCGGTTGCGCAGGCAGATCGTCATCACCGCGGACGAGTCGCTCGCCGAACTCCATGACGAGTTGGCGGGGTATCCCTGTGCCGAGGCGGAACCGGTGGTGGACTCGGCCGATGTCGTGGTGCCGCTTCGGTTGCGGCACGGCGGGGCGGAGCTCGCGCTGATCAGCACGGTGACGACGTTCGGAACGCCCATGGACGTCACGGTGGCCGAACTCGCGATCGAGTCGTTCTTCCCCGCCGACGCGGCGACAGCCGCGGTGCTTCGCGGCTGAACAGGCCACTGCCCCGGATCAGCTCGATCCGGGGCAGTTGCACGGTGGCTCAGCCGACGCGGTCGAGTTCCCGCATCGGAGCAGGCGCCGCCATCGGCTCGGCGCGTGGACGCAGGAACTTCGGCGTCCACCAGTTCGCCTCACCCAGGACCGCCATCAGCGACGGCAGGATCACCGCGCGGATCAGGGTCGCGTCGATGAGGATCGCGGTGGCCAGGCCCACGCCCATCTGCTTCATGTCGATGGTGCTCAGGGTGGCGAAGATCGAGAACACGCCGATCATGACGGCGGCCGCGCTGGTGACCACGCCCGCGGACGTCGTGATGCCGTGCGAGACGGCCGATCGGGTGTCCATGCCCTTGCCGCGGGCCTCGCGGATCCGGCTGACCACGAAGACGTGGTAGCCCATCGAGAGTCCGAAGAGGACCACGAACAGGATCAGCGGAAGCCAGGCCACGATGCCCCCGGTGGAGGTGAAGCCCAGCAGGCCCTCGGCCCAGGTGTTCTGGAACACCAGGACAAGCACGCCGTACGCGGCGCCCGCGGAGAGCAGATTCAGGAAGATCGCCGAGGCCGCGATCACCGGTGAGCGGAACGTCCACAGCATGACCAGGAACGTCAGCAGCAGCACGATCGCCACCACCCACGGAAGAACCGACGTCATGTTCTCGATGAAGTCGTTGTTGCCCGCGGTCTCGCCGCTGACGGCGAACTCCGCGCCCGTCACCGCGCCGACGGTGGCGGGAAGAGCGTTGGTGCGCAACCAAAGCAGGGACTGGTCGGCTTCGGCGCTGCTCCCCCGGTGCGGGATGGCCGCGGCGATCACGAAGATCCGGCCGTCGGCGGAACGGTTCACCCTCGGGGCACTGTCGTTCGCGAAGCCGGGGTCCGCCTGGATTCGGCGGGTCAGTTCGGTGACGGCGGAGTCGGTCGCGGCGATCGCGTCGGCGGGCGCGCGGACCGCGATGGCGTGCACGGCGCCCTTGCTCGGGAATGCGGCGGTCATCCGGTCGTAGCTCTGCATGATCGGGATGCTGCGCGGGAGGTCGGCGTCCGACGGCGAGTTCAGGGTCATCCCGGCGGCGGGGATGGCGAGGGCGACCAGCGCGCCACCGGCCACGACGAGGGCCACGCCCGGACGTCGCAGGGAGGGCTTCAGGATCGCCTTCCAGAACCTCGGCTCACCGTTGGAGCGCGCGGAAAGCCGCCACACCAGCGGAACGCGGGGCCGGTCGATCCAGCGGCCGAGCTTGGCGAGCATCGCGGGCAGCACGGTGATCGAGCCGATGACCGCGGCCACGACGACGAGGATCGCGCCGATCGCCATGGAGGAGAAGGTGACGTCGTCGGCGACGAACATGCCCGCCATGGCGACGACGACGGCGATGCCCGAGACGACGATCGCGTGGCCCGAGGTGGCGGCGGCGATCTCCACGGCGTCGATGTGGCCGGCCCCGCGCGCCCGTTCCTCACGTTCTCGACGGATGTAGAACAACGAGTAGTCGACGCCGACCGCCATGCCGATCAGCAGGATCATGCTGGAGGTGTTCTCCGTCGAGGGCACCAGCTGCGACACCAGGGCCGACAGGCCGAGCGCGCTGCCGACCGCGGACATGGCGAGCAGGACCGGGACGCCCGCGGCGATCACCGCGCCGAAGGCGAGCAGCATGATGATCAGGGTGACCGGGATGCTGATGAACTCGGCCTTCTGGAAGTCCTCCCCCAAGGTCTCCGAAAGGGCTTTGTTCAGCGACTGCCCGCCGACCTGCTCCACCCGCAGGTCGGGGTGCGCGGCCTGGATCGACGCGGTGAGGTCGAGCAGCGGCTGCAGCCGCTGGTCCGCGGTCTCGCGGTCGCCCGCGATGTCGACGCTGACCAGGATCGCGTCGCCCTTCGGCGACGGCGTGGGCTCGCCGACCTTGTCGACCTCGGTGAGCGCGTCCATCCGGGTGCGGACCTCGCCCGCGACGGCGAGCGCCTTGTCCTGGTCGAGCGCGCCGTCACGGGCGGTGATGAGCACGTTCTCCGACGCGGGCCGGTTGAGCTGCGCGTCATCGACGATGCGCTGGTAGACCGCTTGCTCGCCCTTCGGGTTGTCGCTGAAGTCCGCGGTCTTGGTGCCGAGCACCGCGCCGGTCCCGATGCACATGGCGACGAAGACGACCCAGGCGCCGATCGCCCGCCACGGGTGTAACGCGCTCCAGCGCGCGATGCGCACCGTCACCATCGGTTTTGCTGACATTTTGGGTTCCCCCCACACAGGTTCCGTTCAGGTTGAACGAAGACTGGCAGGGGGAACGCCCCGGCGGATCAGGTGCTGGCCCCGATCTTGTACCCCGGCAGATCCCCTAGGGGATCATGATCCAGTCAGCCACGAGGTGACCAGGAACTGCTCGATGGAGTCGGTCCGGCCGGTGCCCGCGACGCGGTGTTCCTCTTGCAGCGCAAGCACTTCGTCTCGGGTGAACCACCGGGCTTCGAGCAGTTCGTCGCGGTCGACGGCGATCTCAGGGTCCGTCGCGACGGCCCGGAAACCGAGCATCAGGCCGGACGGGAACGGCCAGGCTTGCGACGCCCGGTACTCGACCGCCCCCACCGCGACGCCCGCCTCCTCGGCGACCTCGCGGCGGACGGCGTCCTCCAGGCTCTCACCGATCTCGACGAACCCGGCGAGGGTGGAGAAGGCGTTCGCCGCGGCACCCCGGTGTCGGCCCAGCAGGCAGCGGTCGCCGTACTCGACGAGGGTGATCACGGCCGGTTCGATGCGGGGGAACAGCAGCTTGCCGCAGCCGGTGCAGATCCGCAGGTGGCCGCCGTGGACCGCGCGGGCAGCCGAACCGCACGCGCCGCAGAACCGCTGGTTGCGGTTCCAGTGCAGCAGCCCGCGGGCGTAGGCGAGCCGGGTCGCGGCCTCGGCATCCAGGCCGCTGACCAGTCGCCGGATGTCGACGGCCGCGTCGGCGCCGACGGACTCAGCCGCGGCCGCCTCCTCCAAGTCGGACAGGTCGACGGCGAACACACCCGTGTCGCCGTCGAGGCCGAGGAACACGGCGTCCTCAGGGACGTCCACCCACACCGGCTGCTCGTTGAGGACCAGGCAGTGGTCGCGCCACAGGGCGACGGCTTTCGCGTTCTTGCGCAGGCCGGTCAGCCACTGGTCGTCGGCGCGGCGGGCGCCCGCGCGGTCGAGGTTCAGGCCCGTGTAGGCGAGTTCAGACATCGACGGACTTCTCGAAGAAGGTCTCGAGGACCACGATCGTCTGCGTCCCGGTGACGCCGTCGATGTCGAAGATCCCCTTGAGCGCCTGCTGCAACTCGCTGGTGGTCTTGGCGCGCACCTTCGCCAGCAGCGACGGGCTGCCCGCGACGATGTGCGCCTCCTCGACCCACGGCAGCGCGCGCAGCGCCTCGCCGGTGTCCGGCCCGCCCATCCAGGCGTCGGCCTCGATCATCACGTAGGCGAGGACCCCTTTGCCGACGGCGGCCGGGTCGACGTCGATGGTGGTGCGGCGGATGACGCCGCGCTCGCGCAGCTTGCGTACCCGCTCGTGCGCCGCCGCACCGGAGAGCCCCACCTCCTGCCCCAGTGCCGCGTAAGGTGTCGTCGCGTCCTGCTGCAGCCGGGCTAAGAGAGTCCGGTCAATCTCATCCATGCAAACCCCATTGTTTGACTGACGTCATCATGCCATAACGCGATCTTGCCGAATCAGGTCCATACGTGGCTGGACCGGCGGCGGTGGACGAGACTGCTGGCATGACCTCACCGGACTCCTGCGACGTCGCCCACGGGGCCGTCACGCCCGACACCGGAACCCGCACGCTCGTGGCCGTGTTCGACACCCAGGTGGCCGAGCACCTGCTGCGCTACGGCGCCGACCTCGGCTACCGCGTCGTCCTGGTCGATCCGCGAGCCGCGTCCGGCGCGCTGCCCGCCGACCTCGGGCCCGACGCCGACGTGATCATCACCGATCACCACCGCGCCGAACTCGGCGAGGTCCTGCGTGACGTCCTCGCGGCGAACCCGCGCTGGGTCGGCGTGATGGGCAATCCGCGGCACCCTGCCCCGCACGTGCCCGCGCTGCGCGCCCTCGGGGTCGACGAGGAGCGGATCGCCGCGGTACACCGGCCGATCGGGCTCAACATCGGCTCGCGGACGCCCGCCGAGATCGCCATCGCGACGCTGGCCGGACTCATCGCCGACCGAAACGGCAAGCTCGGCGGGTTCGAGTTCTGAGTCTGGACACCGACGAACACTCGGGAGTAGGTTCGCTAAGCGATCGCTTAGCAACTCGACCGTTCGGAGGAGTCCGTGTCCCAGCCCCGCACCGCCATCGTCACCGGCGCAGCTCGAGGTATCGGCGCCGCTGTCGCCAAGCGCCTCGCCCGTGACGGGTTCGCCGTCGCCGTGATCGACCTCGACGAGGCGAGCTGCGCGGACACCGTCGCGGCGATCGAGGCCGAGGGCGGCAAGGCGCTCGCCGTCGGCGCCGACGTCAGCGACTCCGCGCAGGTCGAGGCCGCCGTCACGAAGGTCGCCGAGGAACTGGGCGCGCCGACCGTGCTGGTCAACAACGCGGGCATCCTGCGCGACAACCTGCTGTTCAAGATGACCGACGACGACTGGGACCTGGTCATGAACGTGCACCTGCGGGGCTCGTTCCTGATGACCCGCGCGGTCCAGAAGCACCAGACCGAGCAGAAGTACGGCCGGATCGTGAACCTGTCGAGCACGTCGGCGCTGGGCAACCGCGGGCAGGCCAACTACGCCACCGCGAAGGCCGGTCTGCAGGGCTTCACCAAGACGCTGGCCATCGAGCTGGGCAAGTTCGGCGTCACCGCCAACGCCATCGCCCCCGGGTTCATCGAGACCGAGATGACCGCGGCCACCGCCGAGCGGATGGGCTTGTCGTTCGAGGACTTCAAGAAGGGCGCCGCGTCGATGATCCCGGTCGGCCGCATCGGCACCCCGGACGACATCGCCGCCACCGCGTCGTTCCTGTGCGGCGAGGAAGCCGGTTTCGTCTCCGGCCAGGTCATCTACGTCGCCGGCGGACCGAAGGACTGAGAGCCCGTCCAGGGAGAGAGGTGCGTGATAGCCGTGATCGAAGCGGTTCCTGACGGTCCGGACGGATCGTCCTCATACCGGGAGTATTCGGGCGATCCGTCCGGACCGTCAGGGAGCGCTTCGGCGCGGCTATCGCGTGCCTCTCTCCCTGGACGGGCTCTCCCGCACACATTCGACGGGCTCGACTCGCTCACGCAGGCCCAGGGCAAGCACCTCGGGTACGGGGAGTGGCACGAGATCACCCAGGAGCAGGTCCAGCAGTTCGCCGACGCCACCGGCGACCACCAGTGGATCCACCTCGACACCGAGCGCGCCGCGAAGGGCCCCTTCGGCGGCACGGTGGCGCACGGCTACCTCACGCTGTCGCTGCTTCCCATGCTGGGCCGGGAGATCTACGACTTCCGCGGCTTCTCCATGGGCGTCAACTACGGGCTCAACAAGGTGCGGTTCCCCAGCGCGGTCCGGGTCGGCTCGCGGGTGCGGGCGGGCGCCGAGCTGAAGTCGGTGACCCCGGTGGCTCTCGGCGTCCAGGCGGTCTTCGCCTACACCGTCGAGATCGAGGGCGAGGACAAGCCGGGCTGCGTCGCCGAGGCGGTCGTGCTGCTCGTGCCAGGAAAGGACACCCAGTGACCGACGTCCGCGAGCGGGTCAAGGCGTTCCTCGCCGAGCACGACCCGGCGACGACCAACCGGCTCGACTTCCTGCGCGCCCGGTTCGACGCCGGGCTCGCGTGGGTGCACTTCCCGGAGGGGTTGGGCGGCTTGGGGCTGCCCCGGGCGCAGCAGGAGATCGTGGAGGCCGAGTTGGCCGCCGCGGGTGCTCCCGACAACGACCCGCGGCGCATCGGCATCGGGCTGGGCATGGCGGCGCCGACGATCCTCGCCTTCGGGTCCGAGGAGCTGAAGAAGCGGCTGCTGCGTCCACTGTGGACCGGCGAAGAGGTGTGGTGCCAGCTGTTCTCCGAGCCGGGCGCCGGATCGGACCTGGCCGCGCTGGGCACCCGGGCCCGCCGCGACGGGGACGACTGGCTGGTCACCGGGCAGAAGGTGTGGACATCCAGCGCGCACACCGCGCGCTGGGCGATCCTGGTGACCCGCACCGACCCGGACGTGCCCAAGCACGCGGGGATGACGTACTTCGTGTGCGACATGACCGACCCCGGTGTCGACGTGCGGCCGCTGCGCCAGATCACCGGTGAGGCCGAGTTCAACGAGGTCTTCCTGACCGACGTGCGCATCCCGGACGCCCACCGCCTCGGTGCGGTCGGCGACGGCTGGCGGGTCGCGCAGACGACGTTGATGAACGAGCGCGTCGCGATCGGCGGCCGGTCGATCCCGCGTGAGGGCGGGATGATCGGGGTCGTGTCCGACACCTGGCGGGCCAACCCGGACCGGCGCACCCCGGAGGCGCACGACCGGCTGCTCAAGCTGTGGGTCGAGGCCGAGGCGTTGCGGCTGGCGGGGATCCGGCTGCGCCAGCAACTGGCGAACGGCGCGCCCGGGCCGGAGGGGTCGGCGATGAAGCTGGCGTTCGCCCGGCTCGCGCAGGAGCTGTCCGGGCTGGAACTGGAGATCACCGACGACGGCCTGCGCTACGACGACTGGACGCTGCGCAGGCCCGACATGGTCGACTTCACCGGGCGCGACGCGGGTTACCGCTACCTGCGTGCCAAGGGGAACTCGATCGAGGGCGGCACGTCGGAGATCCTGCGCAACATCATCGCCGAGCGGGTGCTGGGCCTGCCGAGCGAACCCCGGGTCGACAAGGACGCCGCGTGGAAGGACCTGCCGAAATGAGCGACCCCAACCTGTTGACCTCCGACGTCGAGGAAGCGCTCCGCGCGGGCGTGCGGGAACTGTTGGCGGACAAGGCGGACGCGGCCACCGTGCTGGGTCGGGTCGAGTCGGCCACACCGGTGGACCTGGACCTGTGGCGGACCCTGGTGGGACTGGGCGCGACGTCGCTGCCGGTCCCGGAGTCCCTCGGCGGCCAGGGCGCGGGCTGGCGCGAGGCGGCGGTGGTCGCCGAGGAGCTTGGACGAGCGGTGGCGCCGGTTCCGTTCCTGGGCAGCATGCTGGCCACGGCCGCGCTGTTGCACCTGTCCGACGACCCGCACGCACAGGACGCGTTGAAGCGCATGGCGTCCGGGGAATCCGTTGTGGTGCTGGCGATCCCGCTGTCCGGCCCGGTGGACGGCCCGCTCGCGCGGACCGTGCGCTCGGTCGCGGACGCCGGTGCCGCCACTGAGTTCGTGGTGCCCGCTGACGGCGGGTTGCACCTGGTCGAGGCGGCTTCCGTGCAGCCGGTGGTGTCGCTGGACTTGACGCGGCCGGTGTGGGACGTGACGTTCAGCGATCCCGGTGTGCGGCTGGCCGGTTCCGGCGAGTCCGCTGTGGACAGTGCGCTGCCTGCCGGGTCGGCGCTGCTGGCGGCCGAGCAGGTGGGAATCGCCGAGTGGTGCCTGACCACGACCGTGGCGTACCTCAAGCAGCGCTACCAGTTCGGTCGCCCGGTCGGCTCGTTCCAGGCGCTGAAGCATCGTCTCGCGGACCTGTGGCAGTCGATCGTCCTGGCCCGCGCGGCCGCCCTCAACGCCGCCGACGCCCTGGCGACGTCGAGTGACGACGTCCGGGTGGCGGTCGCGGTGGCGCAGTCCCTGTGCTCCACGGTCGCGGTGCGCGCGGCGGAGGAGTGTGTGCAGCTGCATGGCGGGATCGGGATGACGTGGGAGCACCCGGCCCACCTGTAC
>NZ_JBOHGC010000267.1:0-2294 GCF_050699995.1 Actinokineospora sp. | reverse complement strand
GATGCCCTGTGAGCAGGGCTCCTTGTTTGCCGTATGTCATCGGAAAACAGTTGAGATATGGTAGGTTGGTGTGGTGAGTCAGGCCGAGCTGGACGGGATGCCGGAACCGGCGGCGCTGCGTGTGCTGGTCAGTGACGGGCAGGCCCTGGTGACCTGTGGACGTGTGTTGGTCTACCGCTACGACGTGGACGACGTCGGGATGCGGAACCTGGCGATCGTGGCGCTGACCGACGCCGGTCGGCGTGTCGATGAGGTCGCCGCGGTGTTCGAGTTGACCGCGACGTATGTCTCGATGTTGCGAGGGCGGGCCCGTCGCGACGGTTCGTCCGGGCTGGTGCGTCGCCGGGGCCGGCCACCCAAGCTCACCGACCGGCAGGTGACCCGGGCCCGGGTGTGGGCCGGGTCGGGGTGGACCCAGCAGTCGATCGCGGACCGGTTGGGGGTGGCCCAGTCGGTGATCAGCGAACTGCTGGCCCGGCTCGGTCCGACCCCCGTTCAAGAGGTCCTCCCCGCGCCTGAAGACACCGACACCGACACCGACACCGAGCCCGGGGCGGTCGAACCCCGTGAGGGCGACGCGGTCGCCGGCAACCTCGAGCCCGTGCCGGACCAGGTGCCCGACCAGGGCGAGGCTGCGGCGACACTGGTGCCGGGCTTCGCCTGTTCGGCGCGGATCACCGAGGGCTCGTTTCGGTGCCGTTATGCCGGGGCGATGCTGCTGCATCCGTATCTGCACCGGGTGGGCGCCGAAGCGATCTTCGGCTCGTTGACCGGCGGGCCCGCCCGCCGGTATGACGACGTCGGCGTGCTGACGATCGCGACTCTGGGGTTCGCGCTCGGCGTCGACACCGTGGAGGGCACCAAACACCTGCGACGCGACGAGGCCGGCCCGACGGTCGGGCTGGTCACGATTCCCGAGCTGGCGACGCTGCGGGCACGGCTCTCGGCGTTGGCCGACGGGTCGGACCCACTGGGTTTGCAACGCGCGTTCGCCGCGGGGATGCTCGCCGCGGATCCGGCCGGCGACCCGGTCTACTTCGTCGATGACCACTTCAAGCCCTATGCCGGTGCCCGACCCGTGGCCAAGGGCTGGAACACCAAACGTCGCCACGCCCAACCCGGCATCGACGACACCATGCTCGTCGACGCCCGCGGCCGGGCGGTGGTGTTCGGCACCGGCGAACCCACGGGGCTGGCCTCCACCCTGCCCGGCGTCCTTGCCCAGCTGAGGCGGGTGATCGGCCCCGAGGCGCCGGTCATGTTGGGTTTCGACCGGGGTGGCGCCTACCCGTCCGCGTTCACCGCGTGCCGGGCCGCCGGCGCGGACTGGGTCACCTACCGGCGCGCCCCCTTGGTCGAGGCGACCGCCACGCCACGACGGTCCTGGACCCTGCGCGACGGGCGCCGGATCAGCGTGATGCTGGCCGATGAATCCGTGCAGATCAACGGGTACGGGACCGCTCGACAGTTGACCCTGTTCGAAGCAGGCGCCCCGGTGCTGCAGGTGCTGACCTCCGACACGAACGCCACCGGCGCCGCGCTGCTGTGCTGGCTACGGGCCCGCTGGCGCATCGAGAACATGTTCAAGTACGCCGCCGCCCACAACGGCATCGACGCCCTGGCCGACTACGGCATGGACATCGGCCCCGACACCCGCAAAGTCACCAACCCCGCCCGGACACTGGCCCGTCAGAACGTCGCGGCCGCCGAGGCCGACCTCGCGACCGCCGAACGAGCGCTGCCGCAGATGCTGGCCGGCCCCGCAACACCGAAACAGATGAACGCCGCCCTGCCCAAGCTCCACCAGCAGATCGAGGAAGCCAAGACCGCGCTCGCCGCCGCCAAGACCGCCCTACGCCCCATCCCGGCCAAGATCCTCGCCACCGACCTGGACCCGCACGCGAAACGAGCCCGCCCGCGCCTCGAACGCCGCGGCCTGCAGATGGTGCTCCGGCTGCTCGCGTTCAACGCCGAAGCCTGGCTCGCCGAGCGCTTCAACGCCTACCTGACCGACCCCGACGAGTACCGCGCCATCCTTCGCAACCTGCTCCACCTCGGCGGACAGATCGACTACACCACCAAGACCACAACCATCAGCCTGGACCGGCCCGACAGCCCACGAGTCGCCCGCGCCCTCCAACGACTCACCGAGGAACTCAACGCCACCCCAACATGCCTACCCGGAGACCACCGCCCCGTGACCTACCAGCTCACAGCGACGTGAATCTCAACAAAGACCCCGTGGCTACTTCAGGAGGTCTGAGACCACACGGTCCCCGGCCCGCTGGCCCACG
>NZ_JBOHGC010000266.1:0-5267 GCF_050699995.1 Actinokineospora sp. | reverse complement strand
GGACGGCGGTGCGGGCCCGCAGGGCGGGCGCCGGGCAGTGTCCGGCGCCCGCCAGCACGGCCAGCGCCTCGACCATGCCGAACTCGCCGTGACACAGACTCAGGTCGCGCACCACCGGGCGCCCGGTGTCCGCGAGGAGAGGAACGACTGCGGCGGGAACCAAGCCCCCCGCCAAGGCGCCCATGGCGGCCCCTGCGGCACCGGAACACCAGCCGAGGCGCCATGCCGTCGGACCGGGCGCCGTCGCCGCTCGTGCGGCGGTCTGAGCGGCTGCCGCGTACCGGGACGCGGCATCGGTGGTCGGGTGAGTCTTCGCTGCGGCCTCGACGAATCGCGACAACGCCCAAGCCATTCCCGCCGCGCCGTCGGCGAAACCGGCGGGCAAGGCGTCCTCGGCCGTTTCGACATGGCTCGCGAGGATGTCCGCGCACGCGGCGGCCGCCCGGGCGGCTCGGGGACTGCCCAGTTCGGTGTCCGCGGCGAGCAGCGCGGCCAGGCAGCCCGCGGTGCCGGTGTCCCAGCCGTGCGGGCCCGCGGGACCGACCGTCAGCGCCGCCAGGTCCACCGCCTGCTCGGCCCAGCCGCGGACTTCGTTGTCCGCCAACAGGTTCGACAGCCGGGCCAGGGCGTAGGCGATGCCGCCGAGGCCGTGCTGACCGCCGCCGCCGATGGCGTGGACGAGATGGGGTGCGCTCAGGATCGTGGCGAACAGGTGGGGGATGGTGGCGATGGCGTCCTTCGCCGCCTCGCGGTAGCGGGTGATCCCACTGGTGTCGGCCAGTTGCGCCAGGAACAGCGACACCCCGATATACCCGTTGGCCAGGCCCGCGCCCATGGGCAGCACGAGCCACTGGCGGTCGTCGACGAGTTCGAGGTTGAGCCAGTTCGTCCGGTCGCGGCCGGTGTGGCTCGCGGCGACCAACTGGTCGCCGAGGCCGCACGCGGCGGCGAGCAGCCGCTCGGGATCGGCCGCGGTGCCCTGCAGCGGACCGGAGACCGGGGCCTGGCTGTGGTGTTCGAGCACGGGGCGGCGGGTGGCCAGCGTGGCCGAGACGATCCACGCCTGGTCGCGGCGGTCGGTCTCGCTCATGGCGGCGAGCTTGTCCAGCGCGCAGTCGAGTCCGGACCGCTCGATGTGATCGGCCACCACCGTTCCGTCCGCGCTGACCACGGTGGTCGAGTCCGGTCGTCCGGCGAAGATCGGGACGTCACCGGCCCACAGATCCACGCGTTCGCAGGCGGCGAGGTCCGGCTGGTCGGCGAGGGCGTCGAACATCCGGTCCCGGTCGCGGGCGTCGCGCAGCAGGGCGGGGTCCGCGGACTCGGTGAGCAGCACGGCGTAGGCGCGGGTCGGCCGCAGCACCGCGCGGATCTCCAGGCCCGCGCACGCGCGCAGCAAGTCGGCGTACTCGTCGCGGTGGCGCAGGACGGCGTCGTAGGCGGCACGGAACCCGGAGAGCAGCGCGGGTTCGTGGTCGACTGGGTCGAGTTCGCGGCCCGCGTACCGGGGGCGGTTGGACCCGCCCGCGAACTCCGGCGGGCGGCGCACCGGCCGCATCCGGTCGGTGCCTGGGTCCGCCCAGCCGACCGTGGTGCCCGGCCACACCGTGCCGCGGTCGCCGCCGAGCCCCGAGATATCCACGGCGCCGTGCTCGCCGACCGCGATCACCGGCAGCAACGCTGTGCGGTACACCGAATCCGACAGGGTCGCCGCGGCCGGGTCGTCCACGGCGACGGGTGCGGGCAGCCGGGGGTGCAGCAGGGTTTCGACGTCCACCAGGACCGGCTGGTCGCCGCAGGCGATCACGTTCTCGTAGTGCATGTCCGAGGCGTGCAGCAGGTGCAGCAGCATCAGCAGGGCGCCCTGCCTGCGGTAGAAGCGTTCCGCGGCGGCGAAGTCGGGCAGGGGTTCGGCGGCGATGAACTCGATCCAGCCGTGGTCCTCGCCCGCCACCGCGACCGCCGCGCGCAGGTCCAGGTCGGGCACGTGCTGGTTCATCCGCTCGACGAACGCGCCGAGCGCGAGGTGGGTGCCCACGTCGCGGGGCCGGTAGATCACGTCGCGGCCGTCAGCGAAGGTCAGCACCGCGACCGCCCGGCCCCGTCGGTGTGGGTCGCCGAGGCGGGGCCGCAGACCGGTGACCGGGCCCGGGTCCACGCCACCGAGCAGGTCCCGCACGATGCGTTCGCGGTCGGCGGCCAAGTGGCCCAACAGTTCGACCGCTGCGGTCGCCGCCGCCGCGCAGGTCTGCGCGAGCCCGCGGGCGAGCACCGGGTACTCGGTGAACAGCGCCGCCCGGCCCGCCGGGGTGGCGACCCGTCGGACGAAATCGGCGAACCGCTGCCTGCTGTCGGTCCCGGCGAGCAGGCCACGCTCGGCGTGGTCGCTGAGCGTGGCGACCAGCGCCCGGCTCGCGCGGGTGACGAGGTGGCCGTCGAGCCAGCGGGCGACGGCGTGCCCGACCGCGTCGAGGTCGGCGACCTGGTCGGTCACCAGGGGACGGGCGAGGGTGGTGACCTGGTCGCGCGCCGCGGCCACCAGCGGGCGGAACGGGAGCGCGAAGGCCGCCTTCCAGTCCGCGGGCACGGGCTCGTCGCCCGCGTCGCCGCGCACGGCGTGCTCGATCGCGTCCACCCAGGTCGGAAGGGGGTCGTCGGCTTCGCCGCGGGCGATCGCGGGCAGCCACCAGCCCGGGGGCAAGAGGTCGGCCGACCCCGACGCGGTCGAACCGGCCGCCTGTCTGATCACAAGCGGAACTCTGGCACGAAGGCGGCGCGGGGAGATAGGTAGAAGTTACCCAGTTTGCGCCGCACCCGGTCTGACCAGGATCAGGACTCCCACTCGTCGGAGCCGCCCGGTTCGGCGGGGCTGTCGAAGTCCTCGAACTCGTCGAGCTGCTGCTTGCTCAGCTCGGGCAACTCGTCGCCGGTCGGGGCGGTCACCTCGGTCACCCGCGTGGACAACGCGGCCACGGTCTGCAGCTCGAAGATGTCGCGCACCGTCAGGGCCAACCCGGCCTCATGCGCCCGTGCGACGACCTGCAGCGCCAGGACGCTGTCACCGCCCGCGTCGAAGAAGCCCTCGTGCGAATCGACGTGGTCGCGCCCCACCGTCGCGGCGACGATGTCGGCCAGTGTCCGCTCCCGTAGCGCGCGCACTGCCTCGTCCGCGGAGATCCCTGCCGTGGTCATCGCCACCCCTTTCATTTCGCGCACAACAGTGGCAGCGGTTTCTGACCGGGCGCTGACACGTTTCTGATCTTGTGGCGTCAGCGGTGTGTCGGCGAATTGTCAGAAGGGCGTGGCAAAGTTGTCCTTGTCAGCGGGCCGGAGGTTCCCGGAAGGGGACGGAAAAGCCCAGGGAGAGGTGCCCAGAGTGGTTTATCGGGGCCGATTTCGGTTGGCGGGTTCACGCCCACGCAGGTTCGAATCCTGCCCTCTCCGCTGGACAACTGAATATCGGCTTGGTCATGGAGAGGTGCCCAGAGTGGTTTATCGGGGCCGGCTTCGGTTGGCGGGTTCACGCCCACGCAGGTTCGAATCCTGCCCTCTCCGCTAGCTAGCCCGCCTCCCCGGAATTTTCCCAGTGGGTCGCCAAGGTCTTCAAACATGCGTTGGATTGGTTACCCGGGTCGACCGCCGACACGGTCCCCTTAGGTAGCTGTTCTCGGGTCCTCAGGCATGAATGGCTATCAGTTGAATGGACGGGGTTCTATGACCGAGACAGACCAGGTGAAATCTGCCCTTCTGCGCTATCCCGGCGTCGCGCGCGCGCGTGTCGACCGATCCGAAACGGGTCGGCTGACCGCGCGCGTGTTGCCGTGGGGCAGGCCCTCCGGCAACGCGGAGACCGGCGCTCTGGACGAGCTGGCCGAGATCTCGCCGACCGAGACGCGGTTCCTGCACGACGAGATCTTCGTCGCCGAGTCCTATCTGCAGGGCGGCGTGGTCCTTCGGGAGAACGCGGTCGTGTTCGACGTCGGCGCCAACATCGGCATGTTCACCCTCTTCGTCGCCGCGCGCTGTCCGTCCGCGACGGTGTTCGCGTTCGAGCCGGTTCCCGAGGTGTACCAACGGCTCGCGGCCAACACCGCCGGGCGTGGGATCTCCGCCCGGCTCTTCGAGATCGGACTGTCCGAACAGGACGAGAAGATCCGGTTCAACTTCTACCCCGAGATCTCCATCATGTCGTGCCGCGCCGACTACGCCGCGTTCGACAACGAGCGCCACCTCATCCAGACCTACGTCGACCACGAGCGCGCCGCGGGCCCCGAGGGCCGCGACACCCATCTCGACGCGGTCGAGGCGATCCTCGCCAAGGACTTCGAGTACGACCAGCGCGAATGCGTGCTGCGTCGCACGTCCGACGTGATCGCCGAAGTCGGGGCGCCGGTGATCGACCTGCTCAAGATCGATGTCCAGCGCGCGGAGCTCGATGTCCTGCGCGGCATCGACGACGCGCACTGGCCGCTCATCCAGCAGGTGACCATGGAGGTCCACGACGAGCCGGGCCTGCCCACCGCGGGCCGGGTCGACACCGTGCGCGCGCTCCTCGCCGGGCAGGGCTTCGAGGTCCAGGTGACCGAGCCGAAGATGCTCGCGGGCACCGGCCGGTTCTCCGTGCAGGGCATCCGCCCCGGTTACGCCGACGACCCGCGTCCGGTCGTCGCGGCGGTGGGCACGGGCCGACCGCTCGACGGCGACGAGGTGCGGACCTGGCTGGCTGGCCAGGTCCCGGCGGACTCGCTGCCCGACGAGGTCGTGGTCGTCTCCACGTTCTCCTGAACCCACAACGAGAACACCGTTGCGAGTGAGGAACTCTGGTGAGTTCATGTCTCGCAGCCCGCCGTTGCCAGCGGGCGGTCCCCGTCTTGCCCACCGAAATGGTGCGGGGTTGACGCTTCACAGCCACCTGCCGAGCCGGGCTCGGTCTTCTGGTCGGCTCCACGTCCGTTTAGCGTCTCCCGGCCACTCCGGGCGACGTACTGCTTGAGGTTGATCGCGGCGTTGAGGTCCCGATCGAGCACCAAACCACAGTGCTCACAGGTGAAGGTGCGGGTTGCCAGCGACAGTTTGGGTTTCACTGTCTGACCCTGAGGTTTCGCACTTTTCGCGGTGACACGTTTGGTTGATCTTTGTTTGACACGGGGCGATGGTGGCGATCATTGCCGGAGATGGGGGAAGCATCGGCGTTCTTCACAACCGCCCGTTGTCCGGGAGATTCGCCGATGCTTCCTGTTGTCACAGTACCGTCTGGTTTGTTGTCC
>NZ_JBOHGC010000265.1:0-1666 GCF_050699995.1 Actinokineospora sp. | reverse complement strand
GGGCACGACCGGAGACCACAGTGGACAAGCTGGACCAGGCCGGCAACTCAGCCCTGCCCAACCACCACAACAAGATCAACAACCACGCCGAAGATCAACGCGTCGGCTAACCCACGGATCCAGGCTTAGTAGCCCGACGGGACGTGAACCTGGGCCACCGCCCGTCAGAGGCCGATGTTGTGCATGACGTGCTTGATCCGGGTGTAGTCCTCCAGCCCGTAGACCGAAAGATCCTTGCCGTATCCCGAGTGCTTGAACCCGCCGTGCGGCATCTCGGCGACCAGCGGGATGTGGCAGTTCACCCACACGCACCCGAAGTCCAGCCGCTGGGTCACCCGCATCGCCCGGCCATGGTCGCTGGTCCAGACCGAGGAGGCGAGCCCGTACTCGACATCGTTGGCCCACCGCACAGCTTCGTCCTCGTCCGCGAACCGCTGCACGGTGATGACCGGTCCGAAGATCTCCTGCTGCACCGCCTCGTCGTCCTGCCGCAGTCCGGCCACGACAGTCGGCTGCCAGAAGTACCCTTCCGAGCCGTGCCGTTCGCCGCCCGCCAGGACCCTGGCGTGGTCCGGAAGCCGCGACAGCACCCCGGCGACCCGCTCCAGCTGTCCCGCGTTGTTGAGCGGGCCGTAGAGGACGTCCGAGTCGGTGGGCATACCGACCTTGGTCCCCTTGGCCTGATCAGCCAGCGCCGCCTCGAACTCGTCGGCGATCTCCTCGGCGACGAGCACACGGGTGGCGGCGGTGCAGTCCTGGCCCGCGTTGAAGAATCCGGCGATCGCGATGCCCTCGGCGGCGGCCTCGATGTCGGCGTCGGCGAAGACGATCACCGGCGCCTTTCCGCCGAGTTCGAGGTGGGTGCGCTTGAGGTCTTTCGCCGCTGTCGCGGCGACCTCGTAGCCCGCCCGCGTCGACCCGGTGATCGACACCATCGCGGGCGTCGGGTGGGCCACGATGGCCCGCCCGGTGTCGCGGTCGCCGCAGACGACGTTGAACACCCCCGGCGGGAAGAACTCCGCGGCTATCTCGGCCATCAGCACGGTCGACACCGGGGTGGTGTCGCTGGGTTTCAGCACGACACAGTTGCCCGCGGCCAGCGCGGGCGCGATCTTCCACACCGCCATGAGCAGCGGGTAGTTCCACGGCGTGATCTGCCCGACCACACCCACCGGTTCCCGCCGCACATACGAGGTGTGGCCCGCCATGTACTCGCCCGCGCCGCGGCCCTCCAACAGCCGGGCCGCCCCCGCGAAGAACCGGATCTGGTCCAGCGCCGGGGGAATCTCCTCGGTCCGGGTCAGTGCGACCGGCTTGCCCGTGTTCGCGCACTCGGCGTCGACCAGTTCGGCCGACCGGCGCTCCATCGCGTCGGCGAAGCGCAGCAGCGCCCGTTGCCGTTCGCCCGGCGTGGTGTCGCGCCAGGTCTCGAACGCCCGCGCCGCTGCGGCGTAGGCGAGGTCGACGTCCTTGCCGCCCGACAGCGGCGCCGAGCCGAACACGTCGCCGGTGCACGGGTCGACCAGGTCGGTGCGCCTGCCGTCGGCGGCGTCCACGAGCGCGCCGTCGACGAAGTTCTGTACTTCTCGCACGATCACTCCTTGTCTCAGAGCCGGGTCCACGCCTCGGTCAGCACCCCGCGCAGGATCTGTTCGATCTCGTCGAA
>NZ_JBOHGC010000264.1:0-14001 GCF_050699995.1 Actinokineospora sp. | reverse complement strand
GGTGCCCGCGGTGCAGCGAGACCCAGCCCAGTGAGAGCAGCGCGGCCGACTGGCCCAGGACCGGTCCATAGGAGACGGCCCGGCGGGCCAGCTCGACCAGTTCGGTGGCGCGGTCGGGCTGCTCCTCGATGAGCACCCTGGCGAGTCCGGCCAGCGAGGGCACCAGCGACTGCATGTCGCGGGTCTCTCCTGACATCGAGATGGCCTCCTCGTAGCAGGCGCGGGCCATCGCCAGGTCGCCGCGCTGCCGGTAGACCTCACCGAGGCCGGTCAGCGGGTGGGCGACGAGCTTGGACTCCAGCCGCTGGTAGAGCAGCCGGGAGGCCTCCAGTTCGGCCCGTGCCTCGTCGAGCCTGCCGAGGCCGAGCAGCGCCTCGCCGCGATTGTTGAGCGCCAGCGCGCGGAACGCGGCGAACCCGGCCAGGTCGGCCAGCCGGATCGCCACGTCGAGCTCGCTGATCCCCTGCGTGTACTGGGCTTCGGCGATGTGGTGGGAGCTGCGGTTGACCCGGATCCGGATGGACTGCAGGACGTCGCCCGCGCGCTCGGCGTGGTCGAGGGCGCGCAGGTAGTGCGCCGCGTTGGCGCGTGGGTCGCTGTCGAGGGCGGCGAGCATGGCCAGCACGGTGTGCGCGGCGGCGAGCGCGCGGTCGTCGTGCGCGGCGTGGGCCGCGGACAGCGCGGCGGCGGAGAGCTGCCTGCAGTCGTCGATCTCGCCGCGCAGCCAGTGGGCGCTGGCCCACCACGCCCGCAGCAGCGCTTCCTCGCGCGGCTCGGAGCCGTCGATCGTGCCGCGGCGGTAGGTGGCGATGGCCTCGTCGAGGTGGCCGCGCAGGTGGTGGATCAGGCCCATCCGCCAGGCGAGGCCGACCGCGACCGGCCCTTCGTCGCCGATGATCCGCTCGAACGACGCCTGCGCGCCGACCCAGTCGCCGAGGACTTGCCGTGCCTCGCCGTCGAGCTGGTCGAGGACGCCGTCGCGGCCGGCAGGCTCGATCGCGGCGATCGCGTCGACGACCGCTTCGGCGTCGCCGCCCGCGATCATCGCGTGCCCGTGGGCCCTGAGCAGGTCACTCACCGAGGTCGAGTCGCCGCCGGTGCGCAGGCAGCCCAGGGCCTCGCGGTAGTCGCCGGTCTCCGCGAAGAAGCGGCCCGCGTCGAGGACGGCGGCGAGCCGGTCGACCGGGTCGAGCGGCATCCGGGTCAGCGCGAACTCGCGGATCAGCGGGTTGAGCTGGTAGCGGTCGGCGTCCCCGCCCGCGACGAGGAATCCGCGGGTCTCCAGCGAGTCGATCAGGTCTTCGGCGTCGGTTGTCCCGAGTGCGGCGCACAGGTCCGCCGAGAACCAGGGCAGTCCGGCGACCGTGGCGATGAGGTGCCGGACCCGGTCGGACTCGTTGGCGAAGATCTCCTCAGCCAGGTAGCCGAACACCGGCCCGCCGGGGCGCAGCGCGCGGCGCAGGCGGCCCTCCCGGTCCGCGGGTGCCACCGGGCGCAAGGCCTCCCCCGCCAGCCTCGCCGCGGCGGGCCAGCCGCGCACGGCGTCGTGGACCATCGCCGCGAGGTCGGGCGCCGGCTCACCCAGGACGGTGCGGAGGGCTTCCTCGGTCTCCTCGGCGGTGAACGCGAGGGTCGCGGCGTCGATCTCCAGCACCTGGCCGCGCCCACGCAGCCGCTCGATCCGGAACGGCATCCGCGACCGGGACGCGAGGACGAGGTGCAGCGACGGCGGGCCCGCCCGGATCAGGCCTTCGACCAGGGTGGCGGCCGGGTCGTCCGGCCCGAGTTCCTGCACGTCGTCGAGCACCAGGACCAGGTCGTCGGTCAGATGCCGCTCCAAGGCCTCGGCCAGGGCGGCGGCGTAGGCCAGGGCGCGCATCGGCTGCTCGGCGTCGGCGTCCGGCCCGCGCGGGGCGTCAATGACCCCGGCGATGGCCGAGGACAGCGCGGGCACCCGCAGCCGCAGCGCGTCGAGCAGGCCGGTGACCATCGCGGCGAGCGTGCGGTCTTCGGCGGTGACGGTGTACCAGGCGCAGGCGTTCCGGGCGGCCCACGAAGCGAGCAGAGTGGACTTGCCGAACCCGGCGTCGGCCACGACCGTGACCAGCCGCCTGCGGGTGCCCTCGGCGAGCAGGTCGTCCAGGCGGGGGCGGGGGACGGTGCCGTGCGGCTCCGCTGGGGGAACAGCACGCCCGGACGAGCGGTGTCCCTCACCTGCCATGGTGTCCCTCCGCCCGATCAGCCCGGCCCACCTCTCTCATCGCTGATTCCCGGCCGCCGTGACGCCGCTCAGCCCGTCGCGCTCCCGATCGCCGCCCTGCCGGCCTCCAGCCGCGCGACGGGTACCCGGAATGGGGAGCAGGACACGTAGTCCAAGCCGACGTGGTGGAAGAAGTGGACGGACGCGGGGTCACCGCCGTGTTCGCCGCACACGCCCAGGTGCAGTTCGGGTCGCTTGCCCCGGCCGCGTTCCACGGCGATCTCGATCAGCTGGCCGACCCCGATCTCGTCGAGGGTCTCGAACGGGGAGACGGTGAAGACGCCCTTGTCGAGGTAGGTCGCGAAGAACGCGGCCTCGACGTCGTCGCGGGAGAAGCCCCAGGTGGTCTGGGTGAGGTCGTTGGTGCCGAAGGAGAAGAACTCGGCTTCCTCGGCGATCCGGTCGGCGGTCAGCGCGGCCCTCGGCAGTTCGATCATCGTGCCGATCGGGAAGCTCAGCTCGATCCCGTGTTCGGCGGCCACCTCGGCGAGGACCTCGACGACCTCCTGGCGGATCAGGTGCAACTCCATCGCGCTGCCGACCAGCGGGACCATGATCTCCGGGCAGGCCTCGACGCCCTTGGCCCGCAGTTCCGCTGTCGCCTCCGCAACCGCGCGCACCTGCAGTGTGAACAGGCCCGGCACGACCAACCCCAGCCGCACGCCGCGCAGGCCGAGCATCGGGTTCGACTCGTGCAGCCGCTCCACGGCGGACAGCAGCTTGGTGTCGACCGCCGACGACTCGCCGCGTTCCTCCGCCCGCGCGACCTTCACGAGCAGGTCCGCGCGGTCGGGCAGGAACTCGTGCAGCGGCGGGTCAAGCAGTCGGATGGTGACCGGCAGGCCCGCCATCTCGGTCAGCAACTCCAGGAAGTCGGCGCGCTGCACCGGAAGCAGCATGCTCAGCGCGGCGTCGCGCTCGTCGGCCGTCTCGGCGAGGATGACCTTCTCGATCAGCCCGCGCCGGTCGCCGAGGAACATGTGCTCGGTGCGGCAGAGCCCGATCCCTTCCGCGCCAAGGGCTCGCGCCCGCCGGGCGTCCTCGCCGCTGTCGGCGTTGGCGCGGACCTTGAGCCTGCGCACCTCGTCGGCGTGGGTCAGGAGACGGTCGACCGCGCGCACCAGCTCCGCGGTCTCCTCGTCGGTCTCGCTCAGGGCCACCTCGAGGCCTTCCGCCAGATAGCGCGACACGGGCGAGTCGACCACCGGGACCTCGCCGAGGAACACCGCGCCCGTGCTCCCGTCGATGGCGATCCGGTCGCCCTCTGCGAACGAGAGCTGACCGGCCCTGGCCTTGCGCGCCACCGGGTCGACGTCGAGTTCCTCTGCCCCGCAGACGCAGGTGCGGCCCATGCCGCGCGCGACCACGGCCGCGTGCGAGGTCTTCCCGCCCCGCGCCGTGAGGACGCCGGCGGCGGCGATCATGCCTTCGAGGTCGTCGGGGTTGGTCTCCCGGCGGACCAGGATCACCGACTCCCCCCGGGCGGCCCATTCGACGGCGGCGGCCGCGTCGAACACCGCGCGACCGGCCGCGGCGCCCGGCGAGGCGGCCAGCCCGGTCGTCACCAGCTCGCGGGGCGCCTTCGGGTCGAACTGGGGGAACATGAGCTGCACGAACTGCTGGCCGGTGACCCGCGACAGCGCCTCGTCCAGGGTGATCAGCTGCTCGTCGACGAGCTGGGCGGCGATGCGGAACGCGGCGGCCGGGGTGCGCTTGCCGACGCGGGTCTGCAGCAGCCACAGCTTGCCGCGCTCGACGGTGAACTCGATGTCGCACAGGTCGCGGTAATGGGTCTCCAACCTGCGCATGGCGGTGCGCAGCTGCTGCGAGGACGTCGGGTCGAGCTTGTCGAACTCGTCGAGGGCCAGCGGGGTTCGGATGCCCGCGACGACGTCCTCGCCTTGGGCGTTGGGCAGGTAGTCGCCGTAGACGCCGGTGCGGCCGGAGGCGGGGTCGCGGGTGAAGCAGACACCGGTGCCGGAGGTGTCGCCCAGGTTGCCGAACACCATGGCGCAGACGTTGACCGCGGTGCCCAGGTCGTGCGGGATGCGTTCGCGGCGGCGGTAGACGCGGGCACGCGGGGTGTTCCACGAGTCGAAGACCGCGCGCATGGACATGTCGAGTTGCTCGCGCGGGTCCTGCGGGAATTCGCGGCCGGTGCGCTCGACGATCAGGTCTTTGAACCGCTGGACCGCTTCCTTGAGGTCGTCGGCGGACAGGTCGGTGTCGGCGCGCCCGTCCTTGAGCGAGGAGAACGCGTGGTCGAACACCTCCGGGTCGACGCCGAGGACTGTGCGGCCGAACATCTGAAGGAGCCTGCGGTAGGAGTCCCAGGCGAAGCGCTCGTCGTTCGCCGCCTCGGCCAGGCCCGCGACGGAGTAGTCGTTGAGGCCGACGTTGAGGACGGTCTCCATCATGCCGGGCATGGAGAACTTGGCCCCGGACCGCACGCTGACCAGCAGCGGGTCGACCACGTCGCCCAGGCGTCGGCCGAGCTGGTTCTCCAGCCTGCGCAGCGCCATCGTCACCTGCACCCGCAGGGCCGACGGCTCGACGCCGTCGGCGAGGTAGGCGCGGCAGGCCTCGGTGGTGATGGTGAAACCGGGCGGAACGGGCAGGCCGAGCCGGGTCATCTCGGCGAGGTTCGCGCCCTTGCCGCCGAGCAGGTCCTTGCTGTCCTTGTCGCCCTGGACGAAGTCGAACACCCAATCAGTCATCTCGCGCCCTCCGAGGTGTCCGTGTCGCCCCCGACCTCGCCACGCTAGTCATTTCTCGGGTCTTTTGCCCGGTCGACTGTGGACCGTCGCGGTCGTAGCGTGAAGTCTGCCCGAGAGGAGCAACACATGTTCATGCAGATCATCCAAGGCAGGGTTCGCGACACCGACGCCGCGAAGGCCGCACTGGACCGCTGGCAGACCGACCTCGCTCCGGGGGCGGAAGGCTGGCTCGGCGGCACCTACGGCGTCACCGACGACGGGATGATGGTCGCCGCGGTCCGGTTCGAGTCGCGTGAAGCGGCCCAGCGCAACAGCGACCGCCCTGAGCAGTCGCAGTGGTGGGCGGGAATGGAAAGCTGCTTCGACGGCGAGGTCACCTTCCACGACTGCGACGACGTCACCCTGCTGCTCGACGGCGGCTCGGACAGAGCAGGCTTCGTGCAGGTCATCCAAGGCCGGATCACCGACCGCGACAGGGCGCGCTCCATCGTCGAGCAGAGCGCGAAGATGATCTCCCAATACCGCCCGGACCTCCTCGGCGCGACCCTGGCCGTGGACGAGGACGGCTTCTTCACCGAGACGGTGGCGTTCACCTCCGAGGACGAGGCCCGCAAGAACGAGGCCAAGGAACTGCCCGAGGAGGCCCGGAAGATGTTCGAGGAGGAGATGTCGCTGATGCAGGACGTCAAGTACCTCGACCTGCACCAGCCCTGGTTCAGCTCAAGGCACTGACAGTCCGGGTAGCGTGAGTGGTCGTGGCGCTCGCCGAGCGGGACTTCACGGCCTATGGCCCATCGCACTGGGTCGTGCTCGCCCTGTTCGCCGTGGGCGCCATCGGGTTCGTCTGGCTCGGTCGCGCCCACCCTGGGTTGGGACCAAGCCGCGTCCTGGCGGTGCTGGTGCTGGGCGTGCAGCTGTCGATCCAGCTGTACTCGATGGCGCCGTCGAGGTTCGCGCTTGACCACTCACTGCCGCTGCAGCTGTCCGACTTCGCGGGATACGTGACGGCGTACGCGCTGTGGTCGCACCGGCGGTGGGCGTTCACCCTGACCTATTACTGGGGGCTGACGCTGAGCGTGCAGGCCCTGGTCTCCCCTGCCCTGCGCGGCCCGGACTTCCCGGACGTGTCGTTCCTCGGGTTCTGGGCGGTGCACCTGCTGGTGGTGTGGGCGGCGATCTACCTGACCTGGGGCAGGCGGATGCGGCCGGACTGGCGGGGGTACCGACTGGCGGTCGCGGTGACCGTGGCGTGGGCGGCGACGATGCTGGTGTTCAACGCGGTGGTGGGGTCGAACTACGGATTCCTCAACTCGAAGCCGACGGTGGACTCGCTGTTGGACGTGCTGGGACCGTGGCCTTGGTACGTGGTGTGGGAACTGGTCCTCGTGATCGTGGTGTGGGCGCTGATGACGCTGCCCTGGGTCCGCGTCAGAGAGCCTTCAGTTCCTCGGTGACGTCAGCCACCGATGCTTTGGCGTCGCCGAACAGCATTGTTGTCTTCGGGTCGAAGTACAGCGCGTTGTCCACGCCGGCGAAGCCCGGCGCCATACCGCGCTTGAGGACGATGACCGAGCGGCTTTCGTCGACGTTGAGGATGGGCATGCCGTAGATCGGGGAGTCCTGGTCGGTGCGGGCCGCCGGGTTGGTGACGTCGTTCGCGCCGATCACCATCGCGACGTCGGTGCGGCTGAACTCGCGGTTGATCTCGTCCATTTCCCTGAGCCGGTCGTAAGGCACATCGGCCTCGGCGAGCAGCACGTTCATGTGGCCGGGCATGCGACCCGCCACCGGGTGGATCGCGTAGTAGACCGAGACCCCCTTGGACTCCAACATGTCCGCCATCTCGCGCACGGCGTGCTGGGCCTGCGCCACGGCCATGCCGTAGCCGGGGACGATGATCACCTGGTTGGCGAACGCCATCTGGATCGCCGCGTCCGACGCGCTCGTGCGGCGCACGGTCTGGTCGCCGGTCAGCGCCGTGCCGGTTCCGCCGCCGCCACCGAAGCCGCCCGCGACGATCGCCGGGATTGAGCGGTTCATCGCCTTGGCCATGAGGTTGGTCAGGATCGAACCGGACGCGCCGACGATCATGCCCGCGACGATCAGCGCGGTGTTGTCGAGCGCCAGCCCCATCGCGGCGGCGCTGAGGCCGGTGAGGGCGTTGAGCAGGGAGATGACTACCGGCATGTCCGCGCCGCCGATGGGCAGCACGACCATCACACCGAGCACCGCCGCCGAGACGAGCACGCCGCCCATCAGCCACTGCGACCCGTTGCCGGTCACCACCAGCGTCGCGCACGTCACCGATGCCAGCAGCAGCACCAAGTTCAGCGGCTGCTGCAGCTTCCCGATCCCGATCGGCCGCCCGGACAGCAGTTCCTGCAGCTTGCCGAACGCGATGGTGGAACCCCAGAACGACACCGAACCCACGATCGCCGCGAACAGGCTCGCCACCGTGACGTACACCGGTTCGTGGTCGAATCCCGCGCTCTGCCGGAACTCCACCCACGCGATCAGCGCGACCGCGCCGCCGCCGACACCGTTGAACAGCGCCACCATCTGCGGCACCGCCGTCATCTTCACCCGCTTCGCCGCGGGCACGCCGATGACCGTGCCGGTCACGACACCGAGGGCGATCAGCGCCCAGTTGCCCATGCCCGGGATCAGCAGCGTCGCGATGACCGCGATTCCCATACCCACGGCGGCGATCCAGTTGCCACGCACCGCCGTGCGAGGGCCGGTGAGCCCCATCAGGCCATAGATGAACAGTGCGAACGCGACGACGTAGAGGACCTGGACGAGGACGTCGCGGTTCACTTCTCAGTCCTCTCTGGACGGTCCTTGGCCTTGAACATGGCCAGCATCCGGTCCGTCACAAGGAACCCGCCGACGACGTTGATCGTGCCGAACGCGATCGCGATCACCAGCAGGATCTTGTCGAGCACCGTGTCGACGCCGAGGCCGAGCACGATCAGCCCGCCCAGCAGGACGATTCCGTGGATGGCGTTGGTCCCTGACATCAGCGGCGTGTGCAAGGTGTTGGGCACCTTGGAGATCACCGCGAAGCCGACGAAGCCCGCGAGCACGAGCACCGCCAGGTTCTGCACCAGCATCAGGGCTCCTTCCTGGTCACGCACGCCCCGGCGACGACCTCGTCGCCGAAGTCCATGGCCAACGCGCCGTCGGCGTCGACCAGCAGTTCCAACAGCGCCTGGACATTGCGCGCGTAGAGCTCGCTGGCGTGTTCCGGCATCGTCGCGGGCAAGTTGAGCGGCGCCGCGATGGTCACGTCGTGCACGACGATCACCGCGCCTGGCTCGGTCAGCTCGCAGTTGCCGCCCGACTCGCCTGCGAGGTCGACCACGACACTGCCCGGCCGCATGCCCTTCACCGCCTCAGCGGTCACCAGCGTCGGCGCGGTCCGCCCGGGCACCAGCGCGGTCGTGATGACGGCGTCGAACCCGCCGATCGCCTGTTCAAGCTGCCGCTGCTGCTCAGCGCGCTCCGCGTCGGTCAACGCCCTGGCGTACCCGCCGGTGCCCGCGGCCTCAATGCCGAGGTCCAGCCACTGCGAGCCGACAGACCGGACCTGCTCCGCCACCTCCGGCCGCACGTCGTATCCGGTCGTGTGCGCCCCGAGCCGTCGAGCCGTGGCCAGCGCCTGCAGCCCCGCGACACCGGCGCCGAGCACCAGCACCTTGGCGGGCGGAACCGTGCCCGCGGCGGTGGTCAGCATGGGGAAGAACCGCGTGAGGTGCTCGGCGGCGAGCATCGCGGCCCGGTAGCCCGAGACGTTGGCCTGCGAGGACAACGCGTCCATGCTCTGCGCCCGCGAGATGCGCGGAACCGCTTCCATGGCGAAACCGGTGACCCCCGCGTCCGCCAGCGCCCGGATCCCCTCGGGATCGGTGAGCGGCGCGAGAAACCCGATGAGCACGGCCCCCGAGGTGAGCCGCCCGATTTCTTCCCGACTGGGTTTGGCGACCTTCACGACGACATCGGCCGACCACGGGTCCCCGAGCGCCGCACCTGCCCTGACATAGGAGTCATCCGGAATCAGGGCGGCCGAACCAGCACCCGGTTCGACAACCACGTCCAAACCTTTGGCCTTCAGCCGCTCGACGACTTTGGGCACAAGAGCCACCCGGCGCTCACCCGCGGCGGATTCCCTCGGGACGCCTACGATTGTGTTGGCGGTCACAGTACAGTTGTACCATTTTAGGGTCGTTCCAGGTGAGAGCCACGCGGCTGATGATTCGGGCGGCACAATCGGACTTGACGGGCGGTCTCTTCGAGAACCGCGGCGAGGTCATCGGCTTTCTCGGGCGTCGACCATTCGGTGATAAGACCGGCCGCATACTCACGCAGTTTCCGCAGGATCACGTCATCGAGGACCTTGGCGAGCGCCACCAGGTTCTTGGCGAGGTCGACCTGGTCGAGGTCAGCGCTCACCGTCGAACGACCTTGGGCGGCGAAATGCGGCGGACCCAGGTCGAACAGCACTCGCCGCACATCGGCCGGTTCACCCGGCGCCGAAAGTCGTCGGCGACCAAGACGATCTCCAGACCGCACAGCGTCGTGTACTCGGCACCGGGCAGCGGCGGGAACGACGAATGCTCGGTACTCGGGATGGCGTGCAGGCCGCCGGACGACGCTTGCCACTCGAACAATCTGCTCACCGGAGAAGCCGACCCGGTCACACCCCCGAACCGCAAGGAAGATCGAACATCTGATCGGGTGATGCGCCTGACCAGCGATGATCAGTAGCGTCGAACCATGACGGATACCGGCGGCACGCCCCGCACGCGCGCGCTGGCCGCTGCTTTGCGACGGGAGATGGAGGGGTCCGGGTTCGGGGTGCGGGAAGTCGCGCGAGTGTTGGGGCTGTCGCATACAACGGTGTCGCAGTGGGTGAACGGGCGGCGGGTGCCGAGTCCGGACAGTGTGTCGGCGCTGCTGGCGGTGATCAGGGTGACGGGCCGCAAGCGCGCGGACATCCTGGAGTTGGCCCACAACGCCGCCGACCCGAATTGGCTGGCGGTAGGCCCAGGCGTGTCGAACCAGCTCACGGGACTCATCGAGTGTGAGAGGGCCGCCACCGAAATCACCGAATGGACGCCATGGTTGATCAGCGGGCTGCTGCAAATGCCTGCCTACATCCGGGCGATTATGGCCAGCAACCCGCATCGCCCTCCCGAGGAGATCGACCGGCGAGTTGGTGCGCGAATTGAACGGCAACTGGTGCTCCGTGAGCGCCGACCAGCGCCGGCGAACCTATTCGCATTCATCGGCGAGCCTGGAATCCGACAGGTTATCGGCGGACGGACCGTCATGATCGACCAGCTCGATCACTTGCTGACCGTATCCCGACTACCGAATGTCCACGTACGGATCGTGCCGATCGGGCACGGCTGGCACGTCGGCTTGACCGGACCGTTCCTGCTCTACGACTTCGCCAAGACTCCTTCGATCTTGTTCTTCGAACACCACCGATCATCGGCATTCCTTTACGACAGCGGCGAAATAGCCGAGTTTCGGCGAGCGACGAACGGCCTTGACGATGCCGCGCTGAGCGAGGAAGAATCAGCGATATTGATCATGGCCGCAATCGCCGACCTGGAGGCCACCCATGAGCTGGCGAAAGAGCAGCCGTAGCGACAATGAGGCCTCCTGTGTCGAAGTCCGTAGCTCGCTCGATGCCTTGCGGGACAGCAAGAACCCGGGGCCAGAGCTCCTCGCCCCCGGCTTGCCCGACCTCATCCGATTCCTGAAGTCAGTCCGCTAGAGCCCTCCAGATCCGCTTGCGTTTGTTGCGTTTGTTGCGGATACTTCGTTTAGGAGGTGGTCCTGATGGGGATGGCGACACTGGACTCAGCGCAGCCGAGCGAGCGGGACGTGACCACGGCGGACACCGCCTTGGAACACGTGACCGCGTACCTCGCACGGCACCCGGACCCCGCGCACACCGTGCGAGTGGTCGTTCAAGAGGATGACGAAGAGTTGATCCTCCCGCGCGCGGCCGTCGAACTTCTCGCAACCGTGCTCGCACACATGGCTGCGGGTCGCGGCGTCTCCGTGGTTCCCGCCCACGCCGAACTCACCACCCAGCAAGCCGCCGACCTGCTGAACGTGTCCCGGCCATACCTGATCGGCCTGCTGGAAGCGGGCGAGATCGAACACCGGCTCGTCGGCAAGCATCGGCGAGTACGCGCGGACTCACTACTCAGGTATCTCCGCCGGGACGATCAGCGCCGACGGGAGGCGGCCGACAAGTTGGCGGCTCTCACCGAGGAAATGGGTCTCTACGAGTGACCTTCGTCGTCTACGACTCCTGCGTGCTGGCAGATCATTTGATCTAGTCCACAGCTCGTCAGTCCGGCGTCGTGGGCGAGGAGCGCGATCTGGGTGCGGTTGTTGAGATCGAGCTTGGTGAGCATCGACGACATCTTCGCGCTCATCGGATTCCACTTCGTCGTCGGCTGGGAGGTCCACCGACTGTCCAAAGTGGCCTGAGCACGGCCGGGACCAGCGCGCCTCAGCTCGCTCTCGGCGCAGTGAGCTGAGATACGCGTTGCGGGCTGATACCCAGGATGGCCGCGGCGTCGCGCACGGACAGGCCGAATTCGTTCACGAGTTGGACGGCTGCGTCATGGGTACGTTCAACCGCCGCGTGCTTTGCCACTTCGGCCTGCTCGCGCAGGACACGGACCTCGGCGGCCACTGCATCCAGCACCTGGTCTCCAGTGTGATATTCGAACGCCAACTCCAGCGTGGGCATATCCTCGTCGGGCCGGTCGGCCGCGAGCACCACGACTTCCCGGACAGCCTGGTCGAGGGCCGGAAGCGTGCGGGCAAACGTATGTGCGCCCGCCAAGTCCGGCACGTCAGCCAGCCAATGATCATCCTCACGGGTCACCACGACCCGGTAGACGGGTTCGACGTGATTCATCCCAGCCACCCCAATCCGAACGCAGGTGTCATGTCTCGCCCGATGGCTCGCAGCGTCCCGATTGGAATGTCTCCCGGGTGCTGAGCGACGATCGTAAACACCTTGCGCTCAACCCCTTCCGAGTCGAGATACACCGCAACATAGCGTCGATGGGACCCTGTCTGCCGCACGACCTCGCCACCGAGCCGCTCAATCCGCCGATTTATCTCACGCGCTTTCACAAGGGTAATGTCTAGCCAGTAGACAACACAAGCGTCAAGCCGCTAGACACTATCGGGTGGAGCCGGCCGCCTCGCCCCGCCAGGCGGCCATGCCCAGGACGATCAGGCGTAGCTGGCCCTCGGCCACCGACACGACGTGCACCCGGTCGTCCGGGTGGTCCCCGACCTCCAACAGCGCCGTCACGATCGACATCATGGCGCCGACCATGAGGTCCGCGCCCATGCGCAGGTCCTCCGCCGACCAGTCGGCCAGGCCGGGGAACCGACCGAGGTCGACCGCCAACTCACTGCCCAGCAGCCGCAGTTCCGCCGCGATCGCCCGACGCACCGACGGCACGTCGCCGTGGCGCTCCCGGAGCAGGAAGCGGAAGTGAGGGCCGTGTTTGCCGACCTGGTTGACCAGGATGTCGACCGACCCGCGGATCGCGTCGCCCGCCGGGCGCTTGCGGGCGTCGCGCAGCATGGCGCGCAGGGGGCGCATGGCTTCCTCGACCAGCTCCACGCCCAGCTCGTCCATGGAGGTGAAGTGCCGATAGAAGGCCGTGGGCACGATGCCGACCTCGCGGGTGACCTCGCGCAGGCTCAGGCTCGCCAAGCTTTGCTGCGCCCCCAGCGCCGCGTCCAGCAGTGCCTGTCTGGTGCGCTGCTTGCGTTCCTGGCGGGTGCCGCCCGCGTCCACTGCCACGAGTTTGAGAGTACGGGTGTTCACCGTCACATCCGATCCGCGTTGACAACAACGCTCCGCCGCGCTGGACTTTTGAGTGTACGCATGTACACCCAAAAAGGAGGTCGTGGTGCTCACCACTGGGCTGAGGTTCCTGGAGGCCCTGGCCACGCCGCATGGCGTCGACCGGTACCTCGAACTGATCCACCCGATGCTGACCATCCGGGAGCTGCGCGGTGAGGTGACAAGTGTTCACCGAACCACCCGCGACACGGTCACGCAGACCATCCGCCCGACCCGTCGTTGGCGCGGCTTCAGCGCGGGCCAGTACGTCCGGGTGTCGGTCGACATCGACGGCGTGCGCCGCACCCGCTGCTACTCCCCCGCCACCTCCCAGCACCGCGACGGCCACTTCGAGCTGACCGTCAAGGCGCACGAGAACGGCCTCGTCTCCCGCTGGCTGCACGCCAACGCGCGGCCGGGTCTCATTCTCGGGCTCTCGCAGGCCGAAGGCGACTTCACCCTGCCGACCGAGCGCCCGGACAAGATCCTGCTCATCAGCGGCGGCAGCGGCATCACCCCGGTGCTGTCGATGCTGCGCACCCTGAGCGACGAGGACTACCCGGGCACCGTCACCTTCCTGCACTACGCCTACACCGAGGCCGACGTGCCGTGCCTGGAGCAGCTGCGCGACCTCGCGGCGGACAAGCTCGTCCTCGCCTACACCGACGCCGCGGATGGCGACCTCGAAGGCTTCTTCGACGAGACCCACCTGCGCAAGGCCGCGCCCTGGTTCGCCGAGGCGCAGACCTACCTGTGCGGACCGCCCGGGCTCATGAGGGGCGTCCGCGACGTCTTCGCCGACCTCGGCGTCAGCGACCGGCTGCACACCGAGGACTTCGCGCCCGCGCCGATCACCGTCGACGCGGCCGACGCGACCGGCGACGTGACGTTCGCCCGCAGCAACCGAACCGCCCCCAACTCCGGCTCGACGCTGTTGGAGCAGGCCGAGGCCGCCGGACTCAAGCCCGAGCACGGCTGCCGCATGGGCATCTGCTTTTCCTGCACCCGCGTGAAGACCGAGGGGTGCGTCCGCGACGTGCGCAACGGCGCGCTGTCCACCGATCCGGACGAAGAGATCCAGCTGTGTGTCTCCGTTCCCGTCGGCGACGTCGCCATCGACCTCTAAG
>NZ_JBOHGC010000263.1:0-12255 GCF_050699995.1 Actinokineospora sp. | reverse complement strand
GGTCTGACATGGGTTTCCATCGGGCTCGTTTCGTGTCGCCCCGCAACTCGGGGAGGACATGCCACCCGCTACCTCGCCCACCAGTTGGGCGAGGTTGCGGGCGGCGTTGAGATCACGATCCAGCGTGAACGCGCACTGGTCGCAGTGGAACGTCCGCGAGCATCTCCTTGACTCGGTACCCGAGCTTCGCGAACTCCAGCGCACCACTTCGCGCGTGCCCTGCACACCTCGCCGTCGGGGTATCGGCGGGCGTTTCGGGGCTGAGCGTGCTCAGGCCTCGACCACCGCGAGCAGCGGATCCGCGAACTGGTAGCCGATCCCGAGAACCGTCCTGATCAACTCCCGGTCCGCGTCGATCTTGCCGTGCAGCCTGCGGACGTGGACGTCCACCGTCCGCTCGCTGACATACGTGGTGTGCCACACCTCGGCCATCAGCGCCCGCCGCCGGTGCACCCTGGCGGGTCGCGAGACCAGATAGTGCAGCAGGTCGAACTCCAGCCTCGTCAGCGCGACCTCACGTCCGCGCCAGAACACCTTGCGGGAGCCCACGACCAGGCGCAGCGGGGCTGACCGCGGCAGTGGGACGACAACTCCGGGCAGCGGGTCGATCGACTCGACCGTGCCCAGGGCGCGCAGCGCGCCGAACAGGTCGGGGAGCCGGTCCGCGTCGGCGGTCAGGTGGACGGTCAGGTGGACGGTCAGGGCGGTTTCGGGCGCGCTGAACAGAGGCGTGGCCATGGTGGGTCCAAAGGGTGCGAAGTGACTGGGATGTCGGCGGCGGTCAGGGCCGACATCGCAGCACCACGGTCACGGTTCGCACACGCTGAGTCGACCAGGGCCGGGACACGCGGTCAACGGTGTCCCGGCCTCTGGGACTACTCCGGGAAGTGCTCGATGGCCAGGTACGGGTGCAGCGGTCCCGCGTTGCGCGGCAGGAACCACTCGTCGAAGTCGAGGCCGGGGGTGCCGAGCAGGTCGATGTCGTCCTCACCCTCGGTCGCGAGGTCGAAGAGCCGCTCGTGGTCGAGGTCGGCGAAGGCGTGCTCGTCGAACGCGGTGAGGATCTCCTTGATCGGCAGCTCGTCGAGCAGGCCCGCGAGGTCGAGCTGGACCGCGGCCTCGCCCTTGAGCACGTGCAGCGCCAGCGCCTCCGCGGTGCACAGCGGCGCGACCCAGTCCGGCTGCGACAGGCGGTACCCCAGGATCGACGTGGTCACCAGGAACTGCTTGGCGAACAGCGCGCCGTAGTGGTCGGCGTAGCGCAGCGGGAGCTGGTTGATCACGCTGAGCGCCTCGACCTCGCCCGCGGAGCCCTCAGCGTCCTCCAGCTCCTGGATGTCGGCGAACAGCTCGTCGGTGAGGATCTCCATGCCCTGCACCAGCGCGCCCGCCACCAGCCGGGCCGCCTCCTCGGAGATCACGCACTCGGGGTCGTCGGGGTTGTGGCCGAACGCCTCCGGGCCGAACGCGCGCAGCGTCGCCGCCGAGACGAGCAGCTCATCGCGCAGGGCGGTGATCTCCTCCTCGGTCAGCTCGGCGTCGTCGTCCTCTTCCTCTTCCGGCTCGGTGATCTTGGCGCCGAGCGCGGCCTCGAGGTCGTCGTCGGTGGCGATGACCTCGCAGCGGCCGACCGCCCACCCCTCGAGCAGCTCGGTCTGCGCGATCATCTCGGTGAGCACGTGCCGGGCGGCCTCCTCGGCGAAGGCCAGGGCGGGCGAGTCGACCAGCCAGGTGATCACAGCGCCGGTCGGGTGGACCGCGATCCGGTGGTCGAGCGGCTCCACCTCGATGCCGTCGGGACCCTCGATCCCGGCCAGCAGGTCGAGCTGCTCGTCGAGGAGGGCGGCGACGCCGTGGCGCTGCAGCGGGTCGAGGTCGGAGGTCCCGGACGCGGGGGACAGGCTGGCGGTGAGCTGGTATTCCACGGGTGGAGTGTAGGAGCGCGGAGTGCACAGCCGGCGTCGCGGGCGTCATCCGATCGAGTACAAAGATCATCCAGACGCGAGGTGCGCTGCACCGCCCAATTCGATTTCCTTGGTGTTTAAGACATTTTCCTCTGGGAAGGATGGGTATGGGCATCTACGTCGCCAGCCTCTTCTGGGTGTTGGGCGCGGCGGTCGTCGCGGGTGTGGTGGCCTATGTGGTCCGCCGGGTCGGCGAGACGCACGGCGTCGTCGAGAACAACGAGGCCGCCGGCCAGGTGTTCACCATCGTGGGCGGGCTGCACGCGGTCCTGCTCGCGTTCGTCCTGATCTCCCTGTTCGACGCGGTCAGCCACGCCGAGGAAGGCGCCTACCGCGAGGCCGACAGCCTGGTCGCGACCAGTTGGGCGGCGGACGCCCTGCCGGAGCCCACCCGGTCGGAGGTGCGCGACCTGTCGGTGTCCTACGCGAGCACGGTCCTCGACAAGGAGTGGCCACTGATGCGTGAGGGCAACGGGGACGCCGGCGAGCAGGGCTGGCGCGACCTCGAACAGATGCGCTCCGCGATCAGCCAGGCCACCGCCGCCGACGAGTGGCAGAACGACCAGAAGACCGAGGCCGCGGACAAGCTGTGGGAGGTCTACCAGGCCAGGCAGGAGCGCCTCGACGCCGCTGGCAGCGAAGGCGTGAGCGACGTGGTGTGGTTCGCCCTGCTCGCGGGCAGCGTCATGTCGGTCGCGCTGCCGCTGCTGTTCGGTGGGCCGCGGCCGAAGACCCACATCCTGATCGTGGCGGTCCTCGCGGGCACGCTGTCGCTGCTGCTGTTCGCGACCCACCAGCTGCAGAACCCGTACGCGGGCGGCGCGCAGGTCGGCCCGGACGCGTTCGAATCGGTCTTGGCGCGCTTGCAATGAGCCGACGCCTGCTCGCGTGCGTCGTCGCGGCCTGCACGGTCGGGGCGGCCGGCGCCATGGCCGCCACCGAACCTGGCGCCGCGGCGCCCGCGCGGGCGGGTTGCGTCTTCCTACGGGTGCACAGCATTGGTGAGCTGGGCTTATCGGTGTTGACCAAGGTCCGCTTGGCCGACGGCGCCCTCGACCGCGTCGGCGTCCTGGGCTACCGCATCGACGCGCTGGGCCACGAGCCCGGCAGCCCACTGTCCTACGGCCTGGCGAGCAGGAGCCTGACCGGCCCGTTCACCGACGGCGCCCACGTGATCACCATCGACACGAAGGGCGTGGCCCGCGACCTGGGCCCGGTGCGCGGCCCCGGTCTACCCGAAGACCGCCTCACCGGAGCCACGGCGGGCACCATCCACCAAGGCGACCTCGTCGTCCGCGACGGCCGCTACCTGTACGCGATCGAACTGGATCCGAAGAGCCCCCACTACCTCGGCCTCGCGCGAACCACTGAGCTGCGCCCGTTCGAACTGGCCCGCACTGTCGACGACTTCGACACGCGAAACGGGATGCTCTACGGCGTCTCGGCCCATGTCGCGTACTACGGGAAAGTGGTCAAGATCGACCCCGTGACCGGCAGGGTCAGCTACGTCCTGGGGCCCAAGCTCCCCGACGGCCGCCCCTATGGCGCCGCCCTCATCGGCCCGGACGGCGCCCTCTACGCCGCCGCCAACCGAGTCTGGGGCCGCAGCCGCTTCTACCGGGTAGACCTTTACAGCCCCCAGGCGACAGTCCGCCCCATCGCCATCTGGCCCGCCGTCGACGCGGCGGACGCCACCGGCTGTGTCGCGACTTCACCCGCACCCACCCCGCCCCCGGTGACGGGCCCGACCGGCACGAACACGGTCGTCCCGCCGCCCCCGGTCGCGGGTCCGACCGGCACGAACACCCGCCCACCGGCTCCGGGGGCGGGTGCGCCCGGAAGCAACACAAGACCCGAGTCTCCGGGGGTGACCGGTCCGCCCGCGACCAACAGCCGCCCACCCACCGTGCCACCGCCGCCGCCGCCACCGCCGCAGGCCGCGGCACCGGCACCTCCGCCTGCCGTGCCCCAGCCGAAGCGGCCGAAGGACCGGCGGGCCGAGGACGCGGCCCCGCCGGTGATGGACGGCCGGGCCGAGAGCACGGAGAAGAAGCGGCATTGGGGGTTGGCTGTGCTGGTGATGGTCCTGGGCGCGGGCGCCGCGGCAGGCCGGGTCCGACACCACTGAGCGACCGGTCAGGCTGAGCCGCTTGCGGGTGATGGACGCCCGGTGTTCGTGCGGTTATGCGGGTCCGGTGCCGTTGAGCGGGCGGAAGGCCGCGCCCGGCCACACCACCACCTCGTTGGCGGGGGCGTCGACATACCAGCCGGTGACCGAGTCGGGCGCCGTCCGCGCCCGCTGGTCCAGTGTGGACTGGACGTGCTCGAGCGCGGTCGCGCTGCGGGCTACCACCTTGGCTTGGGCGCCGGACTCGCGGACCTCGCTCGCGCGGGTGGCGTCGGTGACGCCGACGACGAACTTTCCCGTCGTGGTGTCCAGCCATGAATGTGCGTAGGCGCCACCCAACTGGTCGCGCAGCGACTGCTCGGTGGCGGCCAGTGTGGACGGACTCGCCGACGCGTCCAGAACGGACGCGGGTGCGGCGGACGCCGGTGTGGCCAGCGCCGCCGCGGTCACGGCGGCGCAGATCAAGGGCAAGGCGGAACTCAAGGTACGTCGACTCACGAACGGCCTCCATAGGCAGGGGGATTGGGCCGGAACTGCGACGGTGTACACCTGACGAGCGACGCTACGCCCGCCCATCGGTGACCGGTATCGACTATCCGTGCGCTCTGCGTGACCCGGGTCTCCGGTGATTTGGTAACAAGATGTGGCGATATCGCGCAGCCGGGTGACCCCTCAAGGGGTGAGAAGCCTCGTCTGGCTCAGTGTCCACATCGCACTGGTAGTCCCCTGGACGTCGAAGCGCCCCGGAGGCGTCCGGCACGACGGCCTCCGGGGCGCGCACTCTCGACGTGTCCGCCCCACCTTGCGTCAAGCGGGTCCTCGATGCGGACCACGAGTTCCCGTGCCCCGCGAGTATGTGCCCGCGAATCCCGTCGGTCCAGGGCTACCAGCCGGTAATCGGACGGGTTTTCAAGATCTACTGTGGGTTGCCCGAAGTGAACCCCTCTCACTCGATCGGATAGCAGTACGCGCGGTACGGGTACCGCGCGCGCAAAAGTGCGTAGCGTTGCACCACAACGGCGTAAGTACTGGTCAAAGATGGTGTCGGGGACGCCGGATGGGGCGTGTGATGGACGGGGCCGCATACCAACGCGCCCTCGGGCGTGAGCTGCAGCGACTCCGCCTGCGGCGCAAATGGACTCGCGCGCAGTTGGTCAAGCAACTGCCGAGCGAGCTCTCCGCCCAGGCGCTCGCCTCCTATGAGACCGGCACGCGGTCGTGCACGGTCGTCCGGTTCATCGAACTCTGCGGAGCGCTGGACGCGTCGCCGCACGACCTCCTCGAACGCGTCCACGACCAAGTGGTGCACTCGGAGTTCCCAGCCACCCTCCGCGTCGACCTCGAACGGCTTGCGGAGGACCACCGGCCGGAACTGGCGCCCGCCCGCGGCTGGGCGCACGCGGAGGTGGCCCGGCACGCCGCCCAGGCGCGCGAACTGGACCTCGCCGCCCTGGAGTCGCTGGCCGCCCTGTGTGGACTGCCCACAGTGGAACTCATCAGGATGCTCCGGCGAGACGCCGAACAACTCGATTCACCACGTGTGGGCTCGGCCAGTTAATTTCCGCCCCACGTTTCGTCCCTGAATATCGGGCTAACCGTATTCGACTGCCCGCGCAGCGTGAGAGAAGTGGCGCGGGCCGTCTGGCGTGAGCGCGATCGCAACCTTTCGCATGTGCGAGATTTCGCTGTCGTTCATCCGCGCGGATGACGATTTCGTCGCACGGTCGGGGTGCGTCAGACGAGGGAGAAACCCATATGGCCGTCGCCCGCTTTCAGATCTACCGATCCGCAGGCAACGGAGTCACCTGGCGATTCCTGTCCGCCAACAATCGGAGTCTCGGTCAGGCCGCCGCGGGTTTCACGGACACCGATCACTGTGTCAGCGCGGTTCGTGAACTCTGTGACCAGCTTGACTCCGCGTCCACGGCGATCGTCAGGGAGGGGCCCAAGCAGCTGTGGTCGTGGCGGGTCCGGGTCGCCGACCGAGATCTCGCGGTTTCCAGCAGGCAATATCACCGGCGAGTGCAGGCAACCTACTCATGCCGGAGTTTCGTCGAACTCGTCAGTCAGACACAGAACACCCATCTGCTGCGGGCGGTTCATTTCTGATAGCCATTTGCGCCTATTCTCGACGCCGCCATTCGGCCTATTGGTGTCGATATGCGGCGGGTCATTCGTTCGTTGTTCATGAGACAACCCTGGGCAGGCCAACTGGTCCGGGTTGGGTCGACGACATCACCAGCCAATCCTCTGTGGAGTAGCCCCGCATGTCTCAAGTGATCACCGCGCCCGGCTCGGTCGGGCACGAGGTCCGGCCGCCGGACGGCCCGCGCCGCCGGGTCCGCCCCTCCGGTGGCGTGGACCGCGTGTTCCGGCTGGTGCTGCGCACCGCGGGGGTCGCCGTGCTCGCGGTCATGGCGACGGTGGGCCTGTTCCTGCTCACCCGGGGGTCGAGCGCCTTCGCCGCGGCGGGGTTCGACTTCCTCACCGTGGCGGCCTGGGAGCCGGACTCGCTCAACTTCGGCATCGCGGCCGTCCTGGTGGGCACGGTGCTCATCGCGGCGGTGGCGCTGACCGTGGCGTTCCCGCTGGCGCTGGGTGTCGCGCTCTACATCTCCGAGTACGCCCCGCGACGGATCCGGCGCGTGCTGACCAGCATGGTCGACCTGATGGCCGCGGTGCCCAGCGTCGTCTACGGGCTCTTCGGGTCGGTCTTCCTGCAGTGGCAGGGCGTCGACATCCCGCGTTGGCTGTCCGTCCAGTTCGGCTGGGTGCCGTTCCTGAGCGTGCCGGGCGCCGACCCGGACAACCCGCTCGCGGGCGACTCCGTCTACGTCACCTCGACGTTCTGGGCGGGCCTCATCGTCGGCTTCATGGTCATGCCGTTCATCTGCTCGGTCATGCGCGAGTCGTTCACCCAGGCGCCGCAAGGGGAGCGTGAGGGCGCGCTGGCGCTCGGGTCGACCCGCTGGGGCATGATCCGCAGCGTCGTGCTGCCCTTCGGCCGCAGCGGCATGATCGGCGGGACCATGCTCGGCCTGGGCCGCGCGCTCGGCGAGACGATCGCCGTGGCGATGATCATCTCGCCGGTCTTCACCATCCAGACCCACATCCTGGGCAAGGGCGGCCACTCGGTGTCCGCGCTGATCGCCCAGCAGTGGGGATCGGCGAGCGTGTTCGGCCTCTCCGCGCTGATGGCCGCCGGGCTCGCGCTGTTCGCGCTCACCCTGGTGGTCAACTTCGCCGCCTCCGCTGTGATCGCCCGGAGCCGGTCCGGCCAGGGGAGCGACGCCTGATGTCCACTGTGGATTCCTTCGAGGTGCGCCGCGACACCGCCACCCTCCGCAAGGCCGATGTCGTGTCCATGTTCGGCGCGATGGTCGCGGCCGTCGCCATGACGGCGCTGCTGTTCGACCAGATCGCGCCGTTCTCCGGGGCGGTCGGCTTCATCGCCATCGCCTACCCGCTGTTCCTCGCCTTCTACGCGCTGCTGGTCTCGTTGGAGGAGAACGGACTCACCGTCCGCGACAAGCTCGTCTCCGCGATCGTGCACAGCCTCGCGCTGGTCGCGCTCGGGGCGCTGCTGTTCATCGTGGCCTACCCGCTGGTGATGGGCCTCGAAGCGTTGGGCCACGCGAACTTCTTCACCGACGACATGTCCGACGCGGGCACCTTGGACCCACTCGAACTCGGTGGAATCCTGCACGCCGCAGTCGGCACCCTGCAGCAGATCGCCGTCGCCTTGGTGATCACTGTCCCGTTGGGACTGTCGTGCGCGGTGTTCCTCAACGAGACCAGGGGATCGTTCACCCGACTAGTGCGGACCGTGGTCGAGGCGATGACCGCGCTGCCTTCGATCGTGGCAGGCCTGTTCATCTACGCCTCGCTGATCCTGGTGCTCGGGGTACCGCGCTCCGGGTTCGCCGCGGGCTGCGCGATCAGCGTCATGATGCTGCCGATCATGATCCGGGCCGCGGACGTGGTGGTGCGGCTGGTGCCGAGTTCGCTGCGCGAGGCCTCGCTCGCCTTGGGGGCCGGGCAGATGCGCACGGTGTGGCACGTGGTGCTGCCGACCGCGCGGTCCGGCCTCACCACGAGCGTCCTGCTCGCCACCGCCCGGGGCATCGGGGAGACCTCGCCGGTGCTGATCACCGCCGGATTCACCCCGTACCTCAACCTCAACCCCTTCAGCGACGCCCAGGTGTCGCTGCCCCTGGCCACTTTCCAGCTGATGGCCTCCTCGGAGGAGACCATGAAGCAGCGGGGATTCGGCGCCGCCGCGGTGCTGATGGCCATGGTGCTGGTCCTGTTCGGCTTGGCCCGGCTGGTCGGCGGCCGGGAGCCGGGCAACCTGTCGCACCGGCAGTCGCGCCGACGCGACAAGGCGTCGCGCCGCGACCGCGAGCGGTTCACCGCGGGCAACCGCACCGTCACGTCGCCGGAAACGCAATGAGGAGAATGATGTCTCGACCCCTGGTGGGGCTCATGTCCGTGCTCGCCGTCCTGTGCACGGTGATCGTGGGGTTCGCCCCCGCGGCCGCGGCGCAGGATTACGTGCCGATCAGCGGCTCTGGGTCGACATGGAGCTTCAACGCGCTCGACCAGTGGCGCAAGAACGTCAAGCAGTTCGGCATGAAGATCGAGTTCAGCGGCCAGGGGTCCACGGAGGGTCGCAACCAGTTCAAGTTCGGCCAGGTCGACTTCGCGGTCTCGGAGATCCCCTACGGGCTGACGGACCGCAACATCGTCGAGACCAAGCCCGCGGACGGGACCTACGCCTATATGCCGATCGTGGCGGGCGGCACGTCGTTCATGTACAACCTGAACATCGCGGGCAAGCGGATCACGAATCTGCGGCTCTCCGGCGAGGTCGTCACCAAGATCTTCACCGGGGTCATCACCAACTGGTCGGACCCGGCGATCAAGGCCGACAACCCGAATCTGGCGCTGCCCGCCCGCAAGATCGTGCCGGTCGTGCGCAGCGACGGCTCCGGGAGCACCGCGCAGTTCACCAGTTGGATGGCCGCGCAGCACGGCAAGCTCTGGGACGACTACTGCCGCCGGGCGGGGCGGACGATGACGCCGTGCGGCTTCACGTCGTCCTACCCGGTGATCGAGCCGATCGTGGCGCAGGACAAGTCGAACGGCGTGGCGAACTACGTCCGCCAGGGCCAGAGCGACGGCGCGATCACCTATGTCGAGTACTCCTATGCCAAGAACGCCGGCTTCCCGGTGGCGAAGCTGTTGAACGCCAAGGGGTACTACATCGCGCCGACGGCGGAGGCGGTCGCGGTGGCGCTGCTGCGGGCGCAGATCCGGCCCGACCTCACCCAGGACCTCAGCCAGGTCTACGGGGACATGGACGCCCGGACCTACCCGCTTTCCAGCTACAGCTACATGATCATCCCGACCGTGCCGAGTGCGAAGTTCAGCCAGGCCAAGGGGCGCACGCTCTCCGACTTCGCGTACTACTTCCTGTGCGAGGGTCAGCAGCAGGCCCAGCGGCTCGGGTTCTCGCCGCTGCCGATCAACCTGGTCAGGGCCGGACTCGACCAGGTGGCGCGGATCCCTGGGTCGACGAAGAAGCCCACCGACATCGGCAAATGCAACAACCCGACGTTCTCCGCCGACGGCACGAACACGTTGGCGGTGACGGCGAAGCCGCCGCCCGAGTGCGACCGGCGCGGGGGACCGGCCCAGTGCACCGAGGCGGGGGTTCCGGCGAAGTCGGCGACCAATGGCCAGGCCGCCGCCGCGGGCCCGGTCGTGCCGGGGGACGCCGCACCGGGCGAAGCGGCGCCCGCGGAGGTGGTCGACGCTGCGACCGGGGAGACACGGAGCCAACTGGCGGGGGGAAGCGCGTCGGCGGTGCCGGTGTCGGTCGATCTGCCGCAGGACGACGGCACGCTGCTGATCGTGGTCGCCCTCGTGCTGTTGACGGCTTTGGTGGTCGGACCGCCGCTGGTGGCCAGGCTGCTGCGCAAGACGGGAGTGCGGCAGTGAATGTCATCAGACTGGTGTTGGCGGCGGTGATGGTGGTCTCCGGGGTGGTGATCGCCCAGCCCGCAGCGGCCGAGCCCACGCCGTCGCAGCTGACCGTGCGCGGCAAGGACCGGTTCAAGGACTTGGAGATCACCGTCTCGCAGACCAAGGACCTGATCAACCAGACGATCCGGCTGTCGTGGAAGGGCGCCACGCCCACCGATCCGGCCCGCGGCAAGAACTACCTGCAGATCATGCAGTGCTGGGGCGACGACCCGGCCGGACCGCGCCGCGAGCAGTGCCAGTACGGCACTCCCATGGGCATCTACGACTCCAGCGCCATGTGGTCACGTGCCTTGCTCTACGGGGATTTGCACCGCGATCCGCTCGAAACCCAGGCGCAGGTGCCGAACGGGAGCACGTATGTGCCGTTCGAGCCGGTGTCCGGCGCGCCGACGAAACCGACCGAACCGGGCTATGGCGAGTACTTCGACGCCGCCACCACCAACGAGATCCAGCTCGCCGCGACCAGGGAGGACGGCACCGGCGAGGTCGACTTCGAGGTGCAGACCGTCACCGAGTCCTACGGCTTGGGCTGCGGCAAGGTGCTGCCCACCGGCAAGCCGCGGCACTGCTGGCTGATGATCGTGCCCCGCGACGACGTCGAGACCAGCGGCAAGGTCGTCGGCGCGCCCGACGGATACTTCCACAACTACCTGGACTCCTCGCCGCTGAGCCGCTCCAACTTCAAGAACGCGATCCCCGTGCCGCTGGCGTTCCTGCCGGTCGGCGAGGCCTGCGGGCTCGGCCGGGCGGAGCGGCCGCTCACCGGGCACGAGTTCGTCGCCCACGCGGTGCAGCGCTGGCAGCCCGCGATGTGCGCGGGCGACGGTCCGGTGTTCGGCTTCGCGCAGGTGCCCGACCGGCAGGCCCGCGACCAGCTCGCAGGATCGGACCCGGGCCTGGTGTTCGTCTCCAAGCCCGCGGACCCAGGACTCATCGCGTCGGGGGCTCCTGTGGTCTACGCGCCGATGGCGGCCTCCGGGTTGGCACTCGGTTTCATCATGGAGCGACAGGCGGCCCCCGGCAGCCCGCCCGAGATCGCGGTGCACGACGGAAAGCCGATCGAGGAACTGAACCTGACACCGCGGCTGGTGGCCAAGCTGCTCACCCAGTCCTATCAGGACTCCGTGCCCGGCGTCCCCGCGTACTTGAGCAGCAACCCCACCCGGCTGCGGGCCGACCCGGAGTTTCTCGAGCTGAACCCGGAGTTCAAGACCTATGGGTTCCTCATGCAGACGGTGGACATCCTCGCGCCGTCGATCGACCAGGACGCGACGGCGGCGCTGTGGGCGTGGATCTCGCAGGACGCCGACGCCCGGGCGTTCCTCGACGGCAAGCCCGACCCGCACGGCATGGTGGTCAACAAGAACTACCTGAACCTCTCGCTGCCGGTGGAGAACTTCCCGAAGGCTGACCTGTCCTGTGTCATCAAGGAGTTCAACGGGGTCAAGGCGCCGCTGTGCCCGCAGACCCTGCGCCCGCTCGCCGCGGACATGCACGAGGCGGGCCGGGCGGTGAGTCGCGGCGACAGCCTCGGGCGCACACCCAGCGGCCTGGCCGACCCGAACGACCCGACGCTGCCCGGATTCCAGAAGGTCGGCAGGCTGCCGGTGGGTCGCCGCGCCCAGATCGCCGTCGTGGACACGGTGACCGCCCAGCGCTACGGCCTGCTCACGGCCAAGTTGCGCAACGCGGCAGGGAAGTTCGTCGAGCCGACGAACGAGGCCCTGACCGCCGGGCTGTCGGAGATGGCGCCGACCAGCGTCCCGGGTGTGGTGGCGACCAACCCGGCGTCGAAATCGGCGAACGCCTACCCGCTGACGAACCTGACCTACGCGGCGACGGTCCCGTCCGCGCTGGACGCGGCGGCGGGCCGGGACTACGCGGACCTGATCCGCTTCGCCACCGGGGCGGGCCAGGTGACCGGCGACGGCGCGGGCGAGCTGCCCAGGGGGTACCTGCCGCTGCCCGCGGCGCTGCGGACCCAGGCGCTCGATGCCGCCGAAGTCATCGCACGGGACGCGGGCAAGCCGTTGAGCACAACGGAACCGGAGCCTGCTCCCGAGCCCGCGGCGCCCGAGCCTGCCCCCGCGGCGGCCCCCGCGCCCGTGCCCGGTC
>NZ_JBOHGC010000262.1:0-16541 GCF_050699995.1 Actinokineospora sp. | reverse complement strand
GTTCGTACCAGCAACCTGCCGTCTCCAGTTCGGAACTCTGGCCCGTCGCAACGCCTTGACCGGTGTGTGGCGGGCCAGAGGTCTGTCATAGTGCCCTAAGCGTGCGGCCTACTTTAGGGCAACTATCGGCAACAAAACAACTTCGGTGTTTTGTTCGCCTTTGGTGCGCGGCCATGCGAGATCAACGCCACCATGGCAGGCCGGGACGCACACAGTTCATGGCCGCTCGGCCCTTTCCTCAACGAGGCAAGGCTCGCCCGGCAACTGAGCCAGAAGGCCGCCGCCGCCCGCGCGGGCATCTCCCGAACCGCCTGGCAGCAACTCGAGAGCGGCGAACGAGCCGACCACAACCAGGTGCGCCCCAAATCCAGCACGGTGATCGCCGCCGCCATGGCCGTCGACGCCGACCCGACCACGGCACTCGAACTGGCAGGCCTGGACCCCTCGGCATTCGAACCGGCAAGAGCAGGCCGCCCCACCGCCACCTTCGCCGAGGCCCGCGCCCTCCTGGCCCAACTAACCGAACCCCAACGCCGCGCCGTGATCGACCTCCTCCGCGCCTTCGTCCACGAAACCCCCGCCGAACCCTTCCGCACCACCACAACCCTGGGCGACCCCGAGCCACCCCACGGGGCCCCGTCCACCTACCCCGAGCGCATGCGGATGGATTCCGAGCCCGAGCCCGAGCCCGAGCCCGAGCCCGGACCTGTGGCCGATCTGACTCGTCCCAAGGCTGTAGTCGAGCCGACCGAGCCCATCAACCCCGAGCCCGCGGAGCCACCGGACTAGCCCCGGCGAGAGCCACCTTTGAGCGGGCCCGCGGTCCGATCTCCCACTTGCACTCCCGTGCGCAAGCGCTTTCGCGAGCACTACCTGCGCGAGTACCGCTGGTCCGCTCCCAACGCGACGAGCGGTCTCGTTTCAACCGTGCAGCTGAACTCCGCCCAGCCCTCACCCGCCCGCGCCTCAGATGCAGGCCGACCCGCCACCACCGCCGAGATGCCGTGGGCGGTCTCGGCGGGGCCGAGCCTTCGTGGACACGAACACGGTCGATCGACGGTTTCCCGCTCCCGGCTTGTGGGTGAAGTCAGGTGGGGTAAAGCCAGGTGGGTCAGGCCCGGTCGGCGAGCCCTGGTCGGCGACGCCTGTCCGGTTGAGCCCGCCGGCCCCGTCCGCCGTGCCCTGCCACCTCACTTACCGCCCACTGTCCCGTTCCCTCCGCGCGTCGCCCAATGCGTCGTCCAACATTCCCCTCTCCATAGTCGGATCCAGTTCTCCCAACGGATAACACCGCCCCCGACGTGCGACCGCCCGTCCGGCCCGGTCGATCTCCACTGTCCGGAACACCACCACCGCATGGCTCACGATCCGCCCGGCAGGCAGTTTTCCCTCAGCCACAAGGAATCCGGTCAACGCCTCCCCGACATCCCGCACACTCGCCATCGATCACCCCCGCTTCCGCCGCCCGACCAGTGGATCACGATCCGCTGCGAAAAGCACCGGTCCCCGATCTGCCTGTGGACAACTCCCGGGCGGGCGTCGAGCGCCCGCCCGGGAAGCGGTCAGCGGAATGCGGCGATGGTTGCCTTGGTGTCGTTCAGGACCCGGGCGTTGTCGCTCTTGTCGGTGGTGCCCATGGTCACGCCCTCATAGGACTTCTGGGGGTTCGACCAGTAGTTCAGCCGCGAGCAGCTGGTGGCGCAGTCGTAAGCCATGATCGTGCGCCAGGCGCTCCCGTTGCGGAATCCGTGTCCGTACGCGAACGGTGTCGTGGACGAGTCGTTCTCCGGGTCGTGCCTGGCCGACTGCAGGTGGCCGATTTCGTGGGCGAAGGTGTAGTAGCCCGTCGCGCAGCCGTGGTAGACCGCCGCGAAGGCCGTGGTGGCGTCGGATCCGATGCTGGATGCGAGACCGCAGGCTGTTTTGTCGTTGACCAGCAACACATTCACGTCGGCCTGCTGCTTGTCCCGGCTGGCGTGGATGCCGTCGATGACGCCGTCCGCGGGGTCCCGGAACCGGGCCAAATCGGCCGTCATTTCCAGTTCCTTGTGCTCCACGGTCTCGTAGCCGGACAGCTCCATCGTGATCCCGATACCGGAGTTCTCGTAACCGCGGTTCGTCTCGGCCACGGCCAACTCCGCGAGGGCCCGCAGGTCCCCGCCGAACCCGGTCGCGGCGTCGCTCGTGCCGATCACCTGCACGCGGATCACCGTGTTCGCCGCGGCGGCCGGGGTTTCGGTCATTCGCACTGTCGGTGGACCGCCCGGTGTCCTCGGATGGTCCGGCGGCATGTGCGACTCGTCCACCTCGGTGACCGCGTGCTGCCCGCCCGCGACGGGCTGGATCCGGTACAGCCGCCCGTCGACCCGGACCGACCCGGTCACTCCATCACCGCGCCGCACCAGCACGACCGACTCCTTCTCGTCGGACCGCACCGAGCCGGGCCGCCAGTCACGGGTCGAGCCCTCCCACACCGTGCTGCCCAGCGCCGTCGTCCGAACCTGGGTCCGGTGGGCCGTGACCCGCTGGTTCCCCAGATCCAGCTCGATCACGTCGGTCTTCGAATCGACCGCCGCCGCGTCCGCGCGCTTCGTCCACACACCAGCGGTCCCGGGCCTCGACTCCAAGGCGGCCGTCGACCCCACGGTGTTCTCCGTGAACAACTCCCGTCCCGGCTTGTCCGCCGACGCCGAGGGCGCGAGCACTAAACAGGCCGCGCCCAACGCGACCGCTCCGACCATCGAGAACACTCTGGAATTCGCGCGCATCACATGTCCCTCGCCTCGGGACCGCCACGCGGCGAGCGAACCGGCGGGCCGAGACCAGGTGCGGCAGGGGGCTCGACTCCCAGGAGCCCGCCGCCGCCACGGTCCGTGGATGTATTCCTGGCACGTTAGCTACTCGCGGGATACATCCATAGGGAGTAAGTAACCTTCCCGTTTGCCGTTTAGGCGGTTCCACGTCGCGTGACCCACCACGGTTGTCGAGAATGGTGACGCCTGCTCCATCGGAACGCCGACAGCGGCCAACACGGGTCGCGGGATCGAGGTGTCTCAAAATTTCTTGCCGTGGGATGTCGAGAAGCCGAACGCGGCTCCGTCCCCTGAGTGAAACGGCCACAATGGCCGCAGGACGAAGGAGATCATGATGGCCAAGTACCTGCTGCTCAAGCACTACCGCGGCGCGCCCTCGGCGGTCAACGACGTGCCGATGGACCAGTGGACGCCCGAGGAGGTCTCGGCGCACATGCAGTACATGAACGACTTCGCCGCCCGGCTCGAGGGCACCGGCGAGTTCGTCGACGGCCAGGCGCTCTCCCCGGAGGGCACGTTCGTCCGCTACGACGGCGAGGGGCGCCCGCCGGTCACCGACGGCCCGTTCGCGGAGACCAAGGACCTCATCGCCGGCTGGATGGTGATCGACGTTGAGAGCTACGAGCGGGCGGTGGAACTGGCAGGCGAGCTGTCCGCGGCTCCGGGCGCGGGTGGCAAGCCGATCCACGAGTGGTTGGAGCTGCGCCCGTTCTACGGCGTGTCCGCGACCACCACGGAGTGACGACAGTGGCCGAGGCCCTGCTGCGGGCACTCACCCCCACTGTGATCGGCGTCCTGGTCCGCCGCGGAGCTGACTTCGCGGCGGCCGAGGATGCCGTGCAGGACGCCCTGATCGAGGCCCTGCGCGGGTGGCCGGACGACCCGCCACGCGATCCCAAGGGCTGGCTGGTCACGGTTGCCTGGCGCAAGTTCCTCGACGCCGTCCGCGCCGACACCTCCCGGCGCAACCGTGAGATCCGCGAGGACGCCGAGCCCGCCCCCGGCCCGGGCGAGGCGGTGGACGACACGCTCCAGCTGTACTTCCTGTGCGCGCACCCGTCTCTGACCCCGGCTTCGGCCGTCGCGCTCACGCTGCGCGCGGTCGGTGGCCTGACCACACGGCAAATCGCGCAGGCCTACCTCGTGCCGGAGGCGACCATGGCCCAGCGGATCAGCCGGGCCAAGCGGACCGTCTCCGATGTCCGGTTCAACCAGCCCGGCGACGTCGCCACGGTGCTGCGTGTGCTCTACCTCGTGTTCAACGAGGGCTACTCCGGCGACGTCGACCTCGCCGCGGAGGCGATTCGGCTCACTCGTCAGCTGGCGGCCAGGATCAACCACGAGGAGGTCGTGGGCCTGCTCGCACTCATGCTGCTCCACCACGCCCGCCGCGCGGCACGGACCACCCTCGACGGCAGGCTGGTGCCGCTCGCCGAGCAGGACCGAGGCCAGTGGGACACCCGTCTGATCGCCGAAGGCGTCGACATCCTGCAGGCAGCCCTTGCCCGCGACAACCTGGGCGAGTTCCAGGCCCAAGCCGCCATCGCCGCACTCCACGCCGACGCGAAGACGGCCGCGGAGACCGACTGGGTACAGATCGTCGAGTGGTACGACGAACTCGTGCGCCTCACCGACAGCCCGGTGGCGCGTCTCAATCGGGCCGTCGCGGTCGGCGAGGCCGACGGCCCGAGGGCAGGCTTGGCCGCCGTGGCTGAACTCGACCCCGCCCTACCCCGCCACACCGCCGTCGCCGCGTACCTCCACGAGCGTGACGGTGATCCGGCGACCGCGGCCCGGCTCTACGCCGAGGCCGCCCGCTCGGCTTCCAGCCTCCCCGAACGCGACCACCTCACCCGCCAGGCCGCACGACTCAACTCACGGCTGCGCGGTTGACAACGGTTACATGCGCTGGACAAGCCTGTGGCCTCTGACCCGTTTAACCAGGTCAGAGGCCACAAGTTCACCCGGCGAAAGGTGGTGCCCCCGGCAGGATTCGAACCTGCGACACACGGTTTAGGAAACCGATGCTCTATCCCCTGAGCTACGAGGGCGTGCGCGAACACCATACCGGGGCGGCCCGCGCGCCCTCCCCTACGGGTAATCCCGGATGCACGTGCCTACCGTGGGCGACAAGGATGGGGGCGGACCGAGGGGGTACGGGTGGGTGATGGGCGGCTGGAGATCGATCGGATCTCCAAGACTTTCGGCGACGTGGTCGCGCTGCGGGAGTTGGCGTTCGACGTGCGGGCGGGGGAGTTGTTCGGGTTCGTGGGGAGCAATGGCGCCGGCAAGACGACTGCCATGCGGATCGCGTTGGGGGTGTTGGCGGCGGATTCCGGTGAGGTTCGGTGGGACGGCGCTCCGGTCACGCTGGAGACGAGGCGGCGGATTGGTTATATGCCGGAGGAGCGGGGGCTCTATCCCAAGATGAAGGTGGGCGAGCAGCTCGTCTACCTGGCCCGCCTGCACGGTCTCACCACTGCGGCCGCTGAGCGGGCCGTCGCCGAGTGGACCGGGCGGCTTGGGGTTGCCGCCCGGGTGGGTGATGAGGTGCAGAAGTTGAGTCTGGGCAACCAGCAGCGCGTGCAGCTTGCCGCCGCGTTGGTTTATGACCCGGAGATTCTGGTGTTGGACGAGCCGTTCTCCGGTCTTGACCCGGTGGCGGTGGACGTCATGAGCACCGTGCTGCGGGACAAGGCGAAGGCGGGCGTGCCGGTGGTCTTCTCCAGCCACCAGCTCGACCTGGTCGAGCGGCTGTGCGACCGGGTCGGCATCGTTCGGAGTGGACAGATGGTGGCCTGCGACACCGTGGACGGACTGCGGTCGGCGGGCGCCATGGAACTGGTCGTGGACGTCCCCTCCGCGCCCCCTGGGTGGGCGGACGGCCTCAGCGGGGTGGCGGTGAAGGAACACGTGGGCTCGCGGACGGTGCTCGAACTCGGCGACGGCGTCGACGATCAGGTGGTGCTGCGCGCGGCGTTGGCGACCGGGGCGGTGACGGAGTTCAGCAGGCGGCGACCGTCGTTGACCGAGTTGTTCCGCAACGTCGTGGCGGACGGGGTGGCGGCATGAAGGCGTGGTCGGTGGTCGGTCTGGTGGCGGGCCGCGAGGTTCGGACCCGGTTGCGATCCAAGGCGTTCATCATCACCACGGTCGCGACTCTCGTGATGCTCGTCGGTTTCGCCCTGGTGATGAAGCTCGCCTCGGGTGGCTCGGACTCGACGGTCGGGCTCACCGGCGGCAGCACGTCGCTGTCCGCGCCGCTGAAGGTGGCGGCGGAGAGCGTCGGGCAGAGCATCGAGACCCGGGAGATCCACGACGAGCCCGCGGGCCGGCGCCAAGTCGACGACGGGACGCTCGACGCGCTGCTCGTCGGTGACGGGTCGAACATCGTGGTGGTGGTGAAGAAGGACATCGACGACACGCTGCGCGGCACGCTGAACGTGTTGGCCGGGCAGATGGCGCTCAACCAGCAGGTCGTCGACCTCGGCGGCGACCCGGCCAAGGTCGCGGACGCCGTCGCGGGTGCCAAGGCCGAGGTGCGGCCGCTGGAACCGCCGTTCGACTACAACGGGCAGCAGCTCGTCCTCGGGATGATCGCCGGTGTGCTGATCTACATGTCCTTGCTGGTCAACGGCCAGTTTGTCGCCCAGGGCGTGGTGGAGGAGAAGTCGAGCCGGGTCGTCGAGTTGCTGCTGGCCACGATCCAGCCGTGGCAGCTGATGGCGGGCAAGGTGCTCGGCATCGGCGTGGTCGGGCTGATCCAGATGGTGATGATCGGAGGCGTCGGCGTGGTCGCGGGGCTCGGCCTGGGCGTGCTGACGATCTCCGTCGGCTCCGCTGTCGGGACCGTCGTGTGGCTGGTGGCGTGGTTCCTGCTCGGCTTCTTCGCCTACTCGCTCGTCTTCGCCGCGCTCGCCGCGCTGGTGTCGCGGCAGGAAGACGTGGGCGGGGTGATCACGCCGCCGCTGATGTTCGTCATCCTCGGCTACGTCCTCGGCATCTCGATCCTGCCCAACGACCCCGGCAACAAGCTGGCGGAGACGCTGTCGATCGTGCCGCTGTTCGCCCCGACGCTGATGCCGATGCGGCTGGCCATGGGCGGCGTGCCCGTTTGGCAGGCCGCGCTGTCGGTCGCGCTGGTGGTTGCCTTGATCCCGGCGCTCGTGTGGCTGTCGGGCCGCGTCTATCGCAACGCGGTGATGCGCAGTGGCGGTAAAGTCCGACTGCGGGACGCACTCAGGATGTGAAACAAATTCACGTTTGCTCGGGTCGGTCCGTGTCACCAGTAGAGTCTCATGATGCCGACTCGGGGAGGCGTTGTGATCAAGGTTCTGTTGGCCGATGACGAGGATCTCGTCCGGTCCGGACTCCGCGCGATCCTGGCCAGCGCGGGCGATATCGAGATAGTCGCCGAGTGCGACGACGGCGCCTACGTCGCCGATCTGGTCCGCCTGCACCGGCCACACGTCGTCCTGCTCGACATCCGCATGCGCACGACCGACGGCATCGTCGCCCTCAACCGGGTGATGGAGTTGGCCGACCCGCCCGCGGTGGCCATGCTCACGACCTTCGACGTCGACGAGTACGTGCAGAAGGCGCTTCGACTGGGCGCCAATGGGTTCCTGCTCAAGGACACCGAGCCGACGCAGTTGGTCAACGCCGTGCGTGACCTCGCCCGCGGCGGCGCCGTGCTCGACCCGAACGTCGCCGCCAGGGTCATCGCCGCGATGGCGGACGGGCAGCGGGCCGCCGAGCCCGCGCGCAAACTGCTGTCGTCGCTGTCGGGCCGTGAACTCGAGGTCGTCGCGCTGATCGGCCAGGGCATGTCGAACGCCGAGATCGGCAACACGCTGCACCTGTCCGAGGCCACGGTGAAGGGCTACGTCTCCTCCGTGCTCGGCAAGATCGGCGCGGCCAACCGGGTGCAGGCCGCGCTGGTGGCATACCGCGGCGGGTTGATCGGCTAGTCGCGGGTGTGCACCTCGACCCGGTTGCGGCCACGCCGCTTCGCCCGGTAGAGCGCCACGTCCGCGTTGGCGAACAGCTTTTCCAGCGTGTCCGCCCCGTAGGCGACGCCGATGCTCACGGTCGGCCGCTGTGTGGTGCCGAGCACCGCGGTCCAGTCGTGCAGGTCGACGGACAGGCGGATCCGCTCGGCCACCGCGACACCGACCGGCGACGTCCGGCCGGACGAGTGGTCGATGGCCGCCTCGGTGAGCAGCACGACGAACTCGTCGCCCGCCCACCGCGCCACCACGTCGCCGACGCGGCACTCGGCGCGCAACAGTTGGGCGATCTCGCGCAGTGCGGCGTCGCCCGCCGCGTGCCCGGCGGCGTCGTTGACTCCCTTGAACCAGTCGACATCGATCAGCACCAGCCACGGCACCCGGCCGTTCGCCCCGGCGCGTTCGAGCACCTCGGGCGCGGTGCGTTCCAGGCCGAACCGGTTGCTCAGCCCGGTCAGCGGGTCGCGCTCCGCGGCTTCCTGGGCGGCCATCGCCTGGTGCCGCGCGCGCACCGCCAGCCTGCGCTGCTCCAGCGCCTGGCCAAGGCCTTCCTGCGCGGTCTCCAGGGCCGTCTGTCGGGCGGAGATGTTGCGCCGCAACGCTTCGGCTTCACCGGCGGGATCGCCGTTGGTCCGGCAGATGTCGGCGAGATCCTGCGAATACCGCTGCACCAACGAAACGTCGTTGATCCACTCGGCGTCGTCGACGGCGATGCGGGCGTGGTGGGTGGCGTCGGTGAGCTTGCCCTGCTTGCGGCGGACCGTGGAGATGACCCAGTGCCCCACCGAGTTCACCCACCGGCTGCCGATCGTCGCCGCTTGCAGCAACGCGGAATTGGCTGTGCTCTCGGCGCGCTCCAGTTCGCCGATGCCGGCCAGGGACGCGCCGTACGCGGAGAGCACCGCGAGGTAGACCCGGCCCTCGCTCACGAGGGTCAACCCCTCCTCGAACAACGGGATCGCCTCGCGGAACACCGCTTCGGCTTCGTCCGGCGGCAGGTCGCAGGCGCGGAAGTTCAGCGTTCCCGCCAGCCCCTGCAGGCTGTGCGCCAGGATCTCGACGTCGTCACCGCTGCGGGCGACGTCGACGGCGATGCGGCAGATCTCCAGCGACGCCCGGCTGTGCCCGATGCCTTCGAGGAGATAGCCGAGCCTGCCGAGTGTGTCCGCGGCCGAGGATCCCGTCGGGTGCTCGCTGTCGATCTCGCTCCAGCCCTCAGCGGCCAGTTCCAGCGCCAGCGGGATGCGCCGCAGCCGCCACGCCGCGACCGCCCGCCGGGTCAGCAACGCGGCCCGGGTCCACGGGTCGAGCCCAGGCGGGACCTTGGCGATGATCTGGTCGAACAAGGAGTTGGCCTCATCGTTGCGGCCCGCGTCCAGCAGCAGCCGCACTTCGCGGTCGACGCTCAGCGCCTCGGTCGCGTCCGCCTCGACGCCGTCCTGCCCCACGCGGTCCCCGGATGTCCTCACCGAACGGCCGCCCGAGCGACGCGATCGTGGTCTGCGACACAGTAGGGGGCAGGCTACAAGGCCGCTCGGGCATGACCCGTTCGGAGTATCAGGACTTGCTGGGGCCCGGGTAGGGCAGCAGCGCCATCTCGCGCGCGTTCTTGATCGCGGTGGCGACCTGCTTCTGCTGCTGCGGCGTCAAACCGCTAACCCGCCGAGACCTGATCTTGCCCCGGTCGGAGATGAACTTGCGCAGCAGCGTGACGTCCTTCCAATCCACTGTGGACACGCCGGCGGTTTTCAGCGGATTGGGCTTCTTCTTGCCGGGAAACCGGCGTTCTGGCTTGGCCATGGCTCCTACCAACTCGACTTGTTGACGCCGGGAAGCTCGCCGCGGTGGGCCATCTCGCGCATCCGCACGCGGGACAGGCCGAACGCGCGGAGGAACCCGCGCGGCCTCGGCGAGCGGAACGCCTCCTTGAGTTCGGCGCGGCGTTCGGCGTTGCGGGCGACGATCAGCTTGCGCTGCTCGTTCTTGGCGATCTTCGACTTCTTGGCCATCAGCGGTCCTCTTTGAACTCGACGTGGCGGCGCACCACGGGGTCGAACTTCATCAGCACCAAGCGGTCCGGGTCGTTGCGCCGGTTCTTGCGGGTGACGTAGGTGAACCCGGTCCCGGCGGTGGAGCGGAGCTTGATGATCGGGCGAATCTCGTTGCGGGCCATCAGATCCGCTGTCCTTCCCGGCGCAGACGGGCCACCACGGCCTCCACGCCCTGCTTGTCGATGGTCTTGATGCCCTTGGCCGACACCCGCAGGCGCACCCACCGGTTCTCCGACGGCAGCCAGAAGCGGCGCTGCTGGATGTTCGGGTCCCAGCGGCGCGAGGTCCGCCGGTGGGAGTGCGACACCTGCTTGCCGAACCCCGGCTTACGGCCCGTGACCTGGCAGTGAGCGGACACAGCGCCTCCTTGAAATGGGATCCGTTTTCATTATGACGCTCGCCAGGGTAGCGTCGGCGTCGTCAAGATGGAAATCGTTGTCGATAGGAGTCCACGTGTCGAACGACCGGCGCACCCGCCTGGTCCTCGTCTCCGGCCTGCACCGGGAGTCGACGGCGATGCTGTCGGCCCGCTTCATGACCGGTCTGCCCGGCACCGCCGTCGTGCACCACGACCTGCGCCGGATCGCCGAGGGAACCGTGCGCAGGCGCCTGCGGTTCGGCCGGGCCGACACCACGACCGTGCTCGAACTCGCCCACGGCTGCGTGTCCTGCACCTTGCGGGAAGACCTGCTCCCGCTGCTGCGCGCGCTCACCGTCGACCCGCGGATCGAGCGGGTCGTGCTGCACCTCGACCCGATGGTCGAGCCCGAACCGGTGTGCTGGGCGCTGGAGAACGTCCTCGTCGGCAACCAGACGATCGGCGACCTCGTCGACATCGAAGCCGTCATCGGGGTCATCGACCCGCGTTCGTGGCTGGGTGACTGCTCCGGCGACGTGCCGCTGGCCGACTGCGGCATCGGCGCCATCGACGACGACCGCACGCTCGCCCAGGTCGCCGTCGGACAGGTCGAGTTCTCCGACGCCGTCGTCACCGCGGGCACTCCCGGCGAGCCGTGGAACGCGGCCCGGGTCGCCGCGGTGATCGACCGGCTCGCCCCGCTGGCGCCCAGGTTCGACCTCGGCCAGGTCGACCCGGCCGAGTTGCTCGCCGCCATCCCGGACAACGCCCGGCGCGGCACGGCCGACGGCGCCCACGGCCCGCTGCTGCGCGGACAGCCGCCGCTAGAGTCCGACTGCGGGGTGAGCGTGACCGTCTTCCGCGACCCGCGCCCGTTCCACCCGGAGCGGCTGCACGAGGTGATCGACGTCCTGCTCGACGGCGTCATCCGCGCCCGTGGCCGGATGTGGGTGGCCGGCCAGCCCGACGTCGCCCTGTGGCTGGAGTCGGCGGGCGGCGGCCTCCGCGTCGGCCACGCGGGCGCCTGGCTCGCCACCGTCGACGACGAGGCCTGGGCCAGGGCGGACCCGGAACGCCAGGCGAAGGCCGCCCTCGAATGGCACCCCCGCTTCGGCGACCGGCTCCAGGAACTCGTTGTGATCGCGCACCAGGCCGACCCGCACGACATCACCGCCGCGTTGACCACCGCGCTGCTCACCGACGCCGAACTCGCCGACGAAGCCGCATGGCCGGGCTACGCCGACCCGTTCGGCGAGTGGCACCAGGACCCGTGCGAGGACAGCGAGGCCGTCGATCTCGGCGTGCCGACCACCCGAAAGGAAGAATCATGAAACCGGGGATCCACCCCGAATACCACCCCGTGGTGTTCCAGGACCAGTCGACGGGCAAGGCGTTCCTGACCCGCTCGACGGCCACCTCCGCCAACACGGTCCAGTGGGAGGACGGCAACACCTACCCGTTGATCGTGGTGGACGTGACGTCGGACTCGCACCCGTTCTGGACTGGTAACCAGCGGGTCATGGACACCGCGGGCCGCGTCGAGAAGTTCAACCGCCGCTACGGAAAGCGGGTCCGGGGAGGGGAGAGCTGATGGCGGTCCCGAAGCGGAAGATGTCGCGGTCCAACACCCGCGCACCCGCACTTCGAGTCAGGCGCTAGAGCTGCGTGGTTTTGTCGGGGGAGTCGCGCCACTGGTCGAACGGCCGGTCCAGGGACCACGTGCCGCGGTCATAGGTCAGGATCCGGTGCGCGCAGTGCTCGGGGTTGGACAGCGACTCGAACAGGTCGATGGTCCACGAGAACATCCGGCGGCACAGCAGCCGCATCGTGAGGCCGTGCGTGACGACGAGCGCGGTGTCGGGGTGGGTGGGGTCCGCCTCGACCCGCTGCTCGAGTTCGTTGAGGAAGCTGGCGACCCGGTCGTCGACGTCGGCGCCGGACTCGCCGTGGGCCAGCCGGTAGAAGAAGTGACCGAACTCGTGCCGCTTCTGTTTCTGGATCTCCTGCTCGACCGGGTCCTGCAGGTTGCCCCAGTCCTGCTCGCGCAACCGGGGCTCGGGCACCAACCGCTCCACGATCGACCCGAGACCGAGTAGTTCAAACGTCCGGGTCGTGCGCGTGTACGGGCTCACGTAGGCGGCGACCGGACCGTCGGTAAGCAGCCCGCGCAGCCGCTCCCCCTCCGCCCGCGCCTGCTCCTCGCCGCGCTCGGTCAGCGGCAGGGCGTGGTCGGGGATTCGGCAGTAGGCCAGCTCATCGATGTTGCCGAGACTCTCGGCGTGCCGCAGCAGGATGATCCGCACGTGCCTATGGTGCCCGCAGCGGACCTAATACAGTGCGGATGCCTACGACGTGGAGTGTCACAGTGATCAAGTACATCGCGCTGTACAAGCGCCCGGCCGACGCCGACGACTTCGACGAGAAGTACTTTGGCTCGCACCTGCCGCTCATCGAGAAGACCCCTGGCCTGCTCCGACAGGAGATCGCGCACGTCACGCGCACCTATGTGCCCGGGTTCCTGGGCGAGGCCGAGCCCTACCTCATCGCCGAGCTGTACTTCGAGTCCGAGGCGGCGATGAAGGCGGCGTTCAAGTCACCCGAATGGCAGGCGGGCGGCGCCAACCTGACCGAGATCGGCGGCATGGACCTGGTCGCGATGTTCGCCGCCGAGATCAAGGAGGAGCAGTGAGCACCCTTCCGGGAACCGTCGCGGTGATCGGCGGCGGCACGATGGGCGCGGGCATCGCGCACGTGTTCCTCGCCGCGGGCAGCCGGGTGGTGCTGGCCGAGGCCGACGCCGACCGGGCCGCCGCGGGCGCCAAGGCCGTCGAGGCGTCGCTGCGCAAGGCCGAGGAGCGCGGCAAGCTCACGACCACCGCCGCCGAGCTGCTCACCGAATTGTCCACTGTGGACAAATTGGGCGACCTGCCCGCGGACACCGCGCTCGCCGTGGAAGCGGTGCCGGAGAAGCTCGACCTCAAGCGGTCCGTGCTCGGCCAGATCGCCGACACCTGCCCGGACGCGGTGCTCGCGTCCAACACCTCGTCGCTGTCGATCACCGAGCTGGCCGCCGGGCTGCCCGGCGAGCGGGTCATCGGCATGCACTTCTTCAACCCCGTGCCGGTCCAGACGCTGGTCGAGCTGGTGCACCACGCCGGGCTGTCGGCCGACGTCATCGCGCGGGTGCGCGGCTGGGCGGAGGCGCTCGGCAAGACGGTGATCGAGGTCCGGGACTCGCCGGGATTCGCCACCTCGCGTCTGGGCGTCGGCGTGGGCCTGGAGGCGATCCGGATGGTCGAGGAGGGCGTGGCCTCGCCGGAGGACATCGACACCGGCATGCGCCTGGGGTACGGCTGGCCGATGGGCCCGCTGCGGCTGACCGACCTCGTCGGTCTCGACGTGCGCCTGTCCATCGCCGAGCACCTCGCGCGTGAGCTGGGGGACCGGTTCACCCCGCCGCAGCTGCTGCGTGACAAGGTCGCCCGCGGCGAACTCGGCCGCAAGTCGGGTCAGGGCTTCTTCACGTGGTGACGGTGCGGCCGTACGCGCCGGAGCACGCCGACGCGGTGCACCGGATGCGCAAGCTGGCGTTCGGCACCCCGCGCGACGACGCCTGGGCCGCGGAGTCCGACGCCTGGCACGGGTTCGTCGCCGACGTCGACGGCGACACCTGCGGAACGCTTCGGATCTGGGCCTACCGCCAGTTCTTCGGCGGCCGCGCGGTCCCGGCGGGCGGAATCGCGACCGTCGCCGTCGACCCGCATGCCCGTGGCCGCGGGGTGGCCGGGGCGCTGCTCGACGCCGCGCTCGCCGGGATGCGCGAGGCCGGGCAGCCGCTGTCGATCCTGTTCGCCGCCACCCCGCCGCTCTACCGCGGTCGCGGCTGGGAGCAGGTCGGGTCGGCCGAGCGGGTCCAGGTCCCGATCTCCGTGCTCGCCGCACTGCCGCCCGGCCGCGCTCCGGTCCGCCGCGCGGTCGAGGCGGACCTTCCGGAGCTGCACCGGCTCTACCTCGACCTGGGGTCCACAGTGGACGGGATGCTGGACCGCTCGGAACCCGCGTTCGAGGTCTCCCGGATCTTCGAACTCGACATCGTCGACGTCGTCCCCGGCGAGGACGGCGTGCGTGGCTACGTCGCCGCGAGTCGCCACGGCGCCAACGACCTGACCGTCTGGGACCTCGTCGCCCGCGACGCCGAGGCCGCCCTGACCCTGCTCGGCAGGCTGTCGAGCTGGGCGGGGATGGTCGAGCAGGTGTCGCTGCGCCTGGTCGACCCGGTGGTCTATGACCTGCTGCTCGCGATGCCCCGCCACCTGCCCCGGTTCGTCGAGCCGTTCATGCTGCGCGTGGTCGACCTCGCCGCCGCGGTCGAAGCCCGCGGCTGGCCGGACTACCTGCCGGACTTCACCGTCGACCTTGAGATCACCGACGAGCACGCCCCGTGGAACGCGGGCAGGCACCGGCTGGTCCACGAGTCCGGCGCCCTGCGGATCGAACCCGGCGGCACCGGCGTGGTCCGGCTGCAGGCGCGCGCGTTGGGTCCCTGGTTCGCGGGTACGGCGACCACCGACGCCCTGCGCCGGGCCGGTTTGCTGGAAGGGGTCGCGCCGATGCTGGACGCCGTCACCGCCGCCCCGCGCCAACTACGGATCGCCGATACGTTCTGAGTTTGACTCTGCCCTTGGGGAAAGAGAGACGGTGGGCGGCATGCACGAAGACCGCATGATGATAGGCGATTTCGCCCGACGCTCGCGGCTGTCACCCAAGGCGCTGCGGCTCTACGACTCGCTGGGGCTGCTCAGCCCCAGCGACGTCGACCAGTTCTCCGGCTACCGCTTCTACCGGCCCGAGCAGCTCGACCACTCGATCTTCTGCGTCTGTTTCCCATGCGCACCCCTCGAACGGCATTGTTGGTCGGGAAATGTATGGACGCTTGGATGGCGCGGACAATAGGCGCTTTCGGACATCGTTCTATTTGATTTCCGGGGAATGAAATCGCATTCAGGAACTGTCACCGCTGTGTTGCGCCATTCGTCCGAGTGGGGCGTAGCCTGCACCCTCGTGGTGATCGTCGTGTTGGAACTGGTCGGCCTCGCGGTGTTCGCCGCATCCGGCGCGCTGGCCGCCGTGCGCGCCCGGCTCGACCTGTTCGGCGTCGTCGTCCTCGGCCTCACCACCGCCCTCGGCGGCGGCATCATCCGCGACGTGCTCCTCGGCATCACCCCGCCGACGACCCTGCGGAACTGGCCTTATCTGGTCGTGCCCATCGCGACCGCGCTCGGTGTCTTCGCCTTCCACCCGCAGGTCGCCCGGCTGCGCAAGGCGGTGCTGCTCGCCGACGCGGTCGGGCTCGGCCTGTTCACCGTCTCGGGCACCGCCACCGCGCTCGCCGTGGGCGTCCCGGCCTACACCGCCTGCCTCATCGGCATGACCGCCGGAATCGGCGGCGGCGCCATGCGCGACCTGTTGCTCCGCGAGATCCCGCTGGTCCTGCGTCGGGAGATCTACGCCCTCGCGGCGCTCGCGGGCGCCATCGTGGTCGTCGCGGGCGCCCGGCTCGGCCTGCCCTCGGTGCTGGTCACGGCGGTCGGCGCCACGCTCGTGGTGGTCATCCGGCTCGTCGCCCTGTGGCGGCGCTGGAACGCTCCAGTCGCGCCCGGACTCACTTAGGACACGCCCCGGCGAGCTCTCAGGCGCATCTCAGCAGGGCAGGGAACACTGACCACATGCGCATCCTCGTAGTCGACGACGATCGGGCCGTGCGCGAGTCACTACGGCGGTCGCTGCAGTTCAACGGCTACCAGGTGGACCTCGCCAGCGACGGCAGGCAGGCCCTCGAGACAGTGCTCGGCGCCGACGGCGCGGGCACCCGACCCGACGCCATGGTCCTGGACGTCATGATGCCCAGGCTCGACGGCCTGGAGGTCTGCAGGCGCCTGCGTGGCGTCGGCGACGACCTGCCGATCCTCGTGCTCACCGCCCGCGACCTGGTGTCCGACCGGGTCGCCGGGCTCGACGCGGGAGCCGACGACTACCTGCCCAAGCCGTTCGCGCTCGAAGAGCTGCTGGCCCGGCTGCGCGCCCTGCTGCGGCGGGCCACGCCCGAGCAGCCCGGCACGCCGGAGGCCGCGCCGCTGCGCTTCGCCGACCTCGAGATGGACCCGATGACCAGGGAGGTGCGCCGGGGCGAGCGGCCGATCAGCCTCACCCGCACCGAGTTCGCCCTCCTGGAGCTGCTGCTGTCGCACCCCAAGCAGGTCCTCACCCGCGGCCGCATCCTCGAAGAGGTCTGGGGCTACGACTTCCCGAC
>NZ_JBOHGC010000261.1:0-20425 GCF_050699995.1 Actinokineospora sp. | reverse complement strand
CCAGGCGTTGCGGCTGATCGGGAGGTCTTTCATCTGCCGGTTGCTGGGCACAGCGACATGGCGGTCTACTTGCGGTGAGAATCCGCTGGTGGACCGTCATTTTCGTTGCGCGGGCGTGTGTCCTACGGCCTCTGATGAGAGGAGTCCGAGGAATGAGTCGTGACATGACCGTCTTGAGCCCGATGACGATGGGCCGCTCGCGGCAGGACGGACCGCGTGGCTGTGTGGAGCGGTTGCCGAGCGGATCCTGGAGGGTCCGGGTCTACGCCGGAATCGACCCGATCATCCACCGATAGCGGTATACCAGCCTGGCGAGAACCCACATTCTGCCGCTGGTCGACCACATCCCGATCCGTGCCCTGGGCCCGGACGTACTCGAGGACAGCTACGCGCGGCTGCTTCGCTGCCGGGAGCACTGCAACCTCACCGGCTGAACCAGGACATGCGTGTCGACCGCTGCACCCATCGACCGTCCGCAAAATCCATTTCCTGATCGGCGCAGCATGTCGCCGCGCCGTCCGCTGGGGCTGGCTGACCCGCAACCCCTGCACCGACGCCCGGCCACCGGCCGCGAGGCAACCGAACCCGTACCCACCTACACCAGAGCAGGCCGCGCGAATCCTGGCCGTCGCGTGGGCGGACCCACTGGACTTCCCGGAAGGACTCGCTGAAGACCTCCGCCGGCGTCGGCAGGGCGACGTTCGCGATGCTGATGCCGAGGGAGGGCAACAACGCCGACAGCGCGAGGCTGGCAAGCGCCCATCGGGCCGGTCCGTCCACATCGGACCGAACGTCGGGTCTGGACTCCTTGGTGCGCATACCGACGGCGTGGTCAACCGCGGCTCACTGGGGCAAAGTCTGTTGCTGTTTTAGCGAATTCAGTCGGCGATCAGGACTGGGCGGGAGCGGAAGCCGGTGCCGCGTTCCTGTTGGCGGCGGACGAGCCAGCATCCTGGGGCTATTCCGGTGCCACCGTGTTCCGGGTGGATGAGGTAGGCCGGGGCGGTGTTCTCGAATATCGCGATGCCAAGGCGAAGTGGGTCTCGGACTTCGGCGTTGTAGTGACACGTGCCCGGGTCGGCCGCGAGGGTGTGGGGGTTGTTGCCCGCGACGCCACGGACCAGTTCCACGCCGCCTGCGGGGACGGGGTTCCAGCGCGCCCAGGGCTGTGCGGTGACCGTGGTGAGCAGGTTCAGGGGGATGACGATCAGGTCGCCTTGGGCTTGGAGGCCGTCGATCACCGGGACGGTGAGTTCCCGTTCCAGGTGGTCCAGGACGGCGAGGCTGGTGCGGTCGAGGAGTTCTGCGAGGTTCATGTGATCACCTGTGAGGGGTCAGGTCCGGCGCTGGAGCCGGGCGTACTGGGGGCCGGTGAGGCCGTAGGACCAAGCCGCGGCGTCGATGGGGTCGTCGAACCACGGCGGGACGCGTAGGCCGTACTGACGGCGGGTGCCGTCGCGTTCGAGGGAGCCGTTGATGGCCAGGAGCAGTCGCGCCTGTGGACCCCATGGGAGGTCGTAGAGGCGTAGTTCGCAGCCGGGGTTGCCGGGGTCGTCGGCCTGTCTGACGAGGGTCAGGCCCGCCTGCTCGATGTAGGTTCCCCAGCCGAGCCGCTCGATGGCGCAGCGGCGGACTTCGATGTTGGGTTCGGCGCCGATGCGGTCCGCGGTGGGGTTCCGATCACCCAGGCGGGGACTCGGGTTCCGTGCCAGGCATGGACTTCCTCGCCGTCGCGGAAGGTGACGGCGGGGCCGTCCGGGCAGTGCAACCGCAGCTCGGGTTCGGTGTGGACGGACGACGGGCGGTCCGCGATCACGCAGACACCCTCGCGGGGCCACCACCAGCCACAAGAGCGGCCGAGGGTGGCCCAGAGCTCCAGCTGGGCGGTGTCGCTGCCGAAGTCCACACCCGCCAACCGGCGATGCGCGTCGTAGTGGGCTATCCAGTGGGTGTCGTGCTGGCCCCACCACAGCAGGCCAAGCCGCTCGGGCAGCGTCCGGCGTATCAAGCCCGCGACAGACCCCCGGACGACGCCGCGCAAGGTGTCATGCACTTCCCTGGAGAGGACTCGCCGCAGCGGGACGCCGGAACGCAGCGCCGCTACGGGATCCTGCTCGATCGGCCGGAACCACTCCCGGTTGCGGCCGATCCGCCGGTCCAGGCGTTCTCGCATCGCCGCGACCAGTGTCGCAAGCCGGTTCTCCAGCGGCTGCGGACCGTCGAAGGCCATCGGGGACGACTCTGGAAGCAGCCGGGCCGCGGCCGCGGGCGAACCCACCCAGACGAACTCGGGTGGCGCGTGGCCAAGCAGGGCGTACAGGCCGGAGATGGCGTTCTCAGCGGCGCCGCGATCCGCTCGTGCGGTGGACAGCGAGTGGCCGAGCCACTCGGTTCGGAGATCGACTATCAGCTGCCAGAGCTCGACTGCTGAGCGAGGATTCTCTGGGACATTGCGGTACCGCCGCCGTGTGCGGGCGCTCAAAGCGCCAGGGCGAACGCGCCCTTTCGTTCAGTCATGCCGGTCATGGTTTCAGCCCGAGCCTCGACCGCGCAACCCTGAACCCGCGGTGAACACGGCGGGGGAACAGGGCTACCGATGGTCGCGGGCGTGGTCGACCAACAGGTAAGAGCGGTTGCTGGCGTGCTCGACACCCTCGTGCGGAGCGCGGTCGAGCCGGGCGACGATGCGCAGGCCCGCCGCGGCGAGGGCCTCGGTCTCGGCGGCTGGGTCGAGGTAGCGGAAGGTCAGGTCCACCTCGTGGCCCCACCAGGCGTCGAGGTGTTTCGACCCGCCGGTGGGGATGTCGGCGTCGCTGGTGTGGAAGGCGATCAGCGCGTGCCCGCCGGGGCGCAGGACCCTGGCGAACTCGGCGTACGCGGCGGCGCGGTGGTCGGCGTCGAGGTGGATGACGGCGTAGAGGCAGACGAGGCCCGCCAGCGTCCCGGAGCGGACAGGCAGCGCGGTCATGTCGGCGGCGGCCGTCGGGACGCCGCGGGCGGCGGCGCACATCGCGGGCGAGAGGTCCATGCCGACGACGGGGACGCCGCGGTGCGCCAGGTAGGCGGCGACGTGCGCGGGGCCGCAGCCGATGTCGGCGACGGGACCCTCGGCGGTCAGGTCGGCGAAGGCGTCCAGCATGGCGCGGTCGAGGGGCTTGCGCCGCAGCTCGTCGCCGAGTTCGTCGGCGTAGCGGTCGGCGACGAGGTCGTAGCTCCGGCGGGTGCGCTGGGCGTCGGTCATGTCGACCAATCTAGGCAACAATGGTGACCATGACCCAGGTCCTGATCATCGGCGATGGTTCGAACGAGCGATCGACTTGGCCGGTCGGCTAGATTTGGGCGGCTCTCGACCCCGCGTCCGGTGAGGTGTGGACACTGCCCATCGAGCTGACCAGTTACATCGGCAGGCGACAGGAAGGCGCGCAGGCCCGGCGGCTGTTGACGCCCGGGCGGGTGCTCACGCTGACCGGCCCCGGCGGTGTGGGCAAGACGCGGCTGGGGAGTCGGGTCATGCGGGACTCCGCGCGGGCGTTTCGCGACGGTGTCGTGTTCGTCGGGCTGGCCGATCTGCGTGACGCCGGGCTCGTGGCGAACGTGGTGGCCGATCGGCTCGGGCTTGGCGACCGGTCCGCCAGGCTGGTCACGTCCACCGTGGTCGACCACCTGCGGGACCGGTCGCTGCTGCTCGTGCTGGACAACTGCGAGCACCTGTTGGAGACGCTGCGCGAATACGGGCAGGAGAGGCTGGCCGAGTCCCGCGACCGGCGGTGGGTGGCGCGGCGACACCGTGACTGGTTCGACCGGCTGACCGCCCGGGCCGACGCCCAGTGGGCGAGCCACGAGCAGCTCGTCTGGGTGTCGCGGCTGCAGCGCGACCACGCCAACCTGCGGGCCGCGCTGGACTTCTGCCTCACCGAGCCGGGGGAAGCCGGGGTCGCGCTGCGGATGGCGGCGCGGCTCGACGAGTACTGGAGCCTGCGCGGACTCACCACCGAGGCGCGGATGTGGCTGGACCGGTCCCTGGCGGCGACCCCTGAGGATCACCCCGACCGCACGTTCGCGCTGGGCGTGGCCGCGCTGCACGCGCTGTGGCAGTCCGATATGGACACTGCAGCCGCGCGGCTGGCCGAGGCCGAGAAGCTTGCGGGCGACGACAAGTTCCTGGTGACCTACCTGCGATACGTGCGCAGCCTGGAGGCGCTGATCTCACTGGATCCGCGCACCGCCGAACTCGCCACCGCCGCCGCCACGGGCTTCCGCGAACTCGGCGAGGTCCGCCGGGAGCTGCACCCGCTGTTCATCCAAGGCGTCGCGGTCGCGTACGGGGGCGACATCGAGGGCGCCCGCGCCGCGCTCAAGCGGATGGTCGACCTCTGCGAGTCGCACGGCGAGCAGTTCCACCGGGCCATGGCGATGTTCGGCGTGACGATGGTCGAGGTCGACTTCGGCGACGTGGAGCGGGCGGCGGAAGCGGCCAGGGACGGGCTGGCGGCCGACCTGGTCATGGACAACACGTTCGGCGAGACCTTCCACCTGGAAAGCATGGCCTGGGTGGCCGACCGGCAGGGCGACCACACCCGGGCGGCGACGCTGTTCGGTGCCGCGGCGCGACTGTGGGCCGATCTTGGGACCTCGGCGGACGCCGCGGTCTCACTGCCGCACCGGGTCCACGAGGCCTCCGCCCGCAAGGCGCTCGGTTCTGGCTTCGACAAGACGTTCGCGGCAGGACGGGCGATGTCCGCCGCTGAGCGGCGGCGGTTCGCTCTGGGCACCACGGCTGTTCCCGCTCCGGCCGAGGAATCCCCGCTGACACAGCGGGAAGCGGAGATCGCGAAGTTGGTCGCCGAGGGGATGAGCAACAACGACATCGCGGCGAAGCTCGTGATCGCCCGGCGGACCGCCGACACGCATGTGGGGAACATCCTGACGAAGCTCGGGTTCACCAGCCGCGCCCAGATCGCCGCCTGGGTCGTTCGGCGGCGTTGATCGCGGCGGTCGGCCTTGACGCGGAAACCCCGCATTCACGCCATTTATGTCTCTTCCTATTGGGCTGACATCGGAAATTTCCGCTTTCCGAAATCGCGATTTCCCACGTAATGTTCGGTCGCGTGGGGAGGTGCGCCTCAATCTGGGCTTGCTGCCGATGAACCAGGTCGGCCGGGCCGAGGACGCCCAAGGCGAGATCGAGATGGCCTGCACGACCTGGACAGCAGGCCCGCCCTGGCCGCCCGCGGCTATGCGGCGCTGACCCTGCCGAGCACGGGGACCAGGCCGGTGCGCGACCACCTGCGCTGGCTCGCCGAGGCGCTGCGGATCGCGGACTCGTCCCAGATCGACGACGAGCGGCTCGTGGCGGTGCGGTCCAACGAGGTGACGGTGCTGGCGCAGCTGGGCGATCCCGCGGCGTGGGCGGCCGCGGAGCGACTGCCCACGCCCGCCCGGTCGGTCAAGATCCGCAGGCAGCTCGCCCGAGCCCACATCAACCTCGCCGACGCCGCCGCGTGGAGCGGCCACCACGACCGGGCGCGGGAGCTGCTGACCACCGGCGGCGAGCTGCTCTCCGACACCGACGTGCCGTTCCTTTCGATGCTGGCCACCGGCACCAAGCTGCGGCTGGACGCGGCGGGCGGGCGGTGGGCGACGCTGGAGCAGGACGGGGCCCAGCTCATCGACCGGGCAGGGGACATGGCCTACCTGACCGCCGACGCATGGGTCGCCCTGAGCTGGCTGGCGATTGCCCGCGACACCGCGATCCGGCACCTCGACCAGGTGCAGGCCGCCGCCCCGGAGGACGCACCGCTCTCGTGCGTCAGGGGTGGCCGTGGCCGGGCGCGTCCGAAGTCGACACAGTGGACACAGTGGACACGGTGAACGCGGCTGTGCGCACCGTGCCCTCATGCTGGAAGTCGAGGAACAGGCGGTACGTCGCGGTGGTCGGCACCTCGGCGAAGAACACGACTTCCGGTCCCGGCTGGGTCCTGCCGTCGCCGGGCGCGCCCTCCGGGTGCACGTGCAGGTACGCGAGGTCGCCTTCGCGGAGCGCGACCACGTGCCCATACGCGCCAAGGTAGGGCTGCAGGTCGGCTACCGGCTTGCCGTCCTTGGTCACCGACAGAGTCACCTTCGAGGACGAGCCCGCCACCAGTTCGCCGGCGAGGCGCACTTCGTAACCGTCCACTGTGGCCACCCGCGATTCCGGGTGGGCGACCGGCTCGACCGGGCCGGGCACGGCGAGATCGACGCCGAGGGTCATCCCTCCACCAACGGCGGGCGCGAAGTCGGCGAACGCCCGGTAGCTGCCCGCTTCGGCCAAGTTCAGCCACACCGTCCAGGTCCCGTCCGGGGCCATCTCCGGGTGGACGTGCTGGAAGCCCGAGGTGTCGCGGCGCACCACGATGAGGTGCAGCCGTTTCTCGTGCTCGAGGTCGAACGCGGTGACGGCTTGTCCCCCGGCTTTGGTGATCCGAAAGGAGAAAGGCTGGTCGGGACCCGCGGGCAGCGTCGCGTGGGTGGGCGTGGAGGTGTATCCGCCCCTGGACGACGACAGGCCCTCGGGCAGGTCGTTCCGCGTGCTCGCCGGGACAGTGTCGCCGTGGGTCTCCCCGTGCGCCTCGGCCCGCGCGGCGGGCTCGGCGGAGAAGGGACCGACAGCGGTGCCGACCGCCCCGGCGCCCGCGGCGACCAGGACGAGCGCCGCACCGTAGGCGGTGAGCTTCGCTGGAGTCTTCATGTCTCTGCTTTCTGACGTGCCGCCGGTCTAGGCGGTGAGTTCGTACCCGGCTTCCTCGACTGCTGCGCGCACCTCGGCTTCGGCGAGGTCGCGGATGCTTTCCACGGTGACCGCGCCGGTCGGAAGGTCGACCTTGACCGACGTGACACCGTCGATGCGGCCGACTTCGTCCCGGACGGACTGGACACAGTGGCCACAGGTCATCCCAGTCACGGTGTAGGTGGTGGACTCGGACATGGGGGCACTCTCCTTCGGGTTGAACTGGACGCAACTATACCCCTAGGGGGTATCGAAGACAAGCTTGCCGTCCATCGGCGACGGTGTTAGGTTACGGATACCCCCCAAGGGTATGCACAACGAGTTCAGGAGGCTTCCGGTGTCCAGCGAAGAACATCAGCACGCGGGTTCGCACGACCACAGCGCCATGGACCACCGCACCGTGGGCCACGGCCCCGTGTCCTGGCGGATGGCCGCGTCGGCCACCCTGCACTGCCTCACCGGCTGCGCCATCGGCGAGGTGCTAGGCATGGTGATCGGCACCGCGCTGGGCTGGGGAAACGTCGCCACGATCGCGCTCGCCGTCGTCCTCGCCTTCTTCTTCGGCTATGCGCTGACCATGCGCGGCGTGCTCCGCGCGGGGGTCACGTTCAAGCAGGCCGTCAAGGTCGCGCTCGCCGCCGACACCCTGTCCATCGCGGTGATGGAGCTGGTCGACAACGGCATCATGGTGGCCGTGCCGGGTGCCATGGAGGCGGGTTTGAGCAGCTTCCTGTTCTGGGGCGCGCTCGCGTTCGCCCTGGGCGTGGCGTTCGTCGTGACCTGGCCGATCAACCGGTGGATGATCGGCCGCGGCCTCGGCCACGCCGTGGTGCACGCCTACCACTGAGCGTGCTCAGGTGACGGTGATGACCCCGGTGTACATCCCCATCGAGCACGAGTACTCCAGGGTGCCGGGTTCGAGAACACCGAGGTCGATGCGGGTCTCGCCGGTCACCGGCAGCGTCTGCTCGATGCCGCGCGAGGGCACCACCAGCGCCCGGACGCAGCCCTTCGCGTTCTGCGAACGCACCAGCAGGGTCGTCGGGAGGCCCGCCCGCGCGGCGACGTTGGGCGGGCGGTAGGCGCCGGTGACGGCGATGATCTCGACGACCTGGGTGCCCGCTTCGATGGTGGTCGCGTCTGGTCGACTTCGGCGCTCATCAGCCTGCTCGCGGCCAGCGGCGACCCGGCCAGTTCCAGCCCGCCGTTGACGGTGTACAGGCCGGTCAGCAGCAGCACGACCCCGGTGGCGATGGCCAGCCTGCCGCGCCAGGCGGTGGCCGCCTTGCGGGCGGCGTAGCCGAGGACGGCGAACAGCGGGCCGGTGCCGAGCACGAAGACGGCCATCGTCGCGGCACCCGCCAGTGCCGAGCCGGAAGCGAGGGCCAGTGCCTCGACCGAGAGCGTCACCCCGCACGGGATGACGACGGTGGCGAACCCGAGGACCGCGGGCGCGAAGGCGGCCTGCGAGCGGGACTGGTTGCGGACCATGCGCATCCAGGGCAGCGGCGGCATGATGACGATGCGCCGGAACCCGGGCACCCCGAGCTGGGCGAGCCCGAAGACGATGATCAGGGCGCCGGCGACGAACTGCAGGGTGATCCGGGCGCCGAGCGAGAGCTGGACAGCACCGCCGACCGCGCCGAGCAGGGCGCCGAGCAGGGTGTGGGAGAGCAGTTTGCCCGCCATGAAGCCGCCGACAGGAGTGAGGTCGTCACCGAGGCGGGCGAGGGCGGTCTGGCCCGCGGGTGGGGCTTGGTCGTCGGGGCGCTGCCGGGAGACAAGTCCGGCGAGGAGGCCGCCTTGGACGGCGGCGCAGGAGATCCCGCCTGCCAGCAGGCCGGTGAGGAGTACAGCGAGAAGGTCCACGGAAAGTGCCTTTCGAGTGCGTGCGGAGAGTCGAGGTCGGCGGTCCGAACAGGGGTTTCGGACGGACCTCTTCTACGTCCGCAGCACGCAGAGGCGAACCGGATCAGGACTGGGCCACGCGAGCCGCCGCAGCGCGGCCGGGAGCCTGCCCGCCGGGGCCCGGACCTCGACGGCGTTGGGCCTGCCCAGGCGGACCATCGCCAGGAGGACGGCGACCGCCACGGAGACACAGAGGGCGATGAGCCCGCGTAAGCCTGACTCCGCAGGTGAACCGGGGTGGATACCCGGATCGGTGATCGGGTGGTGTGCCATCGGTGCGCTACCGCCGCGGTGGGCGGCGTGTCCGCCGACGTCCGCCGTCGCGAGGGGGGTCGCTGTCTCGGCGGCGCCCGCTGTGCAGTGCAAGCCCAGGGTTGCCACGGCGGCGAGCAGGAGGGCGACCATCAGCCCGGCGAGTGACACTCGCCGGGCTCGATTGATCTTCGCCGCGGACACCCCGCCAGGGTACGGGCGTGCGGGTCGTCGATGGAACCGCCCATCGTTCCCAAAGCGCGGGCCCGGTGAGCGGCGACAATTCGATCAACGTCGCTGGCAGCGCGGTCTTGGAGTGCGGACATGAGCAAAGTCGGGATTACCTTCGCCGTGATCGCTCTCGCCGCCACAGTCAGTGGCTGCGGGGGCACTCCGCACGAGCCCCCCGGCCGGTTACGCCGCGGGGCTTGAACACGGCCAGCACGGTCGCGGCGAGCAGCACCAGCAACGCGAGCACCGAGTGCAGGACGTGGGTGGAATCGCGGAGGACACCGATATCCGGCACAGTCGGCGCGAGGTCGGCGAAGTGGCCGATTGACCTGGTGTACAGCAAAAGCAGGGTGGTGGCGACGAGGTTGAGCACCAGTTTGAACAGCACCCAGTAGTGCCGCACCAGCCCCCACGGCCCGCCCAGCGCCGACACCAAGCCCGTGAGCAGCGAGCCAAGGCTCAACGGCACCACGGCCACCCACATCACCAGCTCCATCAGCGGATACGCGCCGCGCACCAAGGCTGCGTCCTCGCTGCGCAGGGCCGCGATGGCGAGCACCAGGTAGGCCGCGACCGCGCCCAGCCACCCGACCGACGCGACGACGTGCAGGGTGAGCGCGAACTTCCGCGTCCGCTGGCCCATCCTCATCCGAGCACCGCCGCGCTGGAGACGTGTCTGCCGGGCCCGTGGTCGCCGCCGAGGACTCCCGTCGCCATGAGGATGACCAGCAGCGCGATGAGGGCGCCCACCGCGATGAGCGAGACCTTCACCCAGCGCGGGACGCCCGGCGGGTGGTCATCCGGTTCGTGTGCCATGGTCCAAGTTTTGCGAGACACTCTGTCGCTGTCAAGTCATCTTGTATCGGCAGCGGCGAAACGTATGATGACCAAGTGCCGAAACTGTGGAGCGAGACGATCGAGGAGCACCGCCGCACGGTGCGCGACGCGACGCTGGACACCACGGCCGCGTTGGTGGCGAGGCACGGCTTGGCGGGCGTGACGATGTCGCGGGTCGCCAAGGAGACCGGGATCGGCCGGGCCACGCTGTACAAGTACTTCCCGAGCGTCGAATCGATCGTGCTCGCCTGGCACGAACGGCAGGTCGCCGACCACCTGGCGCACCTGGCGGCCATCCGCGACGGGGCGGGCGAAAACCCGGGCGACCGGCTCGCCGCGGTCCTCGACGCCTACGCCGTGATCAACCACCACCGGTCGCTGCACGGCCGCCACCCGCACGGCGCCGAGTTCGCGGAGTTCCTGCACGCGGGCGCGCGGGTCGCGAGCGGCCACGCCCAGCTGCGGGCCATGATCGCCGACCTGCTGCGCGCCGCGCACGGGAGCGTGCGGGAGGACGTCTCCCCCGACGAACTCGCGTCGTTCTGCCTGCACGCCCTCGACGCCGCGACCGAGGCGCCCACGAAGGCTGCGGCGCGCCGACTGGTCGCGGTCACGCTCGACGCGCTGCGGCGACGCTGACCCCTATTCTCGGTATAGCGGCGATTGATACCCAACTCGCTATAGGGGACGACCCGGATTCCTCCACCAGGATGGTTGACGGTTCGGCGCGGCGCCGACTCCTCGACCTGTTTGGGGGAAGATGTGATCAGCAAGGTGTTGGCCGGGGCCGTCGTGATCGCGGCACTGCTGGCGGGCGCGCCACTGGCGGTCGCCGAGGACCGGCGTGACTGCTACGACCCGACCGTCCCGTTGACCGTCGAGGAGAACCGGCTGACCCGGCCGATCCCGCAGGACATCTTGCGCCGCAGCGGTTTCGACCGGTACGCGACGACCTTCAGCGCCGCGCTGTGCGCGCTCCCGGGCGCGCCGTCGGCGACCGTGCTGGCCTCGGCGAGCGGGAAGACGCTGTGGAACGCCGCCGTGGCCAGGGCGCAGTCCCCCGTGCCGACCGACGGCCTGTCCGTCACCGACGACCGCCCGCTCTACTGGGCGCGCCTGCGGTTCACCAGCCTGCTGCGCCAGTGGACACCGGCGGGCGGCCTCGACGCGAGCGAACGTGCGGCGCTGATCCTGAGGTTCGACCGAGCCTCCCGCGGACAGGACACGCTGCGGCTGCCTGCGGGCGACGGGATCCGGCGGATCGTCGTCAGCGGGTTCGACCCGTTCATCCTCGACGCGGACATCCGCCGCAGCAACCCATCCGGCGCCGCCGCGCTGGCCCTGGACGGCACCATCGTGCGCACGCCGAACGGCCCCGCCCGGATCGAGACGGCGATCTTCCCGGTGCTGTGGCGGCCATTCGAGCAGGGCACGGTGGAGGACACGTTCCTGCCCCACCTGCAAGAAGGCCCGGCGCGGGCGGACATGTTCGTCACCGTGAGCCAGGGCAGGCCGGGCCGGTTCGACATCGAGGGCTACAACGGCCGCTGGCGGGGCGGATTCCCCGACAACGACAACATCTCCTACACCGGCGTCGTCCCGGTCCCCGCGCACGTGCCGACCGTGACGCCCGCGCCGGAGTTCGTGCCGAGCACACTGCCCGCCGCCGACATGGCCGCGGCGCCGCCCGGGCGGTTCCCCGTGCACATCAACCCGAGCGTGACCGAGATCCCGGCGGGCGAGACCGCCCCGGTCTTCCAGCCGAACGGCCCGACCCCGGGTTCGGTCGCCCGAGCGGGCAGCGGCGGCAACTACCTGTCCAACGAGATCGCGTACCGCACGACTCTGCTGCGCGACGCCCTCGGCCTGCGGATGCCCGGCGGGCACCTGCACACGCCGGTGCTCGTGTTCGGCCCGGGAAACACCACGGAGATCAGCGACCCGGTGTTCGAACAGAACCGGCTGGACATCATCGACCAAACCCGGGCACTGGTAACCGCCGCGGTGCCGCCTCCGCGGGATTAACCTCGACTCTCGCGGATCGGCGCCGGTCCCATCGACGGCCAGAGTCGCGATATGCGCGGCAGCGAGAGTTCCGGGAAGTCGACGACCCTGGTGTCCGACGTGGCCACGACCGCGCGTGGATGGCGGCGTTGGCTTCGACGTCGCGGGCGACGTAGCGCGGCTGGGCCACGGCGATGGACAAGGGTTCCCGCATACGGTCCACCATCCCATGATCGCTTGATTCGCCGGCCGGAACCGGGATACTGCCGGACATGGGCGGACGCGCGGCGCGACTCGTGATGATCTCGGCTCTGCTCTTCGGGGGGTGCTCGTCGCCCGCGCAGGCGAAGACGGTCGTGTTCACCAAGGTCGACCTGTCCGCCACGCCGATCGCGCTCACCGTGGACGGCGACGCGCTGGTGATCGGAGTGCGCCGGGACGACCAGGCGACCAAGCCGGGTCTGCTGCGCCGGACCGCGGACGGCGCGCTCACCGAGATTCCCGTTCGCGGAGCCAGCCCGTACGGCCTGCTGGCGACCTGGAAGTCGATCGACGTCGACGGGGGCCGGATCGTGGCGGTCGGCGGCGAACGCGGTGGGGCGCACGGCAATGTGCGGTGGAGCGTGTGGGACGGGTCCGCGTCCGGTGTCGTCGAGAAGCCGCAGGGTTTCAGCACTTTCGGCGGCTACGGCGCGGGAGACCTGACCGCGGCGGTGATCACGCCCGCCGGACCCGCGCTTGTCGGCTCGTGGAACAGCGAGCAGGTCGGGCTCGACGTCGCGACGTGGACGGCCGAGGGCGACACGTGGACGCGGCGGAGTTCGGCGGGGACGGCCCTGGAGAGCACCCAGGCGGCACTGGGCTTCCCGATGGCGGCTTCCGCGCTGGGCCAGGGTGTTCTCGTGGCGGGCTGGCAACTCGCCGACGACCGGCTGACGCCGGTGGTGTGGCGTTCGACGTCCGGTGTCGACGGGTGGACCAAGACCACACTGCCCGACACGGGTGCCACGGCGAGCGCGATCTCCTTGGCCTGCCAGGCAAGCACGTGCGCGGTCGCGGGCCAGGTCGACGGGAAGCTCGCCGTGTGGCGGCTGATCGACGGGACCTGGACACGCGTGCCCGGGGCTCCCCCGATCGCGGTCGGCGACAAAGACCCACTGCCCGCGCCCGTGGAAATCGGGCTGCGTGTGGTCCAAGTCGTGTCCGACGGCGGGCAGGTCAAGATCGCCCGGGCGGACAGCGGGAGCTGGACGGTGCTGTCCGCGCAAGGCCCGACCGGTGTGGTGACCGCCGCGGCGACCATCGGCGACGCCCTGTTCGTGTTGGCCGGCCCGGACGCCGAGCACCAGTCCCTGTGGCGGGTCGGCGAAGGCGACATCATCGGCCGGTAATCACGCCACGGCTGGAATCGGCCATGTCCGAATTGTGCGAACCAGTCGCGTTCGCCGATTCGGATCAGCACCGGAATCGATTTCCGACATTCGTACTACGCTATTCGGTCCATCACTCGAAGCTATAGGTGATTGATATGGCCCGAAACCCCTGCACGTATTCAATTCGTAATAACCGACCCATGCGTTCTCGCCTACGTTGCGGCTTCTACAAACGTTGTTTGAAGCCAATCAGGAGGACGCGTGCGTCGCAGAATGGTCGTCGCGGTCGCGGCGGTCGCGGGAATCAGTTTCATGCCGGGGGTGACTTCGGCGACCGCGGCGCCCGCGCCCGCCGCGGGCCCGGCCGCGGCGGTCGAGAACGCGCCGGACGAGCTGGTCTCCCCCGCGGAGAGCAAGCGCAGGGCCATGCGCCAGGAGGGCCTGACCAAGGTCCTCAAGGGCGAGGCCACCGCTGAGAAGCGTGGTGCCAGCACGGTCGTCAAGGTCAGCGACGGCTCCACCAAAATCAACCGGACGGCTGGTCGGACGACCACGCAGGTCGAGACCCCGGCCCAGTACGTCGAACTGGCCCGCGAGAAGACGGACAAGATCTTCGTCGTTCTCGCCGAATTCGGCGACGAGCGCCACCCGGACTTCCCGGACAAGGACACCGACCCGAACACCGCGGGCCCCACGCGTTTCGACGGGCCGCGGCACAACCAGATCGCCGAGCCCAACCGCGCGGTGGACAACAAGACGATCTGGCAGCCCGATTACTCGCGCGAGCACTTCCAGGACCTCTATTTCTCGCACGCCGAGGGCGTCGAGTCGGTCAAGAACTTCTATGAGCGGCAGTCCTCCGGCCGGTACTCGGTCGACGGCACCGTCACCGACTGGGTCAAGGTCAAGTACAACGAGGCCCGCTACGGCCGCTCCAACGGCTTCCCGTGCGGCGGCCGGATCTGCGGCAACAGCTGGAACCTGGTGTCCGACGCGGTGACCCAGTGGGTCGCCGACCGCCAGGCCGCGGGCGCCACCCCCGTGCAGATCCGCACCGAACTCGCCGAGTTCGACACGTGGGACCGCTACGACCACGACCACGACGGCGACTTCAACGAGCGCGACGGCTACATCGACCACTTCCAGATCGTGCACGCCGGCGGCGACCAGTCCGACGCGGACCCCGCGCAGGGCGAGGACGCCATCTGGGCGCACCGCTGGTACGCGTTCTTCAGCACCACCAGCGGCCCCGCGGGCAACCCGCTGGGCGGCACCCAGATCGGTGACACCGGCCTGTGGGTCGGCGACTACACGATGCAGCCGGAGAACGGCGGCCTCGGCGTGTTCGCGCACGAGTACGGCCACGACCTCGGCCTGCCCGACCACTACGACACGGTCGGCCCCGGCGGCGGCAAGGAGAACGGCGTCAACTGGTGGTCGCTGATGGCGCAGAGCCGCGTCTCGGCCACCAACGAGCCGATCGGCTTGCGCGCCAACGACTTCTCCGCCTGGGACAAGCTGCAGCTGGGCTGGCTGGACTACGAGACCGTGGTCGCGGGCCAGGACACCAAGCTCAAGCTCGGCCCGCACGCCTACAACACCAACGACGCACAGGGTCTGGTCGTTGTGCTGCCGGACAAGGAGAAGACCACGCTGCTGGGCACCCCGACCGAGGGCGCCAACATGTGGTGGAGCGAGCGCGGCGACAACCTGTCGAACACCCTGACCCGCACGGTCGACCTGACCGGCAAGTCGGCCGCGGAGCTCAAGCTCAAGGCGCTCTACGACATCGAGGACTGCGACTGCGACTTCCTCTACGTCGAGGCCTCGGTCGACGGCGGAGCCAGCTGGACGGCGCTCGACGGCGTCGCCGACGGCAAGCCGTTCACCCGCAGCGCGGTCGGCCAGCCGGCCATCACCAACGTCACCGGCGGCCGCTGGGTCGACGTGTCGGTGCCGCTGAACTCCCTGGCGGGCAAGACCGCGCAGCTGCGGTTCCGCTACCAGACCGACGGCGGCCTGATCATGGACGGCTTCCGCGCCGACCAGATCTCCATCACCGCCGACGGCGCGGAGATCTTCGCCGACGGCGCGGAGGCAGGCGACAACGGCTGGACCGCCAACGGTTTCCGGGTCACCACCGGCAAGGAATCGAAGTTCTACGACAACTTCTACATCGCAAGCTACCGGGCGTACACCTCGTACGACCGCTACCTGCGGGTCGGCCCGTACGACTACGGCCACACCGACAAGCCCAACTGGGCGACCCGGTTCCCGTACCAGAACGGTCTGCTCGTGTCCTACTGGGACACTTCGCAGGTCGACAACAACACCAGCGCGCACCCCGGTGAGGGCCTGATGCTGGTCGTCGACGCCAACCCGGACCCGATCTACAACCTGCAGGGCGCCGCCTGGCGTCCCCGCGTGGCGGGCTACGACGCGCCGTTCTCGCTGCAGAAGTCCGACTCGTTCACCCTGTACGCACAGGGCAAGCCGAGCTACGTGCGCGGCAAGGCGGCCCAGCCGCTGTTCGACGACCGGCGCCCGTTCTGGTCGCCGCGGCAGCCGACGGCGGGCGTCAAGCTGCCCGCGGTGGGTGTGGGTATTCGGGTGCTTTCGCAGCAGGACAGCACGATGACCGTGCGGGTGTTCCCGACGAAGTAGGTTGGTTCTCTTGAGCCGGGGTCCGCTTTCGAGCGGGCCCCGGTTTCGTTTGCCAGGACTACTGCCTGTTGACATCCGCTGTAGTCAGTCCGATCGACCCGCAAGCGTCCAGCAACTTGCGGTCGCCGCTGGCCACTACCAGATCGCTGCCGTCGAGCCGCTCGGCGGACGCGCAATGCAAAGCGTCATAACCGCGCAACGAACACGAGTGGGCAAGCTCAGCGGCCCGGCCAACGACATCCTCGTCGGCCTCGACGAGGTCCATCTCCGCCCACAGCCGCCGCAATCCACGCAATGCTGACTGATGGCTTCGGACGGTCAGACGGTCGAGTCGCAACGCTTGGGCCAGAGCCGCGGCGGTCTCCACATGAAGCAATCGACTGGTGACTACCGTGTCCGCCTCGTCCCAGAGCCTGCCGCAGAATTCACTGCTCGGCTCGGCGACCAACAACGGGACAAACGCTGACGTGTCGAAATAGACGATCAACGGCGCTGCTCTGCGACAAGGTCACTCACGAGACCTTCGGCGGGCACCGGTTTCGGAGCGGCGCGCTTAGGGCGCTTCGCGCGTTGCACTCTGCCTTCCGCGACGAGTCGCTCCAACGCCGTCGGAGCGCCCGCGGGCACGATTCGGGCGATCACCTGACCGTGATCGGTAACAGTCACAGTACCGCCGCGACGCACCACCGCCAGGTGTCGGCTCAGCCCGTCGCGCAATGACCGCACACCAACCTCCACGCCGACCTCCTGTAGCCACATCTCCCATCTCAAATGTAGCCACAAAACGAGGCCAGGTCCACTGGGCGGCCGGGTCAGTCGGGCAGCAATGGCGCCGAGACGCCGGGGTCTCGGCCGAGTAGCACCGCCCTGGTGACCGCCACCGAGCCGAATCGGTCGCGCAAGCCGTCGATGGTGACGTCGAGTTCCGAGGTGTCCGACGCCTCGAAGGAGAAGGCCAGTTGCACCGCGCTGTCTTTGCTCAGATTGGCCAGGGTCAGGCCGATCAGGGTGATTCCTTGATCGTGGATCATCGGCATCGCGGTGCGTAAGAGGGTTCTCCCCGCCGCCATGATCTGGGCTGTGTCGTCGGTGGCCTGGGCGAGGGTGTGGGAGCGGGTGGCCCTGGTGTAGTCGTCGAACCTGAGGCGCAGGGTGACGGTTCGGCAGACGCGTTTGCCGTCGCGGAGGCGTCTGGCCAGGCGGTCGGCGATGGCGACCACGGTGGCGTCGAGGTCGGCGTGGGTTCTCGGTCTGCGGCCGAGGGCGCGCTGGGAGCCGATCGAGCGGCGGCGGACGCCGACCCGGATGCGGCGCGGGTCGCGGTTGTGGGCCAGCGCGTGCAGGTGTCGGCCGGAGGCGCGGCCGAGAATGGACATCAGGGCGGACTCCGATAAATCGGCCACCTCGCCGACCGTGGTCAGGCCCAGTTCGTGCAGCTTGCGGGCCGTCACCTTGCCCACGCCCCACAGCCGCTCGACCGGCAGCGGGTGCAGAAACGCCGGCTCACCCTCCGGGTCGACGACCAGCAGGCCGTCCGGTTTGGCCACCGCGCTCGCGACCTTGGCGAGGAACTTGGTGCGGGCCACCCCCACGGTGATCGGCAGGCCGACCCGGCGCAGGACGTCGGCGCGCAAGCGGGTGGCGATCTCGGCGGGTGTGCCCGCGATCCGCCAGAGGCCGGCGACGTCGAGGAAGGCCTCGTCGATGGAGATGCCCTCGACCAGCGGCGTCGTGTCCCGGAAGACCTCGAAGACCGCCTTGCTCGCCTCGGAGTACGCCGACATGCGCGGCGGCACCACGATGGCCCGCGGGCACAGCCGCCGCGCTTCGGCGCCGCCCATGGCGGTGCGGATGCCGAAGGCCTTCGCCTCGTAGCTGGCCGCCAGCACCACCCCGCCGCCGACGATCACCGGGCGACCGCGCAGCCACGGCTTGTCACGCTGCTCGACCGACGCGTAGAACGCGTCCAGGTCGGCATGGAGGATCGTCGCGCGGCTCGACACGAACATATGTTCGCATGCTCGCCCGACAATCTCGAATAGATCACAGTCCACACACACCTATTGCCGATAGGTTGGGGTGGTGTCATTCCCCGAATCCTCATCCGGGCGCCGGGCGACGCCGACGTTCCCGCCCCGCCCCCTCGATGACTCACGCACCCCTTCGCTGATCCTGAGCGCACTGCCCGACGTGCTGCCGGAGTCATTGCGCCGCGAGGAACCACCGGCGCCACCGCCCCAACGCAGCGGCCCGAGCAGCGCCACGGTCGTCAAGATCGCCGCCGCCGTGGTCGTCGCCGCCCTGGTCGGCCTCGGTGTCTGGGCGCTGATCGACACCGAGCCCGCGCCGCCCGCGCCCGTCGCCCAGCATGAGTTCACCTTCACCCGCGCGGCCCAGCCCGCGGCCGCCGTCCTCGACAGCGACTGCGCGGACCACGCCTACGGCCAGACCAAGCGCTTCCTGGCCACGACCGTCTGCCAGCAACTGACCCGGGCCCTGTTCACCACGACCCTGAGCGACGGCCGGATCGCCTACAGTTCCATCGCCGTCGTGCGCATGCGGTCCGACGCGGACGCCACGGCCCTGTTCGAACTGGTGCGCAAGGACGACACCGGCAGCGTCGCCGACATCGTGCGCGACCGCGCCGCCACCGCGCCCGGGCTCGACCGGCTCAGCAGGGGCGGGTTCGCCGCGGCCAGGCACGAACGCGACGTGGTGATCGTCGAGAGCGACACCGCGGCGAAGGACCCCGATCCCGAGGCGCACCGCAACGAGATGAAGCGGGTCAGCTCGGACGCGCTGCGGCTGGGCCGCGACCTGAAGTAGACAGCGGCCGATTCGGCATTCACGGAGAACTTCCTGCTCAGGCCCGGCGATACCGTTCGTTTCAGTATGCCGCCGAACGCTGAGAAGGAGGCTGTCGAAGCCATGAGCATCTCCGAAATCGCGCATCCGAGCGACCAGGCAGACCGGGTCCCGCTGTCGTTCAACCAGGAGTTCCTCTGCAATTTCGACGACGGCACCGACAACGGCCCGTTCGGATCCGCCTACAACATCGTCACCGGGTGGCGGCTGAGCGGCGCGGTGGACGTGGAGACGCTGCGGGCGGCCCTCGGCGACCTGGTGGCCCGGCACGAGACGCTGCGGACGCTGATCGTCAACAACGGCGAGGAGCGCTACCAGCGGATCGACCCGCCCAGCGTGCCGGAACTGACGGTGCTCGACCTGCGTGACGTCGCACCGGAGGACCGCGAGCGCCGCGTCGAGCAGATGCTCTGCGACGGCGAGGCCGCCAAGCACACCGCACGCGAGTTGCCGCTGATCCGCGCGGTCCTGGGCCAGTTCGACGACACGGACTCCGCGCTGGTGTTCAGCGCCCACCACAGCGCGGTCGACGAGTGGTCGCTGCAGCTGATCATGCGCGATGTCGCCGCGTTCTACATCGCCCGCAAGACCGGGCAGGAGCCCGATCTGCCGGAGATGGCCCAGTACCGGGAGTTCTCGGCGAAGGAACTGGCCAAGGCGGACTCCCCCGCGGTCAACGCGGCCCGCGCGTACTGGCGGACGAAGCTCACGGGCGCGCGGCTCACGCCGACGCCCCTGGACATCCCGCGGTCCGAGGGACTGCCCAAGATCACGTCGTGGCACCGGTTCCTGATCGAGAAGGAGCTGACCGCGCCGGTGGCCACACTGGCGCGCGAGCTGCGGTGCACGCCGTTCATGGTGCTGCTGGCCGCGTACAAGGTGATGCTGCACAAGGCTTCGGGGTCGACCGACATCACGGTGGCGACGTTCACCGCGGGTCGCGGCGACGCCCGGTTCCACCACACCGTGGGCTCGTTCTTCAACTTCGTGCCGCTGCGCACGGATCTCTCGGGCTGCGCCAACTTCCGCGAGGTGGTCAAGCGGACCCGCGCCACCTGCCTGGAGGCGTACAAGCACGACATCCCGTTCGGACAGATCATGGCCGAGGCGCCGGAGCTGATGGCGTCGGTCATGACGAACACCGACGCGGGCACGGCGTTCCAGGTCATCGGCTCGCCGTTCGTCGCCGACACCACCACCGGCGAACTGCGCTACAGCGCCTTCCGCCGCCGCGTGATGTCGCAGGAGGTCGGCGGCGACATCCCCGACGGCGCCCTGCTGCAGCTCGGCGTGGCCCCCGAAGGCGACCTCGTGGGCACCCTCGGGTTCAACAGCAACCTGCTGCGGGAAAGCACGATGCTCGCCATGCTCGACGACCTGCGCGCGGTGCTCGCCGACCACGTGGCGAAGCCGGACGCGGCGCTCTAGCGCCTGTCTCGCAGTGCGGGTGCGCGCCAGCCGTGATCGGGGTGGTTCCTGGCGGTGCGGACGGATCGCCACTCATACCGGGTGTATTCGGGCG
>NZ_JBOHGC010000260.1:0-1134 GCF_050699995.1 Actinokineospora sp. | reverse complement strand
TCCTGACCTCGAGCGATCCCGACGTCGCCTGCATCACCGCCCCGTCCCTCGTCGTCGGCAGCGCCGCCGCGGGCGCGACCCTGACCCTCGGCAGCCTGGATGCGCTGCAGCCGGGGTTCACCTTCCGGTCCAGCGACACCCTGCAGACGGTGTCCGCGGCGAGCCCGGCTCGATCGACCCTCTGCCTGACGGTGACCTCGAACGAGACCCTCGGCGTGGCGGCCCCGACCTGCTTCAACCTGCTGTCCGACCTCGAGCTGCCGCCGGTGACCCAGGTCTACACGCTCGGGCCGGACGGCATCGCCGGGACCGCGGACGACGGCCGCATTTTCGAGAACTTCGACGTCGACAAGAACGCTGACGGCCTGTTCACCCTGGCCGACACCTTCCTGCGCGAGACCGGGCCCGGCACCTTCGACGCCGCGAGCCCGCACGGCGAATACCTGCGGGGCAGCGACACGGGCGTCGGCACGAACGTGGTGGCGGCGGTGGCCTGCGGCGGCTACGACGACGTCCAGACCGGCAACGTCGGGTGCATCCTCGATCCCGAGTTCCCGATGGACTGGCACTTCCACTGCCCGCCGGGGGTGGCCACCTGCCCGAACCTTGAGAGCGGTGCCTGCGTCGGCGGGTGCAGCTTCGGCACGCCGACGGACGGCAGCCGGACGTTCTCCGGCGACAACTCCCTCCACATGGGGGCGCACTTCGACCTCACCGACGCGCTGGCCGGGGACACGACGCACTTCCGCACCCTGCAGGCCTTCGTCACGGCGCCGATCAACCTGGCGGTGTTCCCGCAGGCCGGCGATCTCGAGCTGTCGTTCTTCCACATCGCCGACCTGATGGACTGCAACGGCCACTCGGCCGCCGTCGGCCAGTGCGACGACTGCGGCGACGTTCAGCTCCAGGTGGACCAGAACATCGACAACAACATCGACGAGTGGGGCATCTGGGACAGGCTGGTGCCGTTCCAGAACGTCTATGACCACACGGTGCGCGCCTGGAGCGTGTTCGGCGGTGCCTACTGCAACTTCACGCCGACCGACACGGGCACGGCGCCGCCCACCTCGCGCACCCCGCCGGTGCACGAGACCCTGTGCTTCCCGCAGGGTGCCTGGTCGCACTGCGGCAGCA
>NZ_JBOHGC010000259.1:0-2269 GCF_050699995.1 Actinokineospora sp. | reverse complement strand
TGTCGCCGGGCCCGCGCTGTCATGCCGGGTCGGAGGTAGAACACATCCATGATCATGTGGAGCCGACTGTGGGAGACCGACGTTTCCCACCACACCCACGAACGCCTCGCCGAGCTGTTCGTCTTGGCCTACCCGCGTAGCGCGGCGAAGTTCAGTGGGGCCCGGAGCTGGTCGAGCGCCCGGCCGGAGACCCGGATCGTCGGCACCCTCGACGGTCACGCGGTGGCGCACCTGGGGATCCTGCGGCGGTTCCTCCGCACGGACACCGGGGCGGGCCTGCTGGTCGGCGATGTCGGTTTGGTGGCCGTCCACCCGGACCTGCACGGGCGCGGCGTCGGCGGGGAGCTACTGCGCCGCGCGACCGCGGTGCTGGCTGGGCTCGACATGCCGTTCGGGTTCCTGACCTGCGGTAACCATGTCGTCCCGTTTTACCGCTCGGCGGGGTGGCACCTGCTCGACGGGCAGGTCACCCGGATGATCGACAGCAGGAACGAGACCGTGGTCTACGGCGAGGCGTCGATGGTGCTGCCGGTCGGCGCGGCGCTGTCCGACTGGCCCGCGGGCCAGTCGGTCGTCCGCGACGGGTGGGAGGTCTAGGCCTTCATCCGCTCGTAGATCTTCTTGCAGTCCGGGCAGACCGGGGAGCCGGGCTTGGCCGCCTTCGTCACCGGGAACACCTCGCCGCACAGCGCCACGACCATGGAGCCCATGATCGCGCTTTCGGCGATCTTGTTCTTCTTGACGTAGTGGAACATCTTGGGGGTGTCGTCGCTGGTGGTGTCGGTGCCCTCGGGGCTCGTGTCGACATCAGGCCGCGTCTGGGTGGGTGCGCTCACCTGTCCATGATGCAACATCGGGTCAAAATCGTGCGTACACGGTCCGCGGGCCGGCAGGATGCGCGCATGTTCCAGAAGGTGTTGGCGAGCTTGGGCTCGGGTGGCGCGAAAGTGGACGCCCGCATCATCGACCCGGCCGTGCGCCCCGGCGGCACACTGCGTGGCGAGGTGCTGTTGACCGGCGGGCAGGTCGACCAGCAGGTCGAGTCGCTCGGGGTGTCGGTGTTGGCCCGGGTCGAGACCGGCAACACGACCGCTGACCTGCCGGTTCAGTCCGTGCACCTGGCGGGCCGCGAGCTGATCCGCGCCGGGTCGCAGATCACCGTCCCGTTCGAGGTGCAGCTGCCTTGGGAGACGCCGATCACCTCGGTCCTCGGCAAGCACCTCACCGGCATGGCCGTGGGCCTGCAAACGAACCTCGACCTGGCAGGCAGTGTCGTCGACCCGCAGGATGTCGACGCGATCCCAGTCGAGCCGCTGCCCGCGCAACACCGAATCCTGGACGCGATGAGCCGGATCGGCTTCCAGTTCCGCGGGGCGAACCTGGAGAAGAACCGGCTCGACGGCGTCGACCAGCAGCTGCCGTTCTTCCAGGAGATCACCTTCACCCCGTCCCCCGCGTTCGCCCAGGCGTTCGCCGAGGTCACCGTTACCTTCCTGGCCCGCCCGCAGGACGTGCAGGTGGTGCTCGACGTGGTGAAGAAGGTGCGGGTCGCCAAGGGTGGCGGACTTGGGTCGCGCAGCCAGTCGATGCTGGGCAGCTTCGTCGTGCAGAACGCGACCTTGGCGCAGAACAACTGGGAGAAGCAGCTCGAAGCCTGGTTCCACCAGGTCGCCGCCCCCCGCGCCATCTTCGACTGACCCCGAACCCGGTCGCGAGTCCCCAGTTCCCGACAATGAGTTCTCATTTCGCGCGTCCGAAATCCCGGCTGACCGCACGTTGGCAGGGAAATCGGGCTGCGCGAAATGAGCACTCGTTGTCGGGAACTGGGGACTCGCGGGGTGAGGGGTGGGGGATGATCGGTGGGTGAGTGAACTGAGCACTGATCATCTGGTTCTGTCCGATGAGGTCGCCGACGCGTTGGCGCAGGGGCGCGCGGTCGTCGCGTTGGAGAGCACGTTGCTGGCTCATGGGCTGCCCGCGGGCCGCAACCACGAGGTCGGTGTCCGGCTGGAGCGGGTGGTCCGGGAATCGGGGGCGGTGCCCGCGACGATCGCGGTGCTCGACGGCAAGGCGCGGATCGGGCTCAGCGAAGCCGAACTCGACCGGGTCTGCGCGAAGGACTCCGGCCTGGTCAAGCTTTCCCGCCGCGACCTGGGCCCGGCCCTGGCGCTCGGCCGCGACGGCGCGACCACGGTGGCGAGCACCGCCACCCTCGCCCACCAGGCGGGCATCGGCGTGTTCGCGACCGGCGGCCTCGGCGGCGTCCACC
>NZ_JBOHGC010000258.1:0-1091 GCF_050699995.1 Actinokineospora sp. | reverse complement strand
GGCGCGAACTGCTCGACCAGGGTGTGCCCGAGCGTGAGGTGTGGGAGCGGCTGGAGTCGCTCAACACCGGCAGGCTGCGCATCGCCAGCAAGGGCGTGCGCCGCGAGGGCGACGCCCTTGTCGCCGTCAGCGAGGATGACCAGCTCGACCAGGGCCTGTTCATGGCAGGCGATGTCGCAGTGCTCCGGTCACGGCCGACCACCATCGCCGCCCTGCACTCCGAGGTCACCTCCGGCGCGGTCGCGTTGTGGAACAAGCGGTCCGCCGTGCTGCGGTCCCACATGGACCTTCCGGCGGGCACTCCTGAGCTGCCCCCGCTGGACATCGCCATCGTCGGCATGTCCGCGATGTTCCCTGGCGCAGACACGCTCGCCGCCTTCTGGTCCACTGTGGTCGGTGGGGCGGACCAGGTCACCGAGGTGCCCGCGGGCCGCTGGGACGTCGACACGTACTACGCCGATGGCGGCGGTCCCGGCCGCACACCGTCGAAGTGGGGCGGCTTCCTGCCCGAGATCCCCTTCGACCCGCTGAGCTACGGCATCCCGCCGTCGACCCTCGCCGCCATCGAGCCGGTGCAGCTGCTGGCCCTGGAAGCGGCCCGCCGCGCGCTCGCGGACGCGGGCTACCCCGACGGCGGACCGGGCCGCGACCGCACGAGCGTGGTCTTCGGCGCCGAGGCGGGCAGCGACCTGGCCACCGCGCAGACCCTGCGCATGGCCCTGCCCGAGTACCTCGGCGCGGTCCCGGACCAGCTGGCCGACCAGTTGCCGGAGCTGAGCGAGGACACCTTCCCCGGCAGGCTGGCCAACGTCATCTCCGGCCGCATCGCCAACCGGCTCGACCTGGGCGGCGCCAACTACACCGTCGACGCCGCGTGCGCGTCGTCGCTGGCGGCGGTCGACATCGGCTGCAAGGAACTCGTCGGCGGCACCAGCGAAATGGTCCTGTGCGGCGGCGCCGACCTGCACAACGCGGTCGACGACTACCTCCTGTTCTCCTCGGTCGGCGCGCTGTCCAAGACGGGCCGCTGCGCGACTTTCGACTCCTCGGCCGACGGCATCGCCCTCGGCGAGGGTGTGGCGGTCGTGGTG
>NZ_JBOHGC010000257.1:0-2184 GCF_050699995.1 Actinokineospora sp. | reverse complement strand
GGGTGTTCCTGGTCGGCGACGCGGCCCACGCGCACAGCCCGGCCGGAGCGCAGGGCATCAACACCGGTGTCGAGGACGCGACCACGCTCACCTGGCGCCTCGCGGGCGTCTGCCGGACGTCGCCGTCCACACCCGACACCCGCCGCGTGTTCGCGGAGTGGGAAGGCGAACGCCATCAGGTCGTCGAGAACGTGTTGCGTGACACGGACTTGCAGACCCGGCTCTGGGGTGTGCGCGGACTTCGCCGTCGAGTGCGTGACGCGGTGCTCTCGGGGGCGGAGCGCATGACGTTGCTCGACCGGGTGGTCACCCCACGGCAGACCCAGATCGCCCAGCGATACCGACCTGCCCCCGGACAACCTCGTCCCAAAGCGGTGGGCATCGTCCGCGGCCATGCTCGGCTGCCGAATGTCGAGGTTCCCGCACTGCACACGACCGGTGCGCACCTGCACGACTTCCTGTCGATGACCGAGCCGGTCTCGATCGTGTTCGACCCCGATGGCGTGCCCGGCGCGCACACGACGGTCGAGCGGTGGGTCGACCCGGACACGGGGCTCGACGTCGTCTCTCTCGTCGGCCCGGCGCTGCGATCGGCGCTGCGGATCAGCAGACGCGTCACCTGCGTCGTGCGGCCGGACGGGATCGTCGCCGCGGTGTCGGAGGACACCGCCACCCGACGCCTACTCAAGGGGGCAAACTCATGACCACGCTCGCCATCCGCACGTCGCAGGACCTGGTGCACCGCGCGAACCCAAGGGAGATCCTGGTCTCCCCGCCGCGCCGGGACACCGAACGCCGCTACCGCAGCATGACGGTCACCACCGACATCAGCCCCTACTACCTGGACCACCCGGCCCGCCACCGGCTCGACCTCCTGCTGATGACGGAGGCGTGCAGGCAGGCGGCGCTCAGCGCGGCGCACAAGTTCGAGGGGCTCCCGCTCGGCGTCGCGGTGTTCTTCAACTCCATCGACGTGCGGATCAGCAATGTCAGCGAGCTGCTGAAGTCCGCGCGGGAGCTGACGATCACCACGACCATGCAGCAGATGAAGTTGCGCAACGACGGATCGCCGAAGCAGATCGAGTACTCCCAGGTGGCTGTGCTCGCAGGCTCGGACACCCCGGTGGTGCGCTCGAAGATGGCGGTCCAAGGTGTGTCAAAGGGACGGTACTCGGACCTGCGGGCCTACCAGCGCAACGGTTCGGCCGCACCGTCCACGGCGGGGATGCGCACCGACTTCCGCCGCCACCGCGACCTGACCGCACCCGAGCGGGTCGGCCGGACGCAGATCGCCAACGTCGTGCTCGCCGGTCTGCGGATCGACGACGGCGGCGCCACGGCGATGCTCGACGCCGATCTGTCCAATGCCAGCCTGTTCGACCACGACTACGACCACTACCCGGCGATGGTGCTCATCGAGGCGGGTCGCCAGCTCGCGTTGGCGGGCACGCGTCGGCCGGTGGACTGGATCGTCAGCGGTTTCCACGCGGAGTTTCCGCAGTTCGCCGAACTCGACACGCCGACAGTTCTCGTCGCGCGGCAGCACCAAGACCGTGTCGAGGTGCGATGCCTGCAGAACGACCTCGTCGTCACCGACATGTGCTTCGAGCTGACCTCGATGGCGAGGCGGACATGACGCGGTATGCGATCTGGAGCGACTTCCGGGGTGTGCTCACCCCGCCGGTGAGCGAGGGAGTGCGGCAGTTCTGCGAGGGGGAGGCGTTCGCTCCCGAGCAGATTTTCGAGTGCCTGCGCGCGATCGGCAGGCGCCACGACTGTCCTGACGGGATGGCGGTGCTCGACTCGGGCATCCTCGACGAGCGGCAGTGGACCCGCGAAATCGAACGTGAGCTGCGCGAGCGGTTCGGCGTGCGCGCGGACCTCGCCGACTTCGGCGCCACATGGTGGAGCGACCAGCGGATCGACCGGGCCTGGGTGGACGCGGTGCGTGCTTGGCGGGCCGAGGGCGTGTTCGTCGGTCTCATGTCGAATTTGCCACTGGAGTGGAAGGGACACCTGGAGTCCTTCCCCGCAGTGGCGGACCTGTTCGACGACGTGCTGCTGTCGTGCGACATCGGCGCTCGCAAGCCGGAACCCGAGATCTTCAGCGTGGCGTCGGCCCGCTCCGGCCGGGAACCACGGTTCTGCGTCCTCGTCGACGACCTGCCCGACAACGTCGCGGGC
>NZ_JBOHGC010000256.1:0-1822 GCF_050699995.1 Actinokineospora sp. | reverse complement strand
GCGGTGCCGATCACCTCCACCTCCAGCCCGGCCACCGTGAAGGTTTTCTCCGTGCACCCCGCACCGCTCGCGCAGCTCACCGGGGTCGTGTTGTCGATCGGCGGCTCACCCGTCCCCAGCATGTCGTGCACGATGAGGCCGGCCGCCGCGAACTCGATGGTGCGCCGCCCGGTCCCGCGGGTCGCCGGGTAGTTCGGCAGCGGCACGACGTAGCTCAGCACCACGCGGCCGTACCCCTGGTTGTTGTTGCCGATGACCCCGACCGGCACGCCGCCGATCGTCCCCATGTCCACGGCGCGGGAGCGGGCGACGGTCTGGTCGTTGGCGTTCACCCGGGGCGGCTCGTTGAACTCCTCCGCGAAATCGGTCCCGGCGACCAGGGCGGCGCGCACCAAGCTGCCGGAGACGGCGGGGTTGCGGTCGGCGTCCGCCCGCGCCCCCGTCGGGTAGAAGCCCTGGGCGAAGTAGTCGCGGACGATCGCCCCCGCCGCGGCGACGTATCCGGCCGCGAACGAGGTGCCGAAGTTCTGGTCGTCGATCTGGTTCTCCACCGGGGCCAGGTTGTCGTTGTCGCTGCTGCGCACGGTGGCCGGCTCCTGGTACAGCGGGTAGCCGAAGTAGGCCGAGCCGTCCGAGGCCACCGACATGACGATCGGTGCGGTCCTCAGGGACGCCGGCGTGGCCGGACCCTTGGAGCTGGCGTCGAACACCAGCTCCTGGGTGAAGATGTCGGAGGCGGCGGAGGGGTCGGCCCAGGTGCCGCCGACCGTCACCACGTTCTTGGCCGTCGCCGGCGGCGGTATCTGCGGCGGCCGGGGCAGGTTCGGATCGTTGTCGGCCGCCGTGCCGTCGAACAGGTCGGGCCACTGCACCTCGAAGCCGGCGCGCGCGAAGCCCTGGTTGCCCACGGGGCTGAACACCATGTAGTCGCGGTTGTTGACCAGGAACAGGTCGAGATGCCGCGACTCCAGCGTGTAGGCGCCGTTCTCGGGGTTGTACTGGATGTTGTCGAAGTTGGGCACCCCGAACGGCATGACGTGCAGGTGCACCTCGTTGCCGCCGCCGACCACCCCGGCGCAGGGGCCCGTCCCGTTCTGCTTCGGGCAGATCGCCAGGCTCAGCCGGTCCAGCAGCGGGCCCGGGTTCACGCTGCCGCCGGTCTCGACAATCTCGTTCGCCGTGCAGCGGGTCTGGCCTGCCGCGTCCTGCATGATGATGCGGGCCCCGCGCGCCAGGGCATCCATGCTGACCGGCCGGAGCGGCGCGCCGGTCGCCGGGTCGAACGCCTTGGAGTACCGGAAGCCCAGCTCACCCGGATTGGCGGCGATCACCCCGGCCACCACGTTTCCGTGCGTGTTCCTGCCCGACAGCAGGCCGTCGCAGGTGGCCCCCGAGTCCTCGACGGTCTGGATCGCGTGCACCTTGCGGTGGAACATCGTCCCGACCAGGTTGTCCAGGGTCTCAGTCTGGGTCGCCGTCTGCGAGAACGCGACCGCGTCGTAGCTGATGCCGTTGTCCGTGACCGCGACGAGCTGCGGCGGGACCGCGTCCGACCCGTCGTTCAGGCGCTGCCCGTCGGGGGTCGTCGCGCTGCCCCGGCTGGTCCCGGTGTCGATCCCGCCCCCGTCGATCCCCAGATCGTGGTAGGGGCGGGCGCCGCCGAACCCCTGGTCGTAGGTCCCGATCATCAGGACGGTCGGCACCTCGGAGTTGCTCAGGGCGAACTCCAGGCGCTCCTGGATCGCCGCGACCTCCGGGACCCTGGCGATCCGGCCGATCTGCGGGGTGCGGGCGCGGACCAGGAGGACCGAGCCGTCCAGGC
>NZ_JBOHGC010000255.1:0-2714 GCF_050699995.1 Actinokineospora sp. | reverse complement strand
GAACGGGGGACTCGCGTGCGAGAGCGGGGGACTCGCGGGGTGGGTCAGTAGCGGTAGTGCTCGGACTTGAACGGGCCCTCGACGTCGACGTCGATGTACTCGGCCTGGTCCTTGGTCAGCTTGGTGAGCGAGCCGCCGAGTGCCTCCAGGTGGATGCGGGCGACCTTCTCGTCCAGCTTCTTCGGGAGGCGGTAGACCTCGTTGTCGTATTCCTCGCGCTTGGTGTACAGCTCGATCTGCGCGATGACCTGGTTCGAGAAGCTGTTCGACATCACGAACGATGGGTGGCCGGTGGCGTTGCCCAGGTTCATCAGGCGACCCTCGGACAGCACGATGATCGAGCGGCCGGTCGGGAACACCCACTCGTCGACCTGCGGCTTGATGTTGATCCGCCGAACGTCCGGGTAGCGGGCCAGGCCCGCCATGTCGAGCTCGTTGTCGAAGTGGCCGACATTGCCCAGGATCGCCTGGTGCTTCATCCGCGCCATGTCGTCGACGAGGACGACGTCCTTGTTGCCGGTCGTGGTGATCACGATGTCGGCCTTCTCGATGACCTCGTCGAGGGTGCGCACCTCGTACCCGTCCATCGCCGCCTGCAGCGCGCAGATCGGATCGATCTCGGTGACGATCACCCGGGCGCCCTGGGCGCGCAGCGACTCCGCGGAGCCCTTGCCGACATCGCCGTAGCCGCAGACGACCGCGACCTTGCCGCCGATCAGCACGTCCGTGCCGCGGTTGATGCCGTCGACCAGCGAGTGGCGGATGCCGTAGCGGTTGTCGAACTTCGACTTCGTCACCGAGTCGTTGACGTTGATCGCCGGGAACAGCAGGGTTCCCTGGGCGGCCATCTGCGTGAGCCGCAGGACCCCGGTCGTGGTCTCCTCGGTGACACCCATGATCTGGGAGCCGATCTTCGTCCACGTGCCCGAGTCCGCCGCGAGCGAGGCCCGCAGCAGGTCGAGGAAGACGTTCCACTCCTCGGAGTGCGCGTCGTCGTTGCCGGGCACGACACCGGACTTCTCGAACTCGGTGCCCTTGTGCACGAGCATGGTGGCGTCGCCACCGTCGTCAAGGATCATGTTCGGGCCCTGGCCGTCGGGCCAGGTCATCATCTTCTCCGTCGCCCACCAGTACTCCGGCAGCGTCTCGCCCTTCCAGGCGTAGACCGGAACACCCTTGGGCTCCTCCTCGGTCCCGTGCGGACCCACCCCGCCCGCGGCGGCCGCGTGGTCCTGGGTGGAGAAGATGTTGCACGAACACCAGCGCACCTCGGCGCCGAGGTCCACCAGTGTCTCGATCAGTACAGCGGTCTGCACGGTCATGTGCAGCGAGCCGGAGATGCGCGCACCCCGCAGCGGGTACACCTCCGAGTACTCGCGGCGCAGCGCCATCAGGCCCGGCATCTCGTGCTCGGCCAGGCGGATCTCTTTGCGGCCGAATTCGGCCAACGAAAGATCGGCTACCGCGAAATCAATGCCGTTGCGGGTCTGCGCGTAGCTCGCCCCGGTAGTGGTCCGCGTGTCTTCTGCGGTCATCGAGTGAATCCTCCAGACTCTGGTCCCAGTCGAACACTACCGTTGAGGGCAGTGGTGGGGATCGCCCAAAGGGCTGTTCGGCGCCTATAGGCAACCTGGGAGAGAAGTGCTGCTGACTGGCACGGAAACGCGCGTTGTCGAATTGCGCGTGCACGGGAACATGGGCACCAGCGCGGAGTCGCTGGTGTCCGCCGTGGCCGCGGTCGACGTGGCCGGCGACGGGGTGGGCCGGATCGTGCGCCCCGCCGACCGGCTGCTGCGTCCCGCGCCTGGTCCGGTGCTGCGGGCCGAGGGCAGATCCGTGCCGCGCATAGTCGAAGGATACGTCTGGGGCGCGATGACCTCGGGCGGCTGGGCGAAGGCGACGTGGGCACTGCTCTTCCCGTTCTCGCTGGCCAACGTCGCGCACTGGATGCTGCCGCCGATCCCGAGCGGGAGCCGGGTGGGCAGGGTGCTGGGTGTGCTGAACCGGTCGCTGCTGCGGTTGGCGGCCGTGCTGCTGACGATGCTGCTGGTCGGGCAGGCCGCGGTGGTGAGCCTCGACCTGCTGGCCGCGCAGTGCCTGGCGCCGGGGGCTGCGTGTCTTACGTCTGTGCCCGACCTGCTGCGGGAGGCGTACCCGGTCCGGCAGGTCGCGGGGCTGCTGCCGGTGCTGCTGGCGGTCCTGGTGCTGCACCGCATCTCGGGTGTGGCCTGGGAGACCGCCGACTCGCCGAACCCGCCCGCGGCGCGGCCGAACACCAAGGTGGTGCTCCCGGGGCGCAACCTGGTCGCCGACCCGGACACGCCCGCCCTGCGGACGCTGCACCTGGTGTCCGCGCTGACCACGGTGGCGCTGCTGGCCTTGGGCGGGCCGTTCGCGATGCCCGCGCAGCAGTCCGACCGGGTGCTGTGGTTCGGCGTTCTCGGGATGCTCGGCCTCTGCCTGCTGGCCGTGTTGACCCTCGACGACCCGCGCGGCGCCATGCCGGAGCGTGCGGGCAGGCTGCTGCGGGCCGTGCTGGGCCCGGTGAGCCGGGCGGTGCTGCTGGCGGTCGGCGTCATGCTGGTGCTCGGCGCGGGGGCGCTCGTCGAACTGCCCACGACCGGCCTGCCGGGTGCGGGAGCGACCGTCGAGGCGGTGGCGGGGGCGCTCATCGGCGCCGTCGTGCTGCTCGGGGTGCTGCTCGTGCCCGCCGC
>NZ_JBOHGC010000254.1:0-2481 GCF_050699995.1 Actinokineospora sp. | reverse complement strand
CGTACGGACCGTCCGGCAAACCGCGGCACCCGACGATGACCCGGTCCCGATCGACCGCGTCGAGCACCCGCCTGACCAGCCAGGTCTTGCCCATCCCGGGTTCCCCCGTGATCACCACGACGCCGGGAGAGCCGGTCACGGCCGCGACCACGTCGGAAGTCAGCGAGTCGGCCCCCACGGAACACCTCCCCAGCTCTGCACCTCAGCGGACATAGTCCTCACAAGCGCACCCGAAGGCCACCACCATTTACATACATACATGTATGTATGATGGAAGTGGATCTAGCCGAAGGGGGATGTGCGATGCCAGTCCAGTTGGCCAAGCAAGTACGTCGCGTCGAGCCGTCCGACCCGGTCGGGGGCGGCCATGACTACGCCGACGCGTTCGAGGTGGACCTGCCCGGTCCCGATCCCCACCCGCCGGAGGACTGGCTCCGGGCGGGGCTGGCGGCCACCGGGGGCGTGGTCAAGCGGATCGTGGGCGTGCTGGTGGGACGTCGGGTCGAACCCTCGCGCCGGGTGATGACAACCTTCCTGTACTTCCGGCGGCCGGTGCTCGCCCGGCTCGTCTGGTTCTTCGTCGGCCTGGGGCACCGGCGGACCGCGCTGAAGGTCATCACCGCCAAGACCGACTGAACGGAGCCAGGATGCGGACCAGTCACGCCGACCGCAGCGCACGCACGCGGACCGCGCTGCTGGAATCCGCCGCACGGGGGCTATCCCGGTACGGCTACGGCAATCTCGTGCTCGACCAGGTGGCCAAGGACGCCGGGTACACCCGGGGCGCGCTCTACCACCAGTTCAAGGACAAGCAGGACCTGGTCCTCGCCGTGTGGGAGTGGGTGATCGACACCTGGCGGGCGGAGGTGGAGGAGTTCGTCGGCCAGGAGTCGGAGCCCGTCGCGGCGCTGCTCACCCTCGCCCGCGGGCACGCCCTCTTCTGCAGGCGCGACGTGGCACGCATGGCGATCGCGCTGCGCGTGGAGTTCTCCGGCCAGGACCACCCGGTCGGCGACGTGGTCGAGCGGAGCTACGCCCTGCTCACCGACACCTGCCGCCTGCTCATCGAAGCCGGTCGCGACAACGGATCGATCCCACCAGGGCCCCCGGTCGACGTGCTCGCGTCGGCGTACATCGGCGCGCTGGAGGGGACCGTGATCGCCCTCGCCGGGCGTGCGCCGCATGACGAGCTGCTCGCGGCCCGGGTCGCCGCGGGCGTGCTCGGCCTCACCCACGACCCGCGAACGGAGGCACCACAGTGAAACTGCCGAAGACCGCGCACACCTCGCAACCCTGGCGCGTCCACGAGATCACCCGCGACTTCGACCTGGAGGACGTGTGGGCGCTGCCGACCCCCGGCGGCCCCGACGACTTCCCGCGACTCGTGCGCCAGTTCGCCGCGGGCGACACGTCGGACAACCCGTCCCGCGCCGCCCGCGCGCTCTTCGCCATCCGGTGGAAGCTCGGCAAGCTCTTCGGTTGGGACGAACCGGATTCCGGCCTCGGCACCCGAGTGGAGACGCTGCGCGACCGGCTGCCCGCCGATCTCCGGGAAACGCCGCCCGGACCCGCCGTCGAGAGTGTCCCCTTCAAGACGGTGTACCTGACGGACCGCGAGTGGGTGGCGGAGATCGCCAACCAGACCGTGCACGGAGTGATGCACCTCGGCTGGGTCCAGGACGGCGACGGTGGGTACCGCGGCCAGATGGCCGTGCTGGTCAAGCCGAATGGCCTGCTCGGCAAGGCGTACATGGCGGGCATCGCGCCGCTGCGCCACCTGATCGTGTACCCGGCGATGATTCGGGGCATCGGACAGAAGTGGCGGGCGGGCATGCCGCAAGCGCGCTGACCGGCTGCCACGGGTCGCCACCCCCGGCGGTTCTGTCATAGAGTGCCCGCCGGGGGTGCGAACAGGGTGAACTTCAAGGTTGATCCACCGTCCGTCAGCGCGCTGGCGAAACTGATGGGTCGGGCGGGCTCGGCGGCGTCGATCTTCGCCGCGGCGAACAACGGCGCGGGGCCCAGCGAGTTCGGCGAGGGCCTCCTTCGGGTGTTTCTCGACCCGGCCGGGCACCCATTCTGTCTCGTGTTCGATGTCGACTAGCGACGGCCGCTAGTCCAGGAGCGTGCCCAGGCTGGTCCGCGACGACACCTCGAGTTTGCGCATGATGTTGGCGACGTGGCATTCGACCGTGCGCCGCGACAGGGTCAGCTTCTCCGCGATCTCCCGGTTGGTCAGCCCGCTCGCGGCGAACTTCGCGATCGCCTTCTCCCGTGGGGACAACGCGTTCCCGTAGCCCCGGCGGCCCCGCGTGGGACGGGCCGAATCGTGGCGCCGCAACGCTTTGCGGCAGCGCAGGGCGTCGGTGGTGGCGGTGAGTGCGGTGAACCCGGCCTCGGCGGCCCGCAGGTCACGCACCGCCGTGGTCAGGTCGCCCGCGTCGGCCGCGCACAGCCCGGCCAGCTCGGTCGCCCGGGCGG
>NZ_JBOHGC010000253.1:0-17263 GCF_050699995.1 Actinokineospora sp. | reverse complement strand
GAGTTAGACGGCTTGGCGGAGGGGGGTGCGGCGGCGGGTGAGGGCCGCGGAGCGGACGTCCAGGAGGGCGCTGAGCACTGGGGGGTCGAACGCGCGCATCTCGTGCAGGGACACGTCGGCGATGCGGGCGATGATGTCCGGGCGGATGGTGATGGGGCCGTGTGCGCCGACGTAGGGGACCGGGTCGAGGGATTCCTCGGCGCCGGGCGGAACGGAGTGGGCGAGCACGTGCCACGTGCCCTCGGGGACGTCGTTGAGCGCGTACGGGCCGGGCTGGTCGAGCACCGCGCAGCGGACCGGGGAGCCCTGCAGCATCCGGCTGGGGAACAGCCCGATGAAGACCAGACCCGCCCGCCCGTCGCGGGGTGGCGTGACGTGGCCGCGGATCGTCGAGGTGCGGGCCGGTCCGGGAACCGGGACGTCATCGGGTAATTCGGAGGTCGAGCCACCTAACTGGCGGTAGGAGATCGGGGACAGGCCGACCGTGCTGCGGAAGCGCGAACTGAACGTCCCGACGCTGTTGTAGCCGACCTGGTGGCTGATGTCGGCGACGGTGAGCGAGGTCGTCAACAGCAGCCGCTTGGCCTCCTCGAGTCGCATGGCGGACAGGAACCGGCCGGGGGACACCCCGGTCACCTGTTGGAAGACCCTGGAGAAGTGGAACTTGCTGAACATGGCGGACCTGGCCATGTCATCGATGGTGAGTCGATCGGCGAGGCCACGCCGCATGGTGTCGATAGCCCGTTCGACGGCTCGCACGACCATCTCGTCCATGGCTGTTCCCTTTCGCTGGAAACGTCTGCGACTGTGTTTGACACAGCTCAAGGAAGCATTGTCCAGAGTTGCGCGAAACGCTTTCAAGTGTTTCCCGCACGACCGTGTATGACGATTTATCGGATGGCACCGTGAAATATGCACCCGAAATTCGTGCGTCAGTCACGCGGCCCGGGCGTCGTCATCGAGAATCGACAGGTGCGCGTGGAAGCGGGTCGCGTGGATCGCCGGGTCGGAATCGGACGGATAGGGCATCGGCGAGTCCGGGTGGGTCAGGACCGCGCGCACCAGCACCGGCGAGTGGCACTTCGCCAGCCCGCCGCGCAGCAGCGTCGTGAACTTGTCGAGCTGCGTGGTGGTGGAGACGTCGGTGTAGCCCGACGCGCGCGCCAGGGCGAGCACGTCTGCGCGGTCCGACGGCGGTGGCGAAGTGTGCCCCGAGCCGTAGAGGCCGTCGTCGAGCACGATGTGGATCAGCGGCAGGTCGACGAGGGTGCCCGCGGTGATCAGCCCGACCGGGTTGCGCACCAGGTTGCTGTAGGAGTCGACGATCACGGTGGGGCGCCTGGTCTCCAGCGCGATGCCGATGCCGAGCGAGCCCGCCAGGCCGGTCGACGCGGTGAGGTAGAAGTGGTTGGGCCGGTCCTCGACGACTTGCGCGATGCGGCAGGTGGAGTCGGTGGTGAACACCACTGGCTGCGCGGTCGAGGTGGCCGAGATGATCGCCTGGATGGCCGCTGTCTTGTTCATCGCGGTAACCCGGCCGTGTCGGCGGCGATCAGGAGGGCCGCGGGCCTGCGCTGGTCCTGCGCGGACTCCCGGATCAGGTTCACCTGCTCCGCGATCGGTGTGTCCGGGTCCAACTCGAAGGTCTCGACGCCGAGGCCGACGAGCAGCGGCACGGTGAGTTTGCGCAGGATCACGCTCTCGCCGGGCAGCGCCGCGCCGGGCTGTTCGTCGCTCGCCACGCGGACGTCCACGACGAACAGCATCGGGATCTTGTAGGGCACCACGAGCGAGGCGATCGCGCTCAGCGACAGCCCCAGCCCCGCGTTCTCCATGAGCACCACCGGGTGGCGCCCGGTCAGCGAGGCGCCGACGGCGATGCCGACCGCGTTGTCCTCGCGCGCCACGGTCAGCACGCCGACCAGTTCGTCGAGTGTGCGGTGCAATGGCGAGAGAATGCCGCAGGGTGTCGCGTAAAACGGGCCGAAGTCCGCCGCAATCAGTTCCTTGCTCAATTCATTCGCGACGTCGATCCCTTGGGTGAAAGTTGGCATCTTGTCTCCCCTGCAGGTGTGCCGTTGACCGAACATGACGGCTGGGTTAACTCCGGCCGCCGGATTCGCGATATCTGTGGGACTCGCGAAACCGTCGATTCGAAAGCGATCGGCCCGGTGTGCGCGTGATTGTGCGGAGGCTGGTCGTGTCAACCGGAGAAGTGGCCGGTGACCTGTGGATTCGGCCGCAACGATGATCGCCACGGGGTACCCGGTCGGCCCGTGTCCGGGCGGTTCCGATAGCGTGACCGGGCATCTTCACTCCCTCCGTCGCCGTTAGGGTCGCCTTATCCGGTGATTGCGGCCAGCACGCCCAGAACACTCGCAGAATGGGCGCGTGGCCGACAGTGACGCGACCATGAGGGCCGCCGTGAAAACAGGTCCACCCGGGGTATGAAAAAGACATGGACCGCCGGTGACACTGACACTGGCCGGGTAAGGCAGCGGACTCCCAGAATTGGACTCCCCACCGATTCACCGCACACTTGGGAGTCCCCGATGGTCAAGTCGGATGTCGACAGCATGATCACCCTCTTAGCCACCCTTGGCGTCGAAGCCGCGCCGTCCGAGCGCTCCGCCGAGATCAGGATCGACCGCTTCACCCAGTGGGTCGACGACCAGGGCCCACTGGCGGCCCAGGCGTGCGTGGGCGGCTTCACCTCCGCGTTCCCGGCTGAGCAGTTTGTCTGATGACCGCCGACGGCGCGAAGGGACCGCTGGTCGCGTTCAAGCGGCACCTTCGTGCCGAGATCGCGGCCGGTGAAGGCGTCTACCTGTTCTCCGAGGACGGTGTCACCGTCCTCAAGGGATCCGCGATCGAGTCGGTCGTGTCCCTTGTGGACGGAACCAGGGATCTTCCCGGCGTGCTCGGCGGGCTGCCCGACGACGTCAGCCGCGAGCAGGCGGGCGGGGTGCTCGCCTCGCTGACCCGGGCCGGTCTGGTCACGTTCCGGCCCGTGCGTGAGGGCGCGGACCCGAGCACGCTGGCCTACTGGGACGCGGCTGGCCTCGACGCCTCCACCGCTTTCGCCACCACGACGACCGCCACCGTCGGCCTGCGCGTCGTCGGCGGTCTCGACGCCGATGTCGCCACAACCGCTTTACGCGCGGCGGGACTCTCCGTCGCCGACGACGCCGACCGTGCCACGGTCGGCGTCGTGCTGTGTGACGACTATCTGAACCCGGCCTTGGCCGACATCGACGCCGCGTACCGGGCAAGCGGCACGCCGTGGCTGCTCGCCAAGCCCGGTGGCACGAAGACCTGGCTGGGCCCGGTGTTCGAGCCCGCCATGGCCGGTTGCTGGCACTGCCTGGCCCGCAGGCTGTGGGGACACCGCAACGCCGAGCGCTGCCTGCAGGGCTCACTCGGCCGCCAGGGACCCGCGTCGAGCCCGGCCGCCGCCACGCCCGCGTCCAGCGCGATGGCCATGCACCTGGTCGCCGCGGAGGCCCTGAAGTGGGTCGCGGGCCTGCGGTATCCGGGCCAGCGCACGGTCTGGACGCTCGACACCCTCGACCTGCGCGGCACCCACCACGACATCCCGGTCTACCCGCAGTGCCGCGCCTGCGGCGATCCGGCTGTGGTGCGTGAGCGTTCACACCGGCCGGTCCGGCTCACCCCGCGGCGCAAGGTCGCGGGCGCGGGGGGCGGGCACCGCTCCATGACGCCGGAGCAGGTGCGCGACCGCTACTGCCACCTCATCAGCCCGGTGACCGGCATCGTCAAGGAGATCAGACGCGACACCCGCGGCCCCGCGTTCTTCAACTCCTACCGCTCCGGCGCCAACGCCGCCGCCCGCACCCGCGACGTGGGCACGCTGCGCGCGATGCTGCGGATGGCGAACGGCGGCAAGGGAATCACCCCCGTGCACGCCGAGGTGAGCGCCCTGTGCGAGGCCATCGAGCGCTACTCGGGGACCTTCCACGGTGACGAGGAACGGGTCCCCGGCAGCTTCCGATCCCTTGGCGCGCGGGCGATCCACCCGAACGCCTGCCTGCTCTACGACGAGCGCCAGTTCGCCGACCGCGCCGAGTGGAACGGCACGCACGCGCCGTTCCAGCACGTCGCCGAGCCCTTCGACCTGGACGCGGTGCTCGACTGGACGCCGGTCTGGTCGATGACCGAGGAGCGCCACCGGCTGCTGCCGACCGCGATGCTCTACTACGGCGCCCCCGGCAACCGGTTCATGACCGCCGACTCGAACGGCAGCGCCGCCGGGAGCAGCCTGGAAGACGCTGTCCTGCAAGGACTTCTCGAAGTGGTCGAACGCGACGCCGTGGCCCTGTGGTGGTACAACCGCACCCGGCAGCCCGCGGTGGACCTCGCCGCGTTCGACGACGAGTGGACCGCCGAGGCCCGGCGGGTGCACGCCCGGCTCGGCCGCACGGTCTGGGTATTGGACCTGACCACCGACATCGGCGTCCCGGTGATGGTGGCGCTGTCGCGGCGGGTCGACGGCGGCCAGGAGGACATCATGATGGGTTTCGGCGCCCACCTCGACCCGTGCGTCGCGCTGCGCCGCGCGGTCACCGAGCTGAACCAGTTGATGCCCGCCGTGGTCGACGCGCGCCCCGGCGAGTACGACTGCGACGACCCCGACGCCGTGCGCTGGTGGCGGACCGCGACCGTGGCCAACCAGCCCTACCTGACGCGCGATCCCTCGGTGCGCCCCCGCGTCCCGCGCGACTACGGCTACGCCCCGTCGGAGGACCTGCTCGACGACGTCACGACGGTCCGGACCCGGGTCGAGCGCACCGGGCACTCGGTACTCGTGCTCGACCAGACCCGGCCCGACATCGGCCTCCCGGTGGTCAAGGTGATCGTCCCCGGCCTGCGCCACTTCTGGTCCCGGTTCGCGCCGGGGCGCCTTTTCGACATCCCCGTTCAGCTGGGCAGGGTTGCCGCGCCCACGCGGTACGAGGACCTCAACCCCCTGCCCATGTTCCTTTGAGAATCGAGTGTGATCGTGCCCATCGAGCCCGGCCGCCGTTCCGATCCCCGGATACGGCTGTGGTCGCTGCGAGAAGACGTTCTCGTCGAAGGCGAACCACAAGACGATCGACTGGTCGTGGTCACCCGCTGGGGTGAGACCAAGATCGAGAACGCCGGTGAGATGGTGTGGGAGTCGCTGCGCAGGATGAGCCTGGGCCCGGTGTCGCTGGACAACGTGCTCGGCCCGCGCGGCGGCTCCCCGGACGACGTGGCCCGGCTGGAGTCGGTGCTGTCGCGGCTGTCCGGCTCCGTCGTGCACTCCCTGGGGACGAGAACGGGGGAGGGCCCGATGCTCTCGGCCGTCCCGATCTCCCGGTCAGCCCGGTTCACCTTCGCCGAGGTCGACCCGGCCCGGCCCGTGCGGCTGTCCCGGTTCGCGGCGCTGCGCACGGTCGACGGCGACCTTGTCGTCGAGTCGCCGCTCGCGGAGTACCGCGTGGTGCTGCACCGGCGGATCGCCTCGCGGGTCGTGGTCGGGCTCAGCGCCGCGACCTCGGTCGACGCGCTGACCAGCGCGCTGGAGTTCGAGCCCGCCCTGGTGGGCGACATCGTCGCGTTCATGGCGGCCGCCGGGATCGTGCTGCTCGGCGACTGGGCCGACGGCGCCACCGCCAGGGTGCCGCGCTTCGTCGAGGACACCGACCCGAACCTGGTCAGCTGGTCGCACCACGACCTGCTGTTCCACTCGCGCACCCGGCTCGGCCGCTACGGCGGGCTGTCCGGGGTGGTGTTCCCGACCGCGCAGTCGGTTCCGCCGCCCCCGCTGGTCAAGCCGCTGACCGGCGGCGAGCGGTACCCGCTGTTCCAGCCCGACCTGTCCGCGCTGGCGACCGGCGACCCGTCGATGACCGAGGTCATCGAGAACACGCGCCTCTGCCAGGAGCTCTCCGACCGCCCGGTGACCGCCGAGCAGGTCGGCGAACTGCTGTTCCGGGCCGCGCGGGTGCGGTCGGTCTCGCCCGCCTCGGCGGGCGGTGAGGTCACCTACGAGATCTCCGACCGGCCATACCTGAGCGTGCACGGGCTCTACGAGCTGGAGATCTACCTGCTGCTGCACAACTGCACGGGCCTGCCGCGGGGGATCTTCCACTTCGACCCGCAGGCGCACTGCCTGACCCTGGTCAACGACGACGCGGGTGAGCTCGATGAGGTCCTCGACTACGCGATGATCGGCAGTGCAACATCGCAGTGGCCACCCGCGATGATCACGGTGACCGCGCGCGCCGAGCGGTCGTCCTGGATGTACGGCGGAATCGCCTACTCGCTGACGCTCACCCATGTGGGCGCGCTGCAGCAGACGCTGTGCCTCGCCGCGACCGCGATGGGGCTCGCCGCGTGCGTGCCCGCCATCGACCCGGGCGACGTCGTGGACAGCGCGCTGCGGCTGCGGTGGCCCTCCGAGATCGGAGTAGGGGAGTTTGTGTTCGGATACCGCCGGGACCATCGGAACACAGACAGTGTCCCTCTATAATCGGACGGTAGTACTGCTATCGGAGTCAAGCTCGGGTGGGGGCGCGGGTAAACCAGCTCAACGAGGGGGACACATGCACCCGGTCACCGTGCACGCGGAGTTACCCGGCGGCCCCGAGGACATCGCGGGGCCGGTCGCGGAGAACGAGGACTCGAACCGCGTCCAGTTGATCGCACCTTTTCTCGCCCGCGCCATCACCGTCGTGGTGTTCTTCACGCTGGGGATGTTCGCTTTCCTGCAGATCGCCACCTCGGGCGTGGGCGTCGGCACGACAGTCCGGGCCGCGGGATACCTGCTGGTCATGCTCACGCTGCAGCTGTTCTACTTCGGCCGCGTCGGTGCGGCGGCCCGCTCGCCGATGGGGTACGCCGCGCTCGCGGTCCAGGCCTATGTCTCGTTCGTTCCGTTGTCGGAGTTCGGCGACCCGTGGCTGCCGATGCCCCTGTTCCTCGCCGCCACCATGCTGCTGGTGTTGCCGCGGGTGATCGCCTGGGTCGCGGTCGCGGCGATCATCGCGATCGTCGTCGGCAAGCAGTGGGTCCTCACCGGGTCCGTGCTCGACGTCTCGTACCTGACCGTCGGCTTCATCGGCGTGACCCTCTACCTCTATGGGTTGAGCAGGCTGGGCGGCCTGATCACCGCCCTGCATGAGGCCCGCAGCGAGTTGGGCAAGGTCGCCGTGGCCAGGGAGCGCACGCGGTTCGCCCGCGACCTGCACGACCTGCTCGGACTGAGCCTGGCCGCGATCGGCCCGAAGGGCGCGATCGCGCGCCGCGCGCTGGCCACGGACCCGGAGCGCGCGCGCAAGGAACTCGGCGAGATCCTGGCCGTGTCCCGACACGCCCTGGCCGATGTCCGGCTGATCGCCAGCGGATACCGGGAGATGTCGCTGCACGAGGAGTCCCGCACGGTCGAGTCGCTGCTCGCGGCGTCGAACGTCGACGTGCGGATGGAGCTCAACCACGGCGAGCTGCCGGTCCACATCCGCTCGCTGATCGTCGCCGTCCTGCGCGCGGGTGTGGCCAACGTGCTCGACCACACCGGGGTGGCGCGCTGTGAGATCGCCCTGCGGCAGGCAGGCCGGACGGTGACGCTGGACATCATCGACGACGGCATGACCGGGATGTGCCCGCTCACCCCGGACGCCGACCTGGGCCTGGAGAACCTGGTCGAGCGGGTCGCGGCGCTGGGCGGTGAGCTCGTCGCCGGGCCGGACCCGGACGGCCGGTTCGGCCTGCACCTGAGCATTCCGGTCTCCCGCGAGCCGGGGGAGACCAAGTCCGAGCCGGACGAGGTCGAGCAGGTCCCCCGGTTCGCCTCGCTGTTCGCCACCGGCCTGATGAACGTGGTGTTCGTCGGCATGGCCATCGCGGCGCTGCTGCACTTGACGTACCTGACCCGCGACGCCTTGGTGCTCACCGTCAGCGGGCTCTGCATGGCGGGGCTGGCCGCGCTGCAGCTGTTCTACGTCAGCAAACCGGGCACCCGGTTCACCTCGCCGACGAAATACCTGGTGATCGCCGCCCAGGCCGCGATGGTGTACGTGCCCGCCCTGCTCTTTCCGCACGCCTGGATCAGCATTCCCGGGATGCTGGCGGGAACCGTCCTGCTGGTGCTGCGCCCGGTCCCGGGCTGGATCGGGTTCGCCGCCGTCGTGCTCAGCGTTCCGTTCGCGCAGGCGGACTTCCACGCCGACGCGCTGAGCATCTTCTACAACGTCGGCGCCACCGTGACCACCGGCTTGGTGACCTGCGGGCTCACCTGGATGGCCCGGTCGGTGTGGGAGCTGCGCGCGGCGCGGCGCACGCTCGCCGAGGCGGCGGTCGCCGAGGAGCGGATGCGGTTCGCCCGCGACCTGCATGACCTGCTCGGCCTGAGCCTGTCCGCGATCACCTTGAAGACCGAGCTGACGCAGCGGCTGATGAAGGCCGACCCCGCCCGGGCGGCGACCGAGCTGATGGAGATCGTGGAGATCTCCCGGCTCGCCCTCACCGACGTGCGGCTCGTCGCCAGCGGCTACCGGGACCTCTCGCTCAACGAGGAGTCGAGGTCGGCGGAGTCGGTGCTGGCCGCCGCCGACGTCGACGTGCGGATGGACCTGCACTATGGGGAACTGCCGGTCGAGGTCCGCACCGTCCTGGCGACGGTGCTGCGCGAGGGGGTCACCAACGTGCTGCGGCACAGCCGGGGCGCGCGGTGCGAGATCACCGTGCGCCAGCACGACAACATGGTGGAACTGGAGATCGTCAACGACGGAGTCGGGGTCGGCGACGCGGGTCCCGGCAGTGGCAGCGGAATTCGCAACCTGTCCGACCGGGTCGCGACGGTGGGCGGCAGGCTCACCGCGGGCCTGGACTCCGACGGATCGTTCCGGCTCCGTGCCCTGGTCCCCGCCTAGGGCGCGTCCGGTGGATCACGAATCCCCGCTGTCATGATCCACAGGACGGACCCCCGCCCGACTCCGTGGGCGGCGCGCCGCGCGACCTTCGCGTCCGGCCCGCTCATCGCGCCCCTTCTCGCCCGCGCCATCGTCGCCGCGGTGTACTCCGGCCTTTGTGTAGTCGCGTTCCTGCACGTCCTGGAGTCGGCGCCGGCCTTCTCGGTCGCGCTGTTCGCGGCGGTCGCGCTGCTGATCCTGCTGGCACTGCAGGTCTGCTACTTCAGCAGGCCGGGCGGGCCGCCGCGCTCCCGGCTCACCTACTGGGTGCTGGGCGCGCAGGCCTGCCTGGTGTTCGTGCCCGCCCAGCAGTTCGGGCAGGCGTGGGTGGCGCTGCCGAGTCTGCTGGCGGGAACCGTGCTGCTGGTGCTGCCGCCCGCCGCGGCGGTGACCGCGTTCGTCGCCATCCTGGCGATCGCCGCGCGGAACCAGGAAATGCTGACGCACTCGGTGCTCGACGTCGCCTACATCGTCGTCGGCGGCCTGGTGGCGGCCCTGGAGGTGTTCGGGCTGACCCGGCTCGCCGGGCTGATCACCGACCTGCACGCGGCCCGCTCGGAACTGGGGAAGGTGGCGGTCGCCAGGGAACGCACCCGGTTCGCCCGCGACCTGCACGACCTGCTCGGGCTGAGCCTCGCGGCCATCGTGCCCAAGAGCGCCGCCGCGAGCGCGGCGCTCACCGCCGATCCGGACAATGCGCGCGCGGAGCTGCGGGAGATCCTGGTGGTGGCCCGGCACGCGCTGGCCGACGTGCGGCTGATCGCCAACGGGTACCGCGAACTGTCCCTGCGCGAGGAGTCCCGCACGGTCGAGGCGCTGCTCGCCGCGTCCAATGTGGATGTTCGGATGGAGCTGAACCACGGCGAGCTGCCCGCGCACATCCGCTCGGTGGTCGTGGCCGTGCTCCGGGCCGGGGTGGCCAACGTCCTGCACCACACCAGCGTCGCCCGGTGCGACATCACCATGCGCCAGGCAGGCCACACCATCGCCCTCGACATCGTCGACGACGGGGTCACCGGCCGCTGCCCCGCCGAGGAGCGCTCCTTCGACGGGGGACTGGAAAGCCTGGCCGACCGGGTCCGCGACCTGGGCGGGACGCTCGTCGAGGGGCCGGACCCGGATGGCCGGTTCGGCCTGCACCTGACGATCCCGGTGGGCGGTCGCACCGAACCCGCCTGCCCGCCCGACGAGGTGGAGCAGGTGCCCCGCTACGCGGCGCTGCTCGCCACCGGGCTGATGAACGTGGTGTTCGTCGGCTTCCTCTGCGCGGCGATGCTGCATCTGCTGTACCTGACCCGCGATCCGCTCGTGCTGTCGTTCAGCGCGGCCTGCCTGGCGGCCCTGGTCGCCTTGCAGCTGCTGTGGGTCAGCAGACCCGGCGTCCGCATCGGGTCGCCCTCGCGGTACGTCGTGGTCGCTGTCCAGGCGGTGCTGGTGTATCTGCCGCTCGCGGTCTTCCCGCAGGCGTGGGTGAGCGTGCCTGGGCTGCTCGCGGGGACCGCGCTGCTGGTGTTCCGCCCGGCGACGGGCTGGCTCGGCTTCGTCGCCGTGGTGACCAGTGTTCCCTGGGCGCAAGGGTCTTCCGGGCTGATCGACGTGTTCCTCGCGGTGACGGCCACGGTGATCACCGGGCTGGTCACCTACGGGCTCACCTGGATGGCGGGCTCGGTCTCCGAACTGCGCGCCGCGCGACGGGCACTCGCGGAGGCGGCGGTCGCCCAGGAGCGGCTGCGGTTCGCGCGGGACCTGCACGACCTGCTGGGGTTGAGCCTCTCGGCGATCACGCTGAAGGCGGAGTTGGCTCATCGGGCGCTGAAGGTCGATCCGGCGCGCGCGGCCCAGGAACTCGGGGAGATCATCTCGATCGCCCGGCTGGCCCTGGCCGACGTCCGGCTGGTCGCGGGCGGTTATCGGGACCTTTCGCTCAACGAGGAGTCACGGTCGGTGGAGTCGGTGCTCGCCGCGGCGAACGTCGACGTGCGGATGGACCTGCGGTACGGGGAGTTGCGCGCCGAGGTGCGCACGGTCCTGGCGACCGTGTTGCGTGAAGGGGTGACGAACGTGCTGCGGCACAGCCGCGGCGGTCACTGCGAGATCAGCGTCCGGCGCCACGGCGACCGGGTGGTGCTGGAGATCGTCAACGACGGGGTGTCGGTGTCCTTCGAGGGGCCGGGCAACGGGATCCGGAACCTGACCGAGCGGGTGGCGACGGTCGGCGGGGATCTCACCGCCGGGGTCGGAGCCGATGGGATGTTCCGGCTCCGCGCCCAAGTGCCCGCCTAGCTAGAGCCAGCCCGATTCCGTCGCGATCCGAATGGCGTCCACCCGGTTGCGGGCGTTGAGCTTGGTGACGATGGTCGTGAGGTAGTTCCGCACTGTGCCCGCCGACAGGTATAAGCGGGCCGCGATGTCCACCGCGTTCGCGCCACCGGCCGCCATCTGCAGAACCTCGATCTCGCGTCCCGTCAACGGGCAGTCGGCGCCGTCCCAGGCCGCGAGGGCCAGGTCGCCGTCCACGACGCGCCGTCCCGCGGCCACGCCGCGGATCGCGTTGGCGAGTTTGTCGGCGGGGGCGTCCTTGAGGATGAAGCCGCCCACCTTGGCCGCCAGGGCGCGGCGCAGGGTGCCGGGGCGGCCGAGGCTGGTGAGGATCAGGGTCCGGCATTCGGGCAGGTGTTCATGCAGTTCGGTGGCCGCGGTCAGCCCGTCCATGCCCGGCAGGTCGATGTCGATCACCGCCACGTCGGCCTGCGATGTGCGTGCCGTGGGGAGGATGTCGTCGCCCGAGGCGACCTCCGCGACGACGTCGACGTCCTGTTCCAAGTTCAGCAGCGCGACCAGCGCGCCTCGCACCATGTGCATGTCCTCAGCAATCAGCACTCTGATCACATCGCCACGCATCCTTTGCCCGCACACGCCATAGTTGTTTGTACCACTTTCCCGGTGTCCGATTTTCGCCCGTCTGGTCGCCTGCTGAATTCCCCCGATACCGGCGAATGGGGGTTGACGGGTGCCCCTATTCGCCATGGCCAGGCGTTTTTCCCTGGGCGGCGACCGCGGCCACGCGTCGGGCCGCGGCCAGACTCGACCACGACGTCAGCTCGATCAGCGTGCTGTCAGGCAGATCCGCGTCGTCCACGACGGACGGATCGATCTGGTAGGCGGCCATCGCGGTGAGCAGCGCCAGCCTGCCGATGGGCTTTTCGCGCGGCGACAGCACGGAAACCGCGTCGCTCACCCATGCCCGGCTCACCCCCTTGGGCCTACCGTCCCATTCGGCCAGTTGGGCTATCACCAGCGCGCGGACGTCGGCCGGGACGGCGCGGTCGCCCGCTTCGCCGATGGCGGCGTACGCGCGGGCGAACGCGTCGGCGATCGTGGAATTGTCCGCCGCCCACCACAGGTCTTCCCCGACCGGTGCCGGGGGCAGCAACTCGAGGGAGTCGCCGGGGCGGTGCTCCACGATCGCCGAGGAACGCATGAAGCGGCCCAGGAACCGGGTCGCCGCGCCGTGTGCGCCCGCGGGCACGTTCGGCGGCAGCGGGGAATCGCCGAGGAAGACGCTGACCATGCGGTTGAGGTAGTGGAAGGTCACCGCGACGCCGACCGTCTCGGCGGTGGGCTTCGGCGGCTCCGCGCCGGGGAACGCGCTGTCCCGCGCCCACAGCGCCAACGCCCTGGTGGCGTCGTCGGCGAGGTCCTCGACCCGCGACGTGCTCAGCGCGTCCGCCGCCGGACCGTGGACCAAGCCCCCGAAGGTGGCGCTGTGGACCTCCACGCAGTACGGGCAGCCGTTGCCGACCGACACCCCGGCCGCGACGACCTCCTTGGTGGCGCGGTCGAGTTCCCCGCGGGCCAGCAGCGACTCGCGCAGCATCATCCAACTCGCGGCGAGCACGGCGGGGGCGGGGGAGTGCAGGGCCACCGGGGGCGCCAGCATGCCGAACTCCCGCTCGACGCGCTGGTACACGCTCGCGACCAGGCCGCGGGCGCGGCGTGGCCGGACCGGGTCGACGTACTGGACTTGATTGAGCGCCGAGCGCAGCGCGGCGCGGATCACGGTGCCACCCATGGTGTCCCTCCCCGAACGTGGGTAAACAAACCAAATCTAGTGACGGCGAAGGCTTGAGGTCTCTCTTATCGTGCGGTGTCGGCTTTGGCGTCAGTAGCCGCCCGCGACGGTGGCCTGGGCGGCGGCGGCCAGCAGGGCGGTCGCGACCAGCGCGGAACCCGCGTGCACGGTGATCCGGGCCGCGCGGCGGTGGCACCCGGCCAGCGGCAGCCACGCCAGCCCGGCGAGCGCCAGGATCACTCCACTGTGGAGGGTGGCGGGCAGTCCGGCGCCGGTCCACGCCTTGGCGAAGTGGAAGAGGGCACCCGCTGAGGCGGCGGCCAAGACGAAGGGGGCGGCCCGGCGCGCGGGTTCGGCCAGCGGCGCGGCGACGGGGGCGAGGGTGAGGAAGACCGGGAAGCAGCCCGCCACGAAGGCGAGGAACACGATTTGGTTGGCCATCTCGAGCCTGCCCGCGAGCATCAGCTCGAGGATGACACCCAGTGCGGCGCTGCCGCAGACGAAAGCGGTGGTGTTCTTGTCGGGTCGGTCAAGGAACCCGCGCAGCAAAGCGAAGCCGGCCACCGCGGGGATCGCGTAGAGCAGCGCGATCCGCAGCGCCAGCGGGCCGAGCGAGACCGGGACGGACAAGCTGTGCTCGTGCTGCGCCGCGGCGGGTCCCGCGCCGGTGACGAGCAGGTAGGCGACGACCGCCAGGGTCGCCACCGGCCGTGTCCGCGAAATAGGGGTTGCAGGGGTGGGCGGTCCACCCGGACGGCCCACCCCCCGCGTCATCCGACCGGCACCGGCGCGGCGCACGAGCAGACCATCTCGGCGCGTTCCTCGAGACGGGGCCGCAGGTGGGCGATCATCGCCACCACCATCGGGACGAACACGACGAAGTTGTAGAACAGGTGCAGCTCGACCCGGGGGGCGATGAGTTGCACGATGCTCGTGGGCTTCGCCTCGCCGAGTAGGTTCGAGCCGGTCAGCGCCTGCGCCAGCAGCAGCAGGTGCTCGAAGTGGTGCCACACCTGGATCCACATCGCCACCAGCCACCACGTGCGCGACCGGCCGGTGAAGCCGTGCCGCAGCACGACGAAACCGACCAGCATGACGATCGCGTAGCCGTAGTGCATCCACTCCGAGCTGACCAGCCACGGGAACCACAGCCCGAGCACACCGCCCGCCTTGGGGCGCGGCCAGTCGAGCACGAACACCTGGATCGCCTGGACGATGTGCTCGGCCCAGTGCGCGAGCACGATCACCAGGAACGCCCGCAGCGCGAGCTTGTGGTACTTCCCGTTCAGCGCCGCGATCACACCGTCGCTCCTGCCGGTACCCGCCTGCAGTGCCATCCCGCCCGCCTCTCATCGCGATGCCGCGAACCGCCCAGCACGGTCCGGTCCGCGGTCGATCATGTCGTCACGCCGCGCGGTCGAGCAAGGCTTGCGAACGCCGATGGGCCAGCAGCGCCAGCGCGCTCACCTGATCGGAGTCCGGGCCGCCCTCGGCCGCGATCTGCTCAAGCAACCGTGCCTTGCGCTCGTACCAGGCCGCGACTTCTTCCGTGCTCGCCCGCGGTCCCGGCATACTCAGAATCACCTGCGTGATCTCCTGCAACCCGCTCATGACCACCACCGTCGTCGAACGTCCGCACCGGACTGGTGGCCGGCGCGCGGCCGGACGGTCGACGACGGCGCGGTCATCACGCGCCCTGGGTCGCCGTCTCCGGCCTCATCAGGGGCTTGGTCACCGCCGCCGTGGGCAGCGGCGCCCCGTAGCTGACATTGATCCCGCGGGCCCTGGCCGCCTCGACGATGCCCGGCATGGCCCGCTCGGCGAGCGCCGAGATGGTCAGCGCCGGGTTCACCGTCAGCGCGGCGGGCACCGCGGAGCCGTCGGTCACGAAGATGCCCGGGTGGCCGCGCAGCTCATGCCGGTCGTCGAGCGCCGAGGTCTCCGGGTCGTCGCCGATGCGGCACGACGACAGCGGGTGCACGGTGTACGCGCCGACCAGGTCGTTGGTCCACGGCAGCACCGTGGCAATCCCGTCGCGTTCGAGGATGTCGCGCACCTCGGCGTCGGCGGCGGCCCACGCGCCCAGCGTGTTCGGCGTCGGGTCGTAGCTCAGCGGGCCGCGGCCGAGCATTTGCTGGGAGATGCGGTAGGCGTTGCCGGTGGGCGGCGGCGGGCCGAAGACGCCCTCGTTGTCGTCCTCCACGATCTGGAAGATGGTCAGCCAGGACTGCCAGCGGCGCAGCATCTCCTTTTTCTCCACGCCCAGCCACGTCGGGCCGTCGGCGCCCTGCGCCTGAGCCAGGATCGTGCCGAGCCCCGGGGGGAAGTACAGCTGCTCCAACGAGAAGCGGCGGTACTCCGGCAGGGAGCCGTCGAGGTGGTCCCAGTTGGCGACGACCGGACCCTTGCCGATCTGGTTGGCCGCGTAGGCAAGCCCGTTGCCGCGGTCGAGACCCAGGACCTCGCGGGCCCGGTCCTCGTTGATGATCGCGGTGTTGAGGCGCTCGCCGTTGCCGGAGAAGTAGCGGCCGACCGCGTGCGGCATCTTGCCGAGCGTGGCCTCGGAACGCTGTAGGATGACCGGGGTGGCGCCCGCGCCCGCGGCCATGATCACGATCTTCGCGTCGATCGTGCCGCTGCCGACGGTGATCCGGTAGTCCTCTTCGTCGATCTGGTTGTACCGCACCCGGTAGCCGCCGTCGTCGGTCCGCTCCAGCTGCTGGACCTCGTGCAGGGGACGGATTTCCGCGCCGTTGGCGACCGCGCCGGGCAGGTAGTTGAACAGCAGCGAGCGCTTGGCGTCGAACTTGCAGCCCGCCATCATCCAGTTGCAGTTGGTGCACTTGGCCTTGTCGATGCCGACCGGCACCGGGTTGGCCGTGCGCCCGGCGTGATCGCACGCCGCCGCCCAGAGCCCGCCGGCGTAGCTGATGTCGTCCCAACCCTGCTGCACCACCGGGATCACCTGCGAGACCCGGTCGTACCAGGGGTCGAGGGTGTCGCGGCTGATGGACTTCGGCCACATCCGCCGCCCGATGCTGCCCTGCCGCTCGAAGGTGAACCGCGGCGCGCGGGGGAGCGCGGCGAAGTACACCACGGAGCCGCCGCCGACGCAGTTGCCGCTCAGCACACTCATGCCGTCGCCCGCGACGAAGTCGAAGACCTTGGTGTAGCTCTTGCCGAGCAGGTAGTCGTGGTCGAAGTCCTCGGCCTGCAGCCACGGGCCGCGTTCGAGGACGACGACCTTGGCCCCGCCCGCGGCCAGGTGGTAGGCCGCGATGGCGCCGCCGAAGCCGCTGCCGACGACCAGGACGTCCGTGCTTTCGATACTGGTCACGCCGGGCTCCCTGAGGGCGTCGTGTCGGGGTGCGGCTTGGCCAGCTGCCTGCCGTAGGAGAAGTCGGCGAACCGCCAGATGCCGTCGTCCTGGGGCAGCTCGAAGCCGATCGTGAGCAGCCCGGGGTGCCCCTGCGCGATGGCGTCGTGCGTGCTCATGTGGGCGGCGCTGTCGAAAGCCATGTTGCAGAACAGCGACAGCAGCACCCAGCCGTCCTTCTCGGGGTGGCCGGGGGTGGTCAGCGTCCGGATGATCGCGCACCGGTCGTCGAACTCCAGCGCCACGAACGGCGGGACGTCCCCGTCGAGCGTGATGCCCTTGTCGGCGGCGTAGGTGGTGGCGTGCCCGTTGAGCATGCCCACCAGGGCTTCGAGCCCCGCGGTGATCCCGGTGGCGTCGTGGTGCAGCATCTCCAGGGCACCGGCCTGCACCGCGCCCCCACCGGTGGAGACGCCCGCGATGGCCCGGTCATCAGGCGAGCGCTTCTCGCCGGGCACGATGCAGTCCGCGAACGCTTCCAGCGTGATCGTCTTGACGTGTTCGTCTGAGGTGCCCGAGTGCACGGTGTGTCCTCCCTCGGCCTTGGTAGAACTCCATCGTCGTGGCGGGGGAGCGGTCGGCGCATCTCCCGGTATGCCGTCGTTTGCCTTGCTGGATAAGGGAAATACCGCACATTGAGAGGCGCTGGCGTCAGGTGGAGGGGAGATTTGGCATCCGGTGACAGAGATACCGTCGAGCCAGGTCCGAGCGGTGAGGGGTGGTGCGGCCGATAGTTGCCCAATAACTCCACCTGAGGTTTCGCACTTTTCGCGGTGACACGGTTGGTTGATCTTTGTGTGACACGGGGCGATGGTGGCGATCATTGCCGGAGATGGGGGAAGCATCGGCGTTCTTCACAAC
>NZ_JBOHGC010000252.1:0-5009 GCF_050699995.1 Actinokineospora sp. | reverse complement strand
GGACAGGTGTGTTCGGGGGGCGGACGGGGGGGTTCTTACTGTCCTGTGTAGAGGATTCGGTCGGGGGTGTTCGGGGGGAGGTTGCATACGCCTCGGCTTGCCTTGGCCTTGAGTGCGGCCTGGACCTGTGCCGGTGTGGCGGTCGGGTTGAGGGCGGCGAACAGGGCGGCGCCTCCGCTGACGTGCGCGGCGGCGAAGGAGGTTCCGCTGATCGTCACGGTGGCGGTGTCGGAGGTGATCCACGGGGCGGTGATGCCGACACCCGGGGCGTAGAGATCGACGAGCGGGCCGTAGTTGGAGCTGCGGGAGGCGCAGTCGGCGCGATCCATGGCCGCCGAGGTGATCGCTTCGGCGACTCGGGCAGGCGAGTAGTTGCCCGCCTGGCTCGCCGAGGAACCGGCGGGCACCGAGTAGGTGACGCCGGCGGCGATCGAGCGGCGGACGGCGTCGTCGAGCGCCTGATTGGCCGAGCCGCCCAGACTCATATTCGCGACAGCGGGCTTCACCGCATTGCGGGTCACCCAGTCGATGCCGGCGATCACCGTGGAGATCGTTCCGGACCCCGAGTTGTTGAGCACCCGAACCGGGACGATCCGGACTTCCTTGGCCACGCCGTGCGCGGTGCCACCGATGACGCCCGCGACGAACGTGCCGTGGCCGTTTCCGTCGGCGGGATCCTGGTCGAGGTCGACGAAGTCGTAGCCACCGGAGACGCGGCCCGCGAAATCCTGGTGCGTGGCCTTGACTCCGGTGTCGATCACGTAGGCGTGGACGTTCGCGGCGGTGGTCGCGTAGCGGTAGCGGGCGTCAAGCGGAAGGGTGCGCTGGTCTATGCGATCCAAGCCCCAGGAGGGCGGATTGAGCTGCTCCCCCAAGGCGTGCACCGGGGTGTCCGGGACTACGTAGGAGACGGCCGGGTCGGCCGCAAAGGCGCGCGCCTGGCGGCCCGTCAGGGTGGCGGAAAACCCTTGCAGGACAGTGGAATAGCGGTGTTTGACGGTTCCGCCGTGGCGATGGGTCAGGTCGTCCGCGGCACCGGCGTGCAGGACCACGACGTAGCCGGCGGCGGGCTCCGCGCCCGCCGGGACGGGGATGGCCGCCAACGACAGCGCGACAATTGCCGGAAGCAACATGCGAATTTTCTTCGGCGTCATATCCTGATCTACGTCCGGGTCGCCGCGCTGAACAATCATCCCCAATTACCAGCCTGCGGGAGGCACGATTGGGGGACCCTCTAAAGTGGGGCAATGCCGACTGCCGACGCCGAGTCCGCCGACAAAGTCCCGCACTTCGACACGGTCCTGCGTGGGTATAACCCGCGTCAGGTCAACGAGCGGGTCACCCGCCTCACCTACGACCTGCGCCACGCGGCCAAGGGACGCGACGAGGCCTCGGCCAAGGTCGCGGAGCTGACCAAGTCGCTCGGTTCGTTGCAGCAGCAACTGCTGGAGACCACGACCCGGCTCAACCGGATCACGTCGAACCCCAACAGCACCGAGGGAATGACCGAGCGGGTCCGGCTCATGATGGAGCTGGCCCGCGAGGAGATCGCCGACTTCAAGCGTGATGCCGACGAGTACGCGCAGGCCACCCGCACGGAGGCCGACACCTACGCCACGGGCGTGAAGTCGAGCGCCGACGACTACGTCGCGCGGACCCGCAAGAATGCGGACGGCTACGCGCAGAACACCACGCGCGCCGCCGACGAGGCCGCCGCCGCCCTGCGCGCCGAGGCCGAGGCGTACGCCGCGGACCTCAAGGCGAAGCACGAGCGTCTCGTCGCCGATGTCGAGGAGCGGCGCAAGCAGCTGGAGGCGGACTACACCCGCAACCACGCCGAACTCGACGCCGAGTACGAGACGATGCGCGCGAACCTCGTCGCCGAGCACACCAAGCTCATGGCCGACTCCCGCGCGGAGATCGAGCGGCAGTCGAAGGCGAACGAGGCCCGCATCGCCCAGCTCTACGACGACGCGTCCGCCCACCGCGACGAACTCGACGCCGAAGCCCTCCGCATCCGCGAGCAGCTCGACGCCGAAGCCGCGGACCTGCGCGCCGCCGCCGCCGAGAAGGCCGACCAGGAACTCGCCGCCAAGCGCGCCGCCGCCGAAGCCGACCTCGCCGCCCGCACGGAGCAGGCGGAGGCCACCTTCGCCGAGCGCACCGCCGAACTGGACCGCGAGTACGCGGCGAAGTCCGCGGCCATCGAGAGGGACCTCGCCGACGCCCGCACGAAGTCCGACGCGGAGATCGCCGCCCGCCTCGACTCCGCGGAGAAGCGCGCCGCCACCCTCATCGCGGACGCGGAGAAGTTCCAGGCCGAGACCGAGTCCACCCTCGCCGCCCAGTCCGCGGCCGTCGAGAAGGAACTGGAGGAAGCCCGCGCGAAGTCGGACGCGGAAATCCTGGCCAACCTCGACACCGCCGAGAAGCGCGCCGCCACCCTGGTCGCGGACGCGGAAAAACTGCGCGCCGACACCGAGGGCAAGCTCGCCGACGAACGCAAGCGCGTGGAGGCCGAACTGGCCGCGCAGCGATCGGCCACGGAGAAGGAAACGGCGAAGCTGCTGTCCGACGCGGAAGCCCGCCTGACCGACGCCACCGAGAAGAACCGCGCCGCGACCGACTACGAGACCCGCGTCTCGGAACAGGTCACCAACGCGTTCGCTCTGTTGGAAGAGGCCAAGCGCCACTTCACCGGAGCCAAGCCGGAGAAGACCGAGAACGCCGCTCCCGCGAACTCCAACGGCAACAAGGCACCCGCCAAGACCCGCTAAGAGTGACCACGAGGAAGGCGCCCGAGAGCCACGGCTCCGGGCGCCTTACCTCGTCAGGCCGAGGCCCTCGTGGTCTGCCGTGACTGTCACACCACCATCCACACGACGGCCGTCGGAACGCATAGATCGCTGGAGAGCCGTCTGCGGGAAAAGCTCGCACGGGCGGTCCGGGAGGAAGGCACCGGAGAACCACTCGCAGCCACGCTGCGGCCGGACAACGCCGGATCGAACCCCGCCGCCAACCACGTCACCTGACACGCCATGCGTTGCGGCAACTGCCGTTCACCGCCAGGAGCGGACGCGTCGGCCGCAAGATCCTCGTCCGCACCGACGCCGCCGACGGCACCCACGGGTTCGCGGACTGGCTCCACACCAGAAACTGGGCTACTCGCTCGGGTTCACCCTGCCCGACCACACGGTCGAGCGCAGCGTGCGACTCGTTGTCGGCAAGGGGCGACAAGTGCGCCGTGGCCACGTTGGTCGAGCGCACCAGCCGGTTCCTGGTCCTGGTGCCGCTGACCGAGCGGGACTCGCTGACCGTCACCCAGGCGATCATCTCCGTGGTCGGCCCGTTACCGGCGTCGATCAAGCGGTCCCTGACGCGGGACTGCGGTGCGGAAATGGCACTGCACAAGGACGTCACGGCCACCAGGTTGCCACTGTTCTTCGCTCACCCGCACTCCCCATCGGAACGCGGCAGCGACGAGAACGATCGCCGCGGAGATCAACGACGACTCCGTAAGATCCACATCTGGAAGAATCCGAGCGAGGTATTCACCGAACTCCTCGAATCAGATGCTTCCACCGCCTGAACTCGCCCTGTCCTGCCACAAAGTCTGAGCGCGACACCCGGGCAAAGCAGCCGCATAACCGCCAAAGTCGAGATCCTTACTTGCGCGATCTAATTATCTTGAGATCGATCCTATTCTTAGGACTCCCGTCAAAATAATGTAGGTTTTCGAGCCCGAATGTGGCTACCGTTGTGCTATGGCTGGCATGGCGGGAGTGGCGGAGTCGGTGGCATCGAGGTACGCGGTGCTGCGTCCACATCTTGATGAACGGCAGCGTCGGCTGCTGCTGGGTGTGGAGGCTCAGCAGTTGGGGCGGGGTGGGATCAAGGCGATCGCGGAGGCGACCGGCGTTCACCCCGACACCATCGCTCGTGGGGTGCGTGAGGTAGAGGGTCTGCCGGAGCCCTCGGCGAGGGTGCGGGAGCCGGGCGGTGGCCGCAAGAGGTTGGCCGAGACCGACGCGGGGCTGGTCACTGAGCTGAGGGCGTTGGTGGATCCGGAGACCCGCGGGGATCCGATGTCGCCGTTGGTGTGGACGACCAAGTCGACACGTAACCTGGCTGGCGCGCTGACCGAGGCTGGGCATCCGGTCTCCGACCGGACGGTGGCGCGGATGCTGCGGGCGATGGGTTTTAGCTTGCAGGGCAACGCCAAGGTCATCGAAGGCCGCCAACACGAGGATCGTGACGCCCAGTTCGGCTACCTCAACCAGTGCGTCCGTGAGCATGTCGAGGCCGGGCAGCCGGTGATCTCGGTCGACACGAAGAAAAAGGAGTTGGTCGGCGAGTTCGCAAACGGTGGCCGGGAGTACCAACCCCAGGGCGCGCCGGTGCCGACCAACGTGCACGACTTCATGGACAAGGAACTGGGCAAGGCGATCCCGTATGGGATCCATGACGTCTCGGCCAACGCCGGCTGGGTGACGGTGGGCACCGACCACGACACCCCCGCGTTCGCTGTGCGGACCCTGCGCAGCTGGTGGGACACCATCGGACGCCACCGCTACCCGCACGCCGACCAGTTGCTGATCTGCGCCGACGGCGGCGGCTCCAACGGCTATCGGATCCGCGCCTGGAAGATCGAGTTGGCCAAGCTCGCCGCCGACACCGGGCTACAGATCACCGTCTGCCACCTGCCGCCGGGCACCAGCAAGTGGAACAAGATCGAACACCGGCTGTTCTCCCAGATCACCATGAACTGGCGCGGCCGACCGCTCACCACCCACCAGACCATCGTCGACCTGATCAGCAACACCACCACGGCCACCGGCCTGACCGTCCACTGTGTCCTCGACACCGACCAGTACCCCACCGGCATCAAATACACCAAGAAAGACGTCGACGCCCTGCCCATCACCCGCCACGATTTCCACGGTGAATGGAACTACTGCGTCCACCCCCCGACACGCCCGTAAACACCGACCTTATTCTGACGCGAGCCC
>NZ_JBOHGC010000251.1:0-1228 GCF_050699995.1 Actinokineospora sp. | reverse complement strand
GTTAGCGCGGATTTCCACGCAACTGGTTCGGGGCAACGTTCGTCCGGTGGAGAGAGTCGGCGTGGTGTGGGATGGGCAAGGTGTGCGGGTGGTTGCCGTTCGTGGGTGGTGCAGTCGCTGTTGATGTCTTGTGGTGGTCTCGCTGTTGAATGACGGGAGTGTCATTCCAGTATCTGTCATTCAAGGCTGGCCCGCAGCCGGATGCGCGTGAAGAAAGCCAGTAAACGTTGGGAATCGGCCGACACGCCCGGCCGGTCGAGGTCCGCGTCGGCCTATGTTGGGAGCGGCATACTTGTCCTATGACAGGAGGATCGACACAACCAGCGAGCGGGGAGTGGTTCACCAAGCCCGACGAAGTGAGCCGCCGCCGCTACGAGGCGCTGCGGGCGTTCTTCGTCGACGGGCTGACCCACGCCGAGGCCGCGGACCGGTTCGGTTACACCCGGTGGGCGATGGTGAACCTGGTCCGCGAGCACCGGGCCGGGAGGCTCGAGCTGTTCGCCCCGGCGCGCAAGCCCGGCCCCGCCCCCGGGTCGGCGCCGGCGAAGGACCGCGCCCGCGGCCGGGTGATCGAGCTGCGCCGGACCGGGTTGTCGACGTATGAGATCTCCACCCAGCTGGGCGTGGAGGGCACGCCGTTGAACCGGACCAGCGTGGCCGAGGTCCTCGCCGAGGAAGGGTTCGGCCGGCTGCTGCGTCACCCCGATCCGGCAGCCAGCACCTCGCCTGCCACGCCCGGGCGCGACACCCGCCTGCCCCGCACCGCGACGCTCGACTTCGCGACCTGGCCGCTCAGCGTGGAGACCGGCAAGGCCGGGTTGCTGCTGCTCGTACCCGACCTCGTCGCCCTGGACCTGCCCGCCCTGGTCAAGCGCGCCGGCTACCCCGGCACCCGCGTCGTTCCGGACGTGTCGTGGTTGCTCTCGCTGCTGGCGCTGAAGCTGACCCGTACCAGACGGGTCTCCCACGTCGACGACCTGCTCTTGAGCGACCCGGCCGCGTCACTGTTCGCCGGGCTGGGGGTGCTGCCGAAGAAGTCCGCGTTGACCAACTACTCCTACCGCACCAGCCATGAGCACCAGCGCCGCTTCCTGGCCGCGCTCGACACCAAGATGATCGACGGCGGGCTCGCGGCCGGGCAGGACGCGATCTTCGACCTGGACTTCCACGCCGTGATGCACTGGGGCCACGACCCGGTGCTGGAGAAACACTACGTACCCACCCGCTC
>NZ_JBOHGC010000250.1:0-9720 GCF_050699995.1 Actinokineospora sp. | reverse complement strand
TCCTGGGTCTTGCGCCACCGCGCCGAAGGAGCCCGCCGGGAGCGTCGGTCCGGGCCGACCCGGCGGGCCGACTGCCGCCCCAACCGCCGCAACCCCCGCAACGCCACGTCGAGGTGCCTCGGGTTGGCGATGACCTCGCCGGTCGAGAGCACCGCCAACGACGTGATCCCCAGATCCACACCGACGACCGAGTCCGGCCGGGTTGGGGCCCGATCCTGGCGGTCGATCTCCACGGAGAACGAGCAGAACCACCGCCCGCCCTGGTGGGTGATCGTGGCCGAGCGGATTCGGGCGGTCTCCCGGTCGAGGAGCCGGGCGAGTTTGCGGGTCGACTCGTGGGTGCGGATGACGCCGATGCGGGGCAGCTTCACATGCCTGCGGTCTTCGGCGAGGCCGAAGCTGCCGGTGGTGAACCGGCACGACAACCCGGCGCGTCTGCCCGTGAACCTCGGGAACCGGACCTTCGGCCCCCTGCGCTTACCGGTCCTGGACGCGTTCCAGTTCGTCAACGCGGTTGCCAGGTTCGCCAACCCGGACGAGTACGCCTCCTTCGAGTTCTCGCCCCACCACGGGGCGATCTCATCCTTGGTCTGGTTCCAGTCCTTGCGCAGCGCGTACCCCGACCAGTTCACCCACGGTGTCAGATCCACCTCGGCCACACCGTAGGACGCCTCGGCCACCCGCTGGGCAAGGTTGGCCTTCACCCGGGCCAGACCCCAGTTGTAGGCGTAGCGCTGCGCATCACAATGCGACCGCAACACGGCCCCCTGGGCCGCTGTCGGGTCCAACGCGAACCGATACGCCTGCAACACGATCATCACGTGGACCGTACCGACCACCACCGACAAACAGCCCACCCGCGCTTCCACACCGCGTCGCCGATCTCAACATCACAATCAGACACACACGGGGACAGAATCCTGAACGGTTCGCAGACCCCGTCCCTGTTCGGCAAAACGAACCGCTACTCGGACGTGGACTCCTCCGCCGCCTTGCGGGCCCTGGCCCTGCGTTTGCCCTCGTGCATTGCCTGGACGCGGGCGACGGGGATGGTGTGGCCTTCGGCGACCAGGTCTTCCGCGAGGGGTTGGGGGTCGGGCATTCGGTCGGCCCACGGGTCGGCGTCGTCGAGGAGGGCTGCGGCGGTGCGGACTGTGAAGTCGCTCGGTTTGACCGACGTCAGGTCCTCCCACGCCACCGGGAACGAGACCGGGGTGCCGGGGCGGATGCGGGGGCTGTAAGCCGCGACCACGGTGGCGCCGCCCGACCGCGTCGAGTCGAGGAAGACCTTTCCGGCGCGGTCCTCGACGATGTACGCCGTGGTCGCCAGGGCCGGGTCGATGCGTTCCGCGCGGGCGGCGATGGCTCGGGTGGCGGCGGCGACGTCCTCCATGGACGCGTCCGGGTCGACGGGGACGAAGACGTGGACGCCCTTGGCGCCGCTGGTCTTGGCCACGCCGGTCAGGCCCGAGTCGGCCAGGGCCTGCCGGACCAGCAGGGCGGCCTGGACGGCGGAGCCGAAGCTGTCGTCGCCCGCCGGTGGGTCGAGGTCCAGGATCAGGTGGGTGACATGGTCGGGCCGCTCCAGCACGGTCAGGGTGGGGTGGTATTCGATGGACCGCTGGTTGCCGAACCACAGCAGGGTCCGACGGTCGTCGCACAGGGCGTAGGAGATCTCGCGCTTGGACGCCTCCGCCCAGACAGTGGCCCGCCGGACCCAGTCCGGGGTGTATTTCGGCAGGTTCTTCTGCATGAACGGCTGCTGCCCCGGGCGCACCCGCATCACCGACAGCGGGCGGTCGCGCAGCACCGGGATGATCCGGTCGCGGACCGCGTCCAGGTAGTCGACGAGGTCGCGTTTGGTGGCCTCGGCCCCGTCGAACAACGGCTGGTCGAGATTGGTCAGCGACACCCCGTCGCGCACTTCGTCCTCGCTCACCCGATCACCCTCCCACGCGTGACGGTCTCGTCAACTCCGATCTTGCGCGAGCGAAATCCGCGCCGGTCGGCTATCACTGAAAAGAGAGCACGTGGCCGCACGGGCCACAGCTGTACCGGTCGAGCCGAATTGGGTGAGAATGACAAGTATGACGGGTGCCACGACCAGCGCGGGGACCGCGCACCAGGACCGGGTGCGGCGCCTGCGCGAGCGGTTCGCCACGCTGCCGCCCGGCTCGCCGATCCGGCTGGCCAAGCGCACGTCCAACCTGTTCCGCGACCGCGGCGGCGCGGGGACCATCGACGTCGCCGAGTTCACCCACGTCCTGGCCGTCGACCCGCGGGCCCGGACCGCCGACGTCGAGGGCATGGTCACCTACGAGCAGTTGGTCGACGCGACGCTGCCGCACGGGCTGATGCCGCTGGTCGTCCCCCAGCTCAAGACCATCACCCTGGGCGGCGCGGTCACCGGGCTCGGCATCGAATCGTCGTCGTTCCGCAACGGCATGCCGCACGAGTCGGTGCTGGAACTCGAAGTCCTCACCGGCGACGGCCAGGTTGTCGTGGCCCGCCCGGACAACGAGCACCGCGACCTGTTCCACGGGTTCCCCAACTCCTACGGCACCCTTGGCTACGCGCTGCGGCTCACCATCGAACTCGAACCCGTCCACCCGTACGTCCAAGTGCGCCACCTGCGCCACCGCGACGCCGCCGCCTACTTCGCCGAGTTGGCCGAGGTCTGCGCCACCCGCGTCCACGACGGCAAGCCGGTGGACTTCGTCGACGGCGCCGTCTTCAGCGCCGACGAGATGTACCTGACGCTGGGCGCCTTCACCGACGAGGCGCCCTACACCAGCGACTACACCTGGCTCGACATCTACTACCGCTCCATCCAGGGCCGCACCGATGACTACCTGACCGTCCGCGACTACCTCTGGCGCTGGGACACCGACTGGTTCTGGTGCTCGGCCGCCCTCGGCGTGCAGAACCGCCTCGTCCGGCGGGTGCTGGGCCGCAAACGGCTCCGCTCGGACGTCTACTGGAAGGTCGTCGCCCTCGAACGCAAGCTCGGCGTGTCCGCCCGGATCGACAGGTGGCGCGGCCTGCCCGAGCGGGAAACGGTCGTGCAGGACATCGAGGTCCCGATCGACCAGGCCGCCGCGTTCCTCGACTTCTTCCACCGCGAGATCCCGATCAACCCGATCTGGGTGTGCCCGGTGCGGCTGCGCGACAAAACACAGTGGCCGCTCTACGTCATGGACCCGGACACGCTCTACGTGAACTTCGGCTTCTGGTCGTCGGTCCCGCTCGACCCGGGGGAGTCCGCGGACACCCACAACCGGCTCATCGAGCGGACCGTCACCGACATGCGTGGCCGCAAATCGCTGTACTCGGCAAGCTTCCACGAAGAGGAAGAGTTCTGGTCCCTCTACAACGGACCCGCCTACCGGGATCTCAAGACTCGCTACGACCCCGGGGCGCGGCTGCTCGATCTGTACGACAAATGCGTCCGGGGGCGCTGACCAGGGGAGAGCGAATGACCACACCGCGAATCGCCTCGGCTTTCGAAGGCATCATCCCGCCCGACGGCCAGCTGGCCGTGACCGCGTACGACGGCAGCGTCGCAGGAAACCCGGACGCACCGGTCCGATTGGAACTGTCCACACCGGAAGCGGTCACCTACCTGCTTTCCGCGCCAGGCGAACTGGGCCTGGCCCGCGCGTACGTCACCGGCCACCTCAAGGTCACCGGCGGCCTCTACAGCCTCCTCGACGTCCTGGTCCCGATCATCGACGACCTGCATCTGCGCGACGGCATCAAACTCCTGCGCGAGTTGGCGCCCACCCACCTGCGCCCCGTCCAGACCCCACCCGAGGAACTCCCCGGCCGGACCCGGCGCGCCGCCCTCGGCCTGCGGCACTCCAGGAACCGGGACAGTGTCGCCATCTCCCGGCACTACGACGTGTCGAACCGCTTCTACGAACTGGTCCTGGGCCCGTCGATGGCCTACACCTGCGCCTGCTACCCGACCGCCGACGCCACCCTCGAAGAGGCGCAGTGGCAGAAGTTCGACCTGGTCTGCCGCAAACTCGCCCTGGAACCGGGAATGCGCCTGCTGGACGTCGGCTGCGGCTGGGGCGGCATGGCCATGCACGCCGCCGAACACTACGGCGTGGATGTCTTGGGCGTGACCTTGTCGCGCGAGCAGGCTTTGTGGGCCCAGAAGGAAATCGCCGCCCGAGGCATGTCGGACAAGGCGGAGGTGCGTCACCTGGACTACCGCGACGTCACCGAAACCGGCTTCGACGCCGTGTCCTCGATCGGCCTGACCGAGCACGTCGGCGCCCGCAACCTGCCCGCCTACTTCAAGTTCCTCCACGGCAAGCTGCGCCCCCAGGGCAGGCTCCTCAACCACTGCATCACCCGGACGAACACCACCGCGCCGCACAAGGTCGGCCCGTTCTTCGACCGGTACGTCTTCCCCGACGGCGAACTGGAAGGCGTCGGCGAAATCGCGTCCGCCATGCAGGACAACGGTTTCGAGATCCGCCACGACGAGAACCTGCGCGAGCACTACGCGAAGACCCTCGCGGCGTGGTGCGCGAATCTTGATGAGAACTGGGAGGAAGCCGTTCAGGACGCCGGAATCGCTCGGGCTCGCGTGTGGGCGCTCTACCTGGCCGCGTCCCAGTTGGCCTTCGACCGGCACCAACTGGAACTCCACCAGTTGCTGGGCGTCAAGGTAGGGGACAAGGGGGCATCGGGCATGCCGCTGCGCCCAACCTGGTGACCGCGGATTCGTTGCTGGGCGCCTGTTCGGGTGGTTCGCCTCGCGTTCGCGGGTGGCGAACCACCCGAACAGGCACCCGGCACTAGTACCAAGGCCGTGTAGTTAAGTTTTTGTCGTCGCTGTCAAGATCTTTGGTGGGGCGAGGATGTCGATGGTCAGGGTGGCTTTGTAGCTGGTCCGGTCGATGATCGGGCCTCTGGCTTGGTATTTGGAGATGGCGCGTTTGACGATGCGGGGATTTGCCCGTAGTCGTCGGGCGGGCAGGAGGTTGGCAAGGACGTGGCGGCCGATGGTTCCGGTCAGGTCGATGACGGTGCCGGCGATGACGTTCGCGGCTTGGATGATCTGGTCGCGGGCGGTGTGCCAGGCGATGGTGAAGCTGGCCCGGTCCGGGTCGATCTCGGTTCGGGTGTTGGTGGCGTCGGCCATGGCGGTGCGCAGGAGTTGGTAGGTGGTGAGTAGGGCGTAGATTTCCTGCTCGACACCGGTCGGGGTGCGGGCGCGTAGCACCCGCCCGCCCAGCATGCTGGATTTCAGTTCCAGGTAGGCGGTTTCGATCTCCCAGCGCTCGTGGTACACGGTGATCAACCCGGCTGCTGGGTAGCGTTGGGGGTCGAGCAAGGTGGTGGCCAGCCGGTAGAGGCCGGTGTGGCGGCCTGCGGCGGTGATGATGGTGATCTCGCACTCGATGACCCGCACCCGCAGCGCCCCGAGGATCGAGAGGTAGGAGCCGTCGGGGTAGCGGGCCAGGACCGGCATGGTCCGACCGTTTTTCAGTCTGACCAGGACATCGGCCCCGGTGGCGGCGATGTCGGTGAGCAGGTCACGCGCGCCGAAGTTGCGGTCGGCGAGCAGGAGCATTCCCGTGTGGAGGCTGCGCAGCAGCTGTGGGGTGTAGGTGGTCTCGCCGGTGGTGGTGGGGCCGAACACGGCGTCGATCACGGTGCGGGTGCCGCACGCGACCAGGGCCACCAAGCGGACCTGCGGGTAGCCGGTGCCACCGTGGTTACCCCGCTGTTTGGTGAATCGGGTCAGCATCCTCGGGTTGTCGGGCACGGTCAGGGTGGTGCCATCAATCGCGCAGAGCAGCAAACCCCGCCATCGGGTTCCTCGTTGCCTGCCGGTGGCGGCCGGGCCGCGGAGCAGGTCGAACAGCCACCGCAGCGGTGCCACCGCGACCCGTTGCCGGGCGGCGCCCAACCCGCCGGCAGTCGGTGTCACGGTGGGCAGACCGCCCAGCGCGGCGGTGAGTTTGCGCCACACGCCCAGATATCCGACCTCCGGGAACAGACACGCGCCCAACAGCAGGTAGACCACCACCCGGGAGGGCAGATCCCGCAGCCGAGACTGCGTGGTGTTGGTTGCGGCCAGTGCCTCATCAACCATCTCGAAGGGGAGGTGCTGGGTGAGCTCGCCCAGGTGACCGGGTGCGAACTTGCCCCCCGCCACGGTGACCGTGCCGGTAGTGAAAGACTGGGTGTCCAACGGAGTTCCTGTGCTTCAGTGATCTTGGTCGACACTGTTGTAGCAGGAACTCCGTTGCCCATTTCAACCCGTTGACAACCCCACCCAATCCTTAACTACACGGCCTTGAGACTAGCCCTTGCCCGCCTTCACGTTCCTGATGGCCGCCCGGACTCGCTGCAGTGCCTGCTCCGCGTCGGAGTCGAACGGATTGTCATGCACCAGGTAGGTCCACGTCGATGTCGGCCTGCGCAGCCCGGCCGCGGTCAGGTCGACCCCGTCGGCGGTGATCTCGGCTTCCTCGAACGTCTCGACGGCCAGTTCGCGGATCTCCTTGAGGATTCCCTTGAACTCGCCGATCGCCGCGCGGTGGAACTCGTCGATCGGGGTCTCCCTGGCCAGCGCGCGCAGGTGGATGGTCTCCCGCACGTCGGACAGGAACGCCAGGTGCCTCGACCAGCGCTGGTCGAGGTGGAACAGCAGGATCTGCCGCGCCGCGTTCGCCAGGACGTCCTCGGGCACGTCCTCGGCCAGCGTCTCCCAGCGGTCCGCGCAGTGTTCGTTGAGCTGCTCGGCGGGGAGGTCGGTGCGCAGGACGTCGTCGCGGTAGGCCAAAACCAGGCCGCGCTGGTGCTCGATGAGCCGGGTGTAGCGCCACGTGTTGCGGTGGATGTCGAGGTGCACGCCCTCGGCGACCCGCTGGGCGTGCCCGATGAACCGCTTCGAGGTCTGGTCCTCGAGCCTGCCGTCCTCGGCCGGGTCGGCGCCCGCGGTCGCGTCCGGCGCGTACTGGGTGATCAGGTCGTCGCCGAGGCCGGCGAACACCACCGAGCGCCCCGGGTCGCCCTGGCGGCCGGAGCGGCCGCGCAGCTGGTTGTCGAGTCTGCTGCTGGAGTAGTGCCCGGTGGCGATCACGAAGAGTCCGCCCAGGTCGGCGACCTTGTCGTGGTCGTTCTCGTCGCCGTCGGCGCCGCCGAGCTTGATGTCGGTGCCGCGCCCGGCCATCTGCGTCGACACCGTGACCGCCGCGTGCGCGCCCGCGTCGGCGACGATCGCGGCTTCCTCCGCGTCGTTCTTCGCGTTGAGGACGACCGTGGCCACCCCGGCCTCGGTGAGCTTCTCCGAGATCCGCTCCGACTCGGCCACGTCGAGCGTGCCGACCAGGATCGGCCGCCCGGTCTCGTGCTGCTCGACGATCTCGGCGACCAGCGCGGTCTCCTTGGCCTCGACCGTGTCGTAGATCCGGTCGGGCTCGTCGACCCGCACGCACGGCTTGTTCGGCGGGATCACCGACACCTTGAGCTCGTAGAACTCGCGCAGCTGCTCGCTGACCGCCGTCGCGGTGCCGGTCATGCCGCAAACCCGCTGGTAGCGGCCCACGAGACCCTGAACGGAGATCGAGTCGAGCACCTCGCCGCTCTCGGTCGGGTCGAGCCGCTCCTTGGCCTCGACCGCGGCCTGCAGCCCGTCCGGCCAGCGCTGCAGCAGCGCGATCCGGCCGCGGGAGGTGTTGATCAGGTGGACCTTGCCGTCGCGCACGATGTAGTCGACGTCGCGCTGCAGCAGCGCGTGCGCGTGCAGGGCGGCGTTGACCGCGGCGAGCCGGTCGCTGTGGTCGCCGGAGTAGAGGTCGATGTCGCCGAGGGCCTTCTCCACGTACTTCGCGCCGCGGCTGGTCAGCCAGGCGTTGCGGTTGTCCTCGTCGCGCTCGTAGTCGCGGCCCGGGCGCAGCGTGCGGACGATCGCGCCGACCTCGGGGTCGCCCTGGGAGTCCTCGGTGGACCCGGCCATCACCAGCGGCACCCTGGCCTCGTCTACCAGCACCGAGTCAGCCTCGTCGATGAGCGCCACGTCGGGCTCGCGGTGGACCAGGTCTTCGACGTCGGTGCACAGCCGGTCGCGCAGCACGTCGAAGCCGATCTCGCTGACCGCGCCGTAGGCGACGTCCTTGCCGTAGGCGATGCGCCGCTCGCCGGGCGTCGACTCCTGGTCGACCCAGCCCACGGACACACCCAGCAGCTCGTACACCGGCGCCATCCACTCGGCGTCGCGGCGGGCCAGGTAGTCGTTGACCGACATGACGTGGACGGCGCGGCCCTGCAGCGCGTACCCCGCGGCGGCCAGCGCGCCCGCGAGGGTCTTGCCCTCGCCGGTGCCCATCTCGACCACCCGGCCGTGTAGCAGCTCCATGGCGCCGACGAGCTGCATGTCGTAGGGCCGCTGGTCCAGGCCCCGGCGAGCCGCCTCGCGGCCGAGCGCGCACAGCTCGACCATGCCGTGCGCGTCGAGCCCGCCCAGCGCCTTCTCCCGAAGCTCGCCCGCGGCCTCGGTCAGCTCGGCGTCGGTGAGCTTCGCGACGCTCTCTTCTCGCCACTCGATGGAGGTAAGGACCTCGGTGTACTTCTTGAGGTCGACCGTCGAGGGCCGTTCCATCAAGTGCTGGAACAGGCCCTTGACCCGTGTCAGAAACGCAGCCACGTCTCCGGCCACCTCTCGTTCGTCTCGCAAGTGACGCCATTGTCGACCGTCGCGAGTGTGGGGGCCGTGTGAGGCACCCGTCGCGGCACGCCGTTGCCAGCGTGCGGTCCCCGCCTTATCCGGTATTCCGGCGCGGGGTTGACGTTTCGTCGCCACCTGCCGGGCCAGGCCCGGTCTTCTGGTCGGCTCCACGTCCGTTTTGAGTCTCCCATCCACTCTGGGCGACGTAGTAGTTCTCAAGGTTGCGAGCGGCGTTGAGGTCCCGATCCATCGTGAGCCCGCAGTGTTCGCAACCGAGCGTTCGAGCGCGCAGCGGCAGCTTGGGTTTCACCGCGCCGCAAGTTGAACATGTCTTCGAGGACGGGAACCAACGCTCGGCGATAACCAGCCTGCCACCGCGCCACCGCATCTTGTAGTCAAGTTGCCTGCGGAATTCGCTGAATCCGGCGTCAGCGATGGCCCGAGACAGGCGGCGATTTTTGATCATTCCCGCGACGTGGAGGTCTTCGACGACGATGGTGCCGTAGGTGTTCGCCAGATTGGTGGTCAGCTTGTGCAAGCTGTCGCGACGCAGGTTGGCGACTCGCGCGGATTGACGGCTGAGTTTTCGGCGTGCCTTCTCCCATCGGTTCGAGCGCCGCTGCCGGATGCTGCGGTCGGGGCCTGTTCGGCGGGCAAGCGTGCGCGCCGTGGCGCGGAGTCGCGTCAGCGCGGTGGCAAGGTGCCGTGGATTGGGCGCCATCTTGCCGTTGGAGAGCGTCGCGAGCGTCGTGAGGCCCAGGTCGACGCCGACAACAGCGTTTGGTCTCGACGGGCGGGCCGCGGATCGCCGAACTTCCACAGTGAACGCGGAGATCAACAGACCGGCTGGTCCACGGATCCAGGCTGAGCGCCCCCGTCGACGCTTGGCGGATGCAGGCCGGTGACCAGGATGTCGTACGCCTGTTGACAAAGCTGCTGCAACGACAGACTCGCGCTCTCCGACTTCGCGTGCCACACATGTAACGACACCTGGATAGATTCGGTTGCGGCGGTGGCTAGCAGACGTG
>NZ_JBOHGC010000249.1:0-1309 GCF_050699995.1 Actinokineospora sp. | reverse complement strand
GCCCGGATGTGCTCTATATCGAGCGGCGCGAGGGGCCCGGAACGATCCCGGTCTTCCGCGCGATCGGCGCCCGGACCGCGTCCCACTCGACCTCCAGCGGCAAGGTGCTTCTCGCCTACCTGCCGGTCGACCAGCGCGACCGCCTTCTCGACACCATGCGGCTGACCCCGAAAACGCCGCGGACCATCACCTCGCGGTCCGCGCTGGTCGAGGAGTTCGCCACCATCCGGCGGCAGGGCTTCGCCGAGAACCGCGGGGAGTCGCAGACCGGGATGTGCTCGATCGCGGCGCCGGTGCGCGACTCGCTGGGCCGGGTGGTCGCGTCGGTGTCGGTCGCGCAGTACGCCGACGACGTCGACGCGGGGCTGCGCCACCTGGCCCGGTACGTCGTGGAGACGGCGGCGCGCATCTCGGCCGGGCTGGGGTGGACCCATTGACCGGCGGGTGGCAGCGGGTCTGCCGGGTGGAGGAGATCGAGGACGACCAGCCCGTGGGCCGGGTCGTCCTGGGGTCCGACCGCGTGTGCGTCGTGGCCAGGGGCGACGGCGAATTCGTCGCGATGCTCGACCGCTGCCCGCATCGCGACATCGCGCTGTCCGGTGGTGTGGTCAAGGACGGGACACTGGTGTGCCCAGGCCACTTCTGGCGCTTCGACCTGGCGACCGGCGAGCGCACCGACCTGCCGGAGCGGGGAGCCACCGTGTACCGCACCCGTGTGGTCGACGGCTGGGTCGAGGCGGACTTGCCGCCTCCCGCTCCCCGCCGGTCGATACGCGAGTGGTTGCTGGCCGAGGCCCGTTCGAGCGACGCCGCCCGCGAAGCGTGAGACGGCGGCCGTCAGCCTGCTGCCGCGTCGTGCGGTGCTCGGCTGCGGGCGACGAGCAGGGCGTCCGCGGCCGTGACCGTGGAGACCGCTTCGGCGATCGCGCTGATCGTCTTGTCGCTGTGCCAGGCGGGCTCGTACATGTTCGGGAACGGGCCGATCGCTCCGAGGTCGACGTACACCGAGGCCACCACGGCGGCCAGGGACGCGGCGGACACGAGCAGCGCCAGCGCGGTCACCGCCCGGTGGGCGGTGACGAGGATGAGGACCGCGGCGAGGGCGGCGACCGACGCCTGGACGCGCGGAACAGGGTGCCCTGGCTGATGTCGGCCACGTTGGCGTCGTCGGCGGCGGCGAGGTCGAAGTGGATGTAGGAACTCACGGCGAGTCCCGCCGCGGTGAGGATTCGCAGGAACAATCCCGGACCGAACATGGCGTCTCCCGTGGGGGGGTGGGGCCGGTGCCCGGCCGAGGAACGGAGTGGTC
>NZ_JBOHGC010000248.1:0-1640 GCF_050699995.1 Actinokineospora sp. | reverse complement strand
TCTTGTATGCGCGCTTCCCTCGCTCGAGGGAATTTGTTGGAAAGGAGCGGAAGATGGACGTAGCCCGCACTCGAACGTCCAGTGGGTCGCGGCCGTCGGTGGGGCTCTTGACGGCACTGGCGACGATCGTCGCCCTGGTCGTCCCCTTCGCCGGAGTGGCGGTTGCCAACCACGGCACCCGAACGCTGCAAATCACGCCGGAGACAGACGACAATGCGATCGGCACCCCGCATACGCTGACCGCTACGCTCAGCGCCGCGGCGGACGCCACCTCTGGCACGATAGAGCTCGACTTCGAAATCACCGGACCCAACGATCCCGATGCTGGCGACTCGCCGACGTCGCCGGACAAGACATGCACGGTCGCGGTAGCGGCGGACAGCTGCACGGTCACCCACTCGAGTCCGGTGGTAGGGACAAATACGATTCGAGGTTGGATCGACCACGACAAGAACAACGCCACCCTTGTCGGTGAGGCCGACCTGGCGGAGGGGGCCGATGCGGGCAATCTGCCCGAAGAGCCATCCGATGGCCCCAATACCCCTGGTGACCAGACCGAGCCCGACACCACCGACGTCGTTGCGAAGACCTGGTTCTCGGCGGACGTCGAGATCGACATGGAGGCCGAGGGCGCGGGCGGCGACTGCAACGCCAATCTGGCGGACTTCGCCGACACCACCGGCATGAACGACTGGGATGCGGCCGCCGCCCCCAACGGCGTCGGAACGACGCACAAGGTGTGCGCGTCGGCCAAGACCGTGGGCGGCGAGATCCTGGAGGGCCACACGATTACCTTCACGTCGGCCGGCCCGGGTCACTTTGCGAGCTCCGGGGCGGCCGGCCACTCGGACCTCGGGACCACGGCGCAGGTGGTGATCGGCGCGAACGGGTACGCGGAGATCTTCCTCCATTCGACCCGGTCCGGCACCCAGACGGTGACCGCGTCGCTCGACGGGTCGAGCGACTCCGGGACCAAGCCCTGGGAGGCGCTGTCGGCCCCGCGGAACATCGACGCCAGGCCGGAGAACGCGACGAACGCGCCGGGGACGGTCCACAGGATCACCGCGACAGTGAGGGACCAACTCGGGCACCCCGTCCCGGGCGTGACGGTCACGTTCACCGAGACCGGGCCCGGCGAGTTCAGGACCGGAGGTTCGACGGTCACGGCGACCACTAACGCCAAGGGGCGGGCTCGGGCAGAAACGACCACCCTCTCGTCCGAGAGGGGGGTCCAGACCATCACGGCCAGCCTGCCCACGACGGCCGGGGTGGACGAGTGCGAGCGGGCGGCGGGTGATCCGTCGGGCGCGCCGGCCGGGAACTGCACGGATGAGGTCACCAAGACATGGGGTGCTTGCCCCGGCTTCGAGGGCGACTCCCTGAACCAGGTGATCGGGACGCCCGGTGACGACGTGCTGGTCGGCACGCCCGGGCGGGACATCATCTGCGGCAAGGGTGGGAACGACATCCTCCGAGGGCGCGGCCGGGCGGACGTGCTCTTGGGTGGTCCGGGCGCTGACCGGCTCCGCGGCGGTCGCGGCAACGACCGGCTGTTCGGTGGCGCTGGCACGGACCGCTGCCACGGCGGCCGCGGCAGAGATGTCTGCGACGGCGGCCCCGGTGTCGACACCTTCTTCAGG
>NZ_JBOHGC010000247.1:0-1628 GCF_050699995.1 Actinokineospora sp. | reverse complement strand
ACGCCGTTGGTGCTCACATAGAACCGGTAACCGGCGATCCGGCCGTTGGAGGAGCCGTCCTGGCGCGGCAGGTAACGGAATCCACCCACCGGATGGCTGGTTCCCATGTCCACTACCAACCAGTGCGGCGGCGGCGGACTCGCACCGACAAATCGCGTGTGCCAGAGGGTGCTCGGTTTGCCGTCTATGGCGTTGGCCGCCGGAAAAGGCGGCGAGCTCGCCGTCTCGGCGCTGTCCGCGCTCGCCACCCAACCCGTCCGGCCGATGGTATTGCCGCTCGTGTCCAGGACGTTGAGCTCGGCCGCCGAGCCCCAAGGCCTGCCGCTGACCTCCGAAACCTCCTCCAGCCTGACGTAACGGAAGCTGCCGCCACCCACGGGTGCACCCTTGGCGCTGAGCTTCATGATCTTGGAGACCGACGGCACGCCGGCCGCACTGAGCGCGAACAGCATGTAGTAGCCCGGCGGAGCGATGTTGGCGTTCAAGGGCGAGGTGACGGTAAACGAACCGCCGCCAGCGGGCGCCGATTGGAGCTCCAGGAACCGTTGGTCCGTATTGACGGTGTGCGTTGTCGAGGACAGGCGCACGAACGTGAACCGAGCCACGTCGCCGGTCGTGGAGATCGAAAACGGGGCGTTATAACCGACGACGGTAGGCGCGCCCTGAATGACGGGGCGCGGCCCCTGGAAAAGATAAGGCGGACTATAGATCTCCCCGTCGGCATGGTTGACGCCGCAGTCCCCGCATAGGCCACCGCCACCCGAGAACACCCGGCCATCCGGCAACAATACCGCCGTTGAATGGTAGGTCCGCGGCGTAGCCTGCCTCGCCATCGTGGCCCACGTCTCCGTGCCCGGATCGAACATCTCCGGGAAGAAGACGGCGGCGGTGTCGGAAAATGCTTGCCCGTCGCCTTTTCCCCCCACCACCAGGACCCGCCCGTCGGGTAATACCACACCGTTGGCGTAGCTACGGCCGTGTTGCATCGATGCGATCTTCCTGGTGCTGACGGCGCTATTGATATCGATCACATAAGCGTTGGCGCTCGCCGGGGGCTGCCCTCCGGCGGCGTCGTAGCGTGGACTGCCTCCCGCAGTCAGGATCTTGCCGACGTCGAACATGACCGTCACGTTGTTTTGCGCGTAGATGTCATCACCGCGACGGCCGGCGAACTGGACACTCCCGCCGCTGGCGGTGTCATACCATTGCATATTGGGCGTGGGGCCTGCGGCGAACAGCCTGCCGCTGGGCGCGACCAGGACCTTGGGATGCTGCTCGCTGCGGGGCATATAAGATCCCCCGTCCCTCGTCATGGGTGTAACCGGCGCACCGGCCAGCACGCTCCAGCCGACGCCGGGGGTCCAAAGCTCGCCGACGCCATCCTCCGGAATGCCGCCGAGCGTGAACACCCCGCCGCCGGGTAACGTGGTCGAAGCGTTGTACCAGCGGCGGCGGCTCATGCTCGTGCCGCGCGCCCATTGATTGGCGCTGAAATCGTAGATGCTCGTGGTGGTCACTTGCGGCCCGCCGCCGTTGACCAAGAGGCGCCCGTCCTCCAGGAAGGCGGTACCCGGGCAGAACATGTCGTGATTGGTCTGTGTCACGAGAAACTCGGTGACCTGGCCGGT
>NZ_JBOHGC010000246.1:0-2549 GCF_050699995.1 Actinokineospora sp. | reverse complement strand
CGTCTGCGTGGCGACGAGCGGCGGCGAGATCTGGACGACCGGGTCGCCGCGATCGTCGGCGCGGCAGTACAGGCCCGCGTCGTACAGCGCTTGCGACAGGAACCCGCGGATCAGCCGTTCGCTCTCGTTGTCGTCGAAGGTCGTCTTGGTGGCCTGGTCCTTGACCAGCTCGATGCCATAGAAGTAGCCGTCGCCGCGCACGTCGCCGACGATCGGCAGGTCCTTGAGCTTCTCCAGCGTCGACCGGAACGCGCCCTCGTTGGCCAGGACGTGCTGGTTGGTGCCCTCGCGGTCGAAGATGTCGAGGTTGGCCAGCGCGACCGCCGCCGACACCGGGTGTCCGCCGAAGGTGTAGCCGTGGGCGAAGAACTCGGTGCCGCGCTGGAACGGCTCGGCGATGCGGTCGCTGATCACGCAGGCCCCAATCGGGGCGTAGCCGCTGGTCATGCCCTTGGCGCAGGTGATCATGTCGGGCACGTAGTCGAACTTCTCGCACGCGAAGGTGGTGCCCAGCCTGCCGAACGCGCAGATCACCTCGTCCGACACCAGCAGCACGTCGTGCTTGTCGCAGATCTCGCGGACCCGCTGGAAGTAGCCCGGCGGGGGCGGGAAACACCCGCCCGCGTTCTGCACCGGTTCGAGGAACACGGCCGCGACGGTGTCCGGCCCCTCCATCTCGATCGCCAGCTCGATCTGGTCGGCGGCCCAGCGGCTGAACGCGTCCAGGTCGTCGCCGTGCTCCGGCGCGCGGTAGAAGTTGGCGTTGGGCGCCTTGTGCGCGCCGGGGACCAGCGGCTCGAAGTACTTCTTGAACGCGGGCAGCCCGGTGATCGACAGCGCACCCTGCGGGGTGCCGTGGTAGGCCAGCGCGCGGCTGATCACCTTGTGCTTCATGGGTTTGCCGACCAGTTTGAAGTACTGCTTGGCCAGTTTCCACGCGGTCTCGACGGCCTCGCCGCCGCCGGTGGTGAAGAAGACCTTGTTCAGGTCGCCGGGCGCGGCGGCGGCGAGCCGGTCGGCCAGGGCGATCGCGGGCGGGTGGGCGTAGGACCACAGCGGGAAGAACGCCAGGTCCTTGGCCTGCCGGTAGGCGACCTCCGCCAGTTCCTCGCGGCCGTGCCCGGCCTGGACCACGAACAGCCCCGACAGCCCGTCCAGGAAGCTGCGGCCAGTGGCGTCGAAGATCCGCACGCCCTCGCCGCGGACGATCACGGGGACGGGCGAGTCCGCATGCGACGACAGGCGGGTGAAGTGCATCCACAGGTGCTCGCGCGCGGTCGCCGACAGTTCGTCGGCTGTCAGCGCCATATCGGCTCGAACCGGGGTGGTGGTCATCAGGTGTCCTCTGGTCGTTAAACGAATGACATTCGTTTAATGTGGGGTCAGGCTAGCTCACCGTCGATGGGTTGGGAAGGAGGCCAGGTGGGGAAACAGCAGGCAGTGGACCCTCGGCAGAATGGGCCGGTGACCCGACCCACAGCTCGTCGCGGCGCCGGCCGCCCGCGCACACCGGTGCTCAGCCGCGACCGCATCGTCGACGCGGCGCTGGAGCTGATCGACGACGGCGGCACGTTCTCGCTCGGCCTACTCGCCGAGCGGCTCGCCGTGAAACCGTCGTCGTTCTACAACCACATCAGCGGCAAGGACGACATCCTGGCGGGCGTGCAAGAGCGCATCACGGACGCTATTGACGCCGGGATGTTCGAGCGCCTGCCGTGGGCGGACGCGGTTGTCGAGTGGGCGCGGGCCTACCGGGCCGCGTTTGTCGCCCACCCGCACGCGATCGCCCTGTTCGCCACCGCCCCCGTCATGGGCGCGGGCCGCACCCTGCGCATGTATGAGCAAGTTGTCACGGGCTTCCGTGCGGCGGGGTGGCCGCTGGAGGCGATCATCCCGGCTATCGTCGCGATCGAGTCGTTCGTCCTCGGTTCGGCGCTTGACGCCGTGGCCCCCGCCACGATCCTCGAACCGGGCCCGGACGCCGAGGCCGTGCCGCTGTTCGCCGCCGCAGTGTCGGCGCGGGACCTGCGCGCGGCGGCGGAGAACATGACCGCCGCCGACCTGGCGTTCGCCACCGGCCTGCGCGCCATGATCGACGGGCTGGCGGCTAGCGCTAGCCGATAGGCAGGTCCGGCTGGTCGTGGGTGGCGCAGTGGATGCCCCCGCCACCGGAGGCGATCGCGTCGATCGCCACGGACACCACCTCGCGGCCAGGGAACGCGTCGCGCAGGATCTGGGCCGCGGTGTCGTCGGCGGCCGCGTCGCCGAACTTGGGGATGAAGACGGCCTTGCTCGCGACGTAGAAGTTCAGGTAGGTCGACAGGAACGCGTCGCCTTTGCCGGTCATCTTGTCGGGATCGGGTTGGACCAGGTCCACGACCTTGACCGGCTTGTCGTCGGCGTCGGTGGCGCCGTTGAGGACGCCCTTGGCCTGGTCGGCCGACCGTGACCAGTGGTCCGGTTCGGTGTCCGGGAAGGCTCGGTCCAGCAGTACCGCGCCGGACGCGGCGAAGCGCACCAGAGAGTCGACGTGGGCGTCGGTGATGTCC
>NZ_JBOHGC010000245.1:0-1385 GCF_050699995.1 Actinokineospora sp. | reverse complement strand
GCCGGAGCAAGGTGATGGCGCGCTCGACGGTGAGCACGGCGCGACCGTCACCGGTTGTCGAGGCACCGGAGAACGTGGCGGTGTCGCCGTCGAGATCGAGCAGGTCCACGGAGTTGACGAGCAGTTCGCCCGCGCACACGGAGCCTTCGAAACGCACGTTGCGCGCCGACCCGAAGACCAGCAGCCGGTCGGCGCCACCCACCGCCTCATGGGCGATCAGCAGCCCGCACGTCTGCAGGAAGGACTCCAGCACCAAGGTCGACGGGAAGCGACCCGGCCGTTCCGACCCGCCGTGCGCGTCGAGTTCGTGGTAGGACACCGCTTTGACGGCGGTCATCGCGCCGGGCCGGTGGTGCAGGATCCGGTCGACCTGAAGCGCCGAGTGCCCGTAGGGCAACAGGTCGGCCGGATCCGGGTATGCGGCCGCGGTCACGCCGCACACCGCCAGCTCGCGGCGATCCGCGCGCACCGACGGCCGCCGACGGTGCAGGTCGTCGTGGTCGACAGTCGCAGCCGCGTGCCGGACACCTGCGTGTCGAACACCACCTCGTCGCCTGCCAGCACCGGCAGGCTGAACCGAGCCGAGTCGATCGCGACCAGCTCCACTCCCCCCAACACACCGTCCAGTTGGAGTTCGAGCATCTGCTGCACGCCCTCGATCAGGAACACCCCTGGATAGACCGTCAGCGACGGGAAGTGACCGGACAGATAAGGGTCATCGCCGACCACCTTCTTGCGTCCGACGAACCCGCCCTCGACCGCCTCCACCGTGTCCACCGCGGACAGCGGCAGCCGCCTGCCGCTCATCGGCTGCCGCCGTCACGGCGCATCAGCGCCGGCACAGCCGCCGCGGACACCGCCGCCAGCACGACCGAGATCCACATGACCTGTTGGAAGGCTGAGGCATGGGCTTGCGCGAGCGCGGGCACCACCTGCGGGAACTCGGCGAAGAGCTGCTTGACGTCACCCGCGGCCAGCTTGTCCGCCGCGGCGGACGCGTCCAGGCCCGCGGGCAGCAGCGTGTCGGTGAGCTGGGTGTGCGCGAACGACGCGACGAGTGCGACGACGACCACCGAGGCCAGCGACTCGGCGGCGAGCCGGATGGTGTTGAACATGCCCGCCGCCATCCCCGCCGAGGTGTTCCCCACCGAGGTGACCGCGGCGCCGTCCATCACGCCGTTGAGCGCGCCCACACCGGCGCCGGTCACGATCAACGGGATCGCCAGCATCCACAGCGCGCTGTCCGCGCCGACGAAGGTCAACCCGAACGCGCCCACGCCGATCAGGACGAGGCCGCCCGCCAGGATGAGTCGCAATTGGACACCCGCGGCCAGCAGCCTGCCGGACACCATCGGCACCAGGAAGATCGGCGCGGTCAGGAGCAG
>NZ_JBOHGC010000244.1:0-7854 GCF_050699995.1 Actinokineospora sp. | reverse complement strand
GGGATGATCCGCCGGGGCACGTCCATTCTTCAGGGGTTACAGCGGGCGACGCAGGTTGCGCGGCTCCGCGCGGTCGAGGTCGGTGACCTCGGGAACCGTGATGTCGGCCGACTGCGACGACTGCACGGTCGGAACCGCCACACCAGCCCACCGGCGCAGCGCCGCGGTGGCGGCGTCCCGCTCGGCCGGGACCAGCGCGGCGATGTTCGCCCCGTGGTTGGCGCCCGGCGCGGTGTAGGTGAACGAGTCCTTGCCGCTGGGCACGAACGGCTCAGCGCCCCACGGGTCGTTCTGGCCGTAGACGAACAGCATCTCGCTGGACCGGGTCCGCACCCACGAGTCGATGTCGAGCATCGGCCACGCGTCGTGCCGGGCCCGCAGGTTCTCGGGCAGGCTCGAGTTCGCCTGGTAGAGCCCTGGGTACTTGGTGAGGCCCCTGAGGTGGTCGAAGGTCAGCGACGGCCAACCGAGCTGGGTCGCGGCCTGCCGGAAGTACGGCGCGTAGGGGAGGATCCCCTGGTCGGAGTAGAACGAGAAGCCGCTGACGTTGTCGATGAAGGTGTAGAGCTCATCGGTCGTGGCCGTCGCCGCGGGCACCGTCGCGCAGTCCGCCTGCTTCGAGTACTGCCAGAACGCCCACGCGGTGTCGAGGACGACCATCTCGAACGCCTTGTCGATGTCGCCGAAGACCTGGTTGAAGGTCATCCCGTCGGCCGCCGCGTGCGCCTTGTACTTCTCCAGCATCTCGGTGCGCCTGGTCAGCGCCCCCCGCTGCACACCGTCGAGCCGGGCGCGGCAGTCCGCGTCGGTGCCGACGGTGTCGAAGAACTTGTCGTACGCGCCGTCGAGGCGGTTCATCTTGTCGTTCGGCGCGACGTAGGCGACGACGCCGTCGACGTCACCGGGGTAGAAGCGGCGGTGATAGACCGAGGTCATGCCGCCCTTGCTGGCCCCGGTGGAGATCCACTTCTGCGCGTAGACGGAGTCGAGGGCGTCGACGATGCGGTGGTGGTCGGTGGCGGCCTGCCAGATGTTCAGGTCGTCCCAGTCGGCCGGGTCCGGGCGGCTCGGGCTGAAGAACCGCTGCTCGACGGAGATCTGGTTGCCGTCGACGAGCCGGGTCGGCTCCGAGCGGAACGCGTTCGCCGGCATGTTGTAGCCGGTGGTGTGCAGGATCATCGGCCGGTCGGTGGCCTTGTGCAGCAGCTGGAACCGCTGTTCGAACCGCAGGCCCGAGGGGGCGCGGTGGTCGACCGGCTGGTTGTAGGTGAGCATGAAGAACCGGTACCCAGCGGGCGGGGTAGGGGATTCGGACACCACGGTCAGCCCGGGGATCGCCCGAAGCTGATCAGCGATGTCCGCGCTCTGCGACACGGGCGCCGCGGACACGGGACCAACCCCGGTCGCGATCAGACCCATGGCCGCGGCAGCCACCAACGTGGCCGCGAGCGTCCGACTTCTACGGATGAGCACGCCCTGGTCTCCTTCTGTCATCTCGCCGCGTGGTTCGGCGGCAGGGTTTGCGCGAGTCTTGCGCACCGGGCCGCTCAGCGAAAGAGCGCGGCAGGATCATCCGATGATTGGCGTGGCCCGAGTGGCGGCTTCAGACTTCGCGGACGCTGTCGACCGTGCGCTGGTGGTACTCGCGCATCGTGGCCGCGGGCTCAGCGGCGGTAGCGTCGCCGGTCACCACGGTGGTCACAACTACTAGGCTCTTGGGACCGGCGATGTAGCGGGACCACATCACCGACTTCGTGCTCTTGTAGGTGTACGAGGTGGTGAAGTCGTAGGCGGCGAACTTGCCCGCGACAAGCGCCGGTTTCACGTCGGTGATCGCGACATCGGTCGCACCCGCGTCCCTTAGCGTGTCCGCCTTCGCTCGGACCAGCGCCTCCAGGTCGCGCGGCTTGACCACCGTCTCCATGAACCCCACGGTGAGGTCGGCGCGTGCCCTCGTGCCCAATGGCAACGTGTACACCCGCTGTGGGGGCTCCGTGACCGATTCGTCAGGAGTCACCTTCCGGGGCATTGACACGGCGAACCCCGTGGCCAGGTCGGGGATCACCGTCCATCCCGCACCTGGAGGGATCGGTGCGATCAGCGGCACCGGGGCGGCGGAGGTGGTGGCCGGGGCCGACGACGAAGTGGTCGCTGATGAAGTTCCGGAGCTTGGCGCGGCGGCAGTGCCCGCGCCTGCGCAAGAGGTGCCGCTGAGGGCCACAAGAAAGACGCCGAGGGCGCGGATGAGTGACGATCGCATGGAATCCCCAGTGTGGTGTGAACAGACGAACGCCCCGGCCTTGAACGGCCGAGGCCCGCACACCATAACCGCGCCCGCCAGGAGCTATGAATCGCGCGCCAGGAACTCATCGAGTAGGTCGAACAGCGCCTAGATCGCGTGGGCGCCCTCGTGCGGGGCAAGTTCTTCCGGATCGAACCCGCCGGCGGGAAAGGCGATCTGCAGCACGAGAGACCACCAAACCAGGTTGGATTTCTGCCCGCCCTCGCGGGCGACGTCGCGTTCGGACGCGGCGAAGGACGGTGATACTGGGCCTATAGCGCGCCCCGACCAGACCTCACCTGGTCGGGGCGCGCCTGCTCACGCCTGGTGCTCCGGGTTGTCCCGCCAGAACTGCTGTCCCGTCGCGCCGAGGGTGGAGATGGGGTCGTAGTACGGGTAGCGGCGGCTCAGGATCGCTGCGGCTTCCTCGGCCTCCATGCGTTCCGTGCCCGCGCGGTAGTTCTTCGTCCAGTACGAGATGCCCAGTTCGCGGTCGTACTCGGCGAGCTGGTGGACCCAGCGCTTACCCACATACGGCACGTCGCAGATGATCCGGGGTGTGGCGTAGCCGGGGAGGTAGCCCATGATCGCGTGCTGCAGTTCCTGCGCCTCCCACACCGCGACCCGCCAGTGTTCGGCGTTGGGGATCATGTCGCACATGTAGAAGTAGTAGGGGAGGATGTTCGCCTCGCCCTGCAGCGCGAAGCACAGGTCCAGCAGCGCTTCCGGGGTCGCGTTGACCCCGCGCATCAGCACACCCTGGTTGCGGACGTCGCGGACGCCGACCTCCAGCGCCGTGCGCGCCGCCTCCGCGACCAGCGGGGTCACCGACTGCACGTGGTTGACGTGGGTGTGGATCGCCAGGTTCACCCCGCGGCGCGCGGCCGTTCGGGCCACCCGCTCCAAGCCCTCCACCACGCTCGGCTGCAGCCAGTGCTGCGGCAGACCCGCCAGCGCCTTCGTGGCGAGGCGGATGTCGCGGACGGTCTCGATGTCGAGCAGCCGCATCAGGAACGACTCGAGCTGCTTCCACGGCACGTTCGCCACGTCGCCGCCGGAGACGACCACGTCGCGCACGCCCGGGGTGCGCTTGAGGTAGTCGACCATCTGGTCGTAGCGGTCCACCGGCTTCAGGGTCAGCTTGTGCTTCTCCACCTGCGGCGTCGAGTTGCCGACCAGGTCCATCCGGGTGCAGTGGCCGCAGTACTGCGGACACGTCGAGAGCATCTCCGCGAGGACCTTCGTCGGGTCGCGGTGGGTCAGACCCTCCACCACCCACATCTCCGCCTCGTGCAGCGAGTCGCGCTCCGAGTGTGGGTGCGACGGCCACTGCGGGTCGCGGTCGGACCGCACCGGCAGCATGTAGCGGCGCACCGGGTCGGCGAAGAACGCCTCGGTGAACTCCGGCGTCGTGGTCTCCGCGGTGGGCGCCATCGTGTTGAGCATCTGCGGTGGCAGCAGCATCGACATCGTGGCCAGCTGCTGCTGGTCCGCGGCCAGCTCCTCGTAGAACGACTCCGCGAGCAGGTCGCCGACGACGGCGCGCAGCTGCTTCGCGTTCTTGACGCAGTTGACCCGCTGCCACTGCGCGTCACGCCACTGGGCGTCGGTGACCTTCGACCAGCCCGGGAACCGCCGCCAATCCGGTTCGACCAGCTCACGCCGGACGTACTCATAGGGCTGTTCACCGGCTTGGTGGACCGCGTCGGACACCGTCGTCGCCGGGGTCGCCGGCTTCAGCTCTGCAACACGCAGGGCAGTCATATGTGCTCCTCGCCGTTCGGGTGGCGTAAAGATATGCTGCCATACGACTCGAACGACGTAAATCTTACGGAGGTTGCCTTGACGGAAGCCCGCCCTGTGTCGCCGTACGGGCTGCACCGCGTCCTCGAACCCGCCGGGGTGCTGCCCCAGCAGGCACAACGGCTCGACCCCGACCCGACACCCCGGGCCGATGAGGTCGTCGTCGCCGTGGAGAAGCTCAACCTCGACGCCGCCTCTTACCGGCAACTCCGGGAAGAACACGGCACGGGCGAAGCGGTCCGCGCGGCCGTGCTGGCCATCGTCGAGGCGCGCGGCAAGATGCAGAACCCCGTCACCGGGTCCGGCGGCATGCTCCTGGGCACCGTCGCCGCGGTCGGCCCCGAGTCGCCGCTGGACCTCAAGGTCGGCGACCGGATCGCGACGCTGGTCTCCCTGACCCTGACCCCGCTGCGCATCACCGACGGCCTCGCCGACTGGGACGGCGAAGGTGAGCAGGTCCCGTGCACCGGCACCGCGGTCCTCTTCGGCCGCTCCATCGCCGCCGTCCTGCCCGACGACCTGCCCGACGGCCTCGCGCTGTCCGTCCTCGACGTCTGCGGCGCGCCCGCCCTCACCGACCGCGTCGTCCGCGACGCCGGTGAAGGCGCGTCGGTCTGCGTGTTCGGCGGCGGCGGCAAGTCCGGCTCGCTCTCCCTGGTCGCCGCGCGCCGCGCCGGAGCGGGACGCGTCGTGGCGCTCGTCCCCACCGAACGCGAAGCCGAGGCCGTGCGTGCGGCCGGACTGGCCGACGAGGTCGTCATCGCCGACGCCCGCGACCCCCTGGCCGTCGCCGAAGCGGTCGGCACCCCGGTCGACGTGACCGTCGTCTGCGTCGACGTCCCCGGCTGCGAGCACGGCGCGGTCCTCGCCACCGCCCAGGGCGGCACGGTGATCTTCTTCTCGATGGCCACGTCGTTCGCCGCCGCCGCGCTCGGCGCCGAAGGGCTCGCCGCCGACGTGCGCATGCTCATCGGCAACGGCTACGTCCCAGGTCACGCCGAGTTCGCCCTCGACCTGCTGCGCGCCGAGCCCGGGGTGCGCGCCCTGTTCGAGTCGCGCGAACGGCAGACTGCTTGACCATGACCACCGCGCACCCCCGGACCACCCTGCTGACCGGCGGAAAGATCCACTCCCCGGCCGACCCGCACGCCACCGCCATGGCCGTGGAGGACGGCATCGTGGTGTGGCTCGGCCAGGACTCCGTCGGCCGCACGATGTACTCCGGCGCCGACGAGACCGTCGACCTCGACGGCGCCTTCGTCGCGCCCGCGTTCGTCGACGCCCACGTGCACGCCACCTCCGCGGGGCTGCTGCGCACCGGGCTCGACCTGACCGGGTGCGCGACGCTCACCGAGTGCCTCGACGCCGTCCGCGCCCACGTCCAGCGCACCGGCAACGCGCTGGTCTGGGGCCACGGGTGGGACGAGACGACGTGGCCCGAGCGGCGCACGCCCACCCGGGCCGAACTCGACGCCGCCGCGCAGTGCGCGCCCGTGTACCTCTCACGCATCGACGTGCACTCCGCGCTGGTGTCCTCGGCGCTGCTGGAGCACGCCCGCGGCGCCGAGGGGTTCAGCGCCGACGGCCCGCTGAGCAAGGACGCCCACCACCGGGTCCGCCGGGCGGCCCTGGCCACGATCACACCGGCCCAGCGCGCCGAGGCGCAGACCGCGTTCCTGCGCCACGCCGCGGAAATGGGCATCGCCTCGGTCCACGAGTGCGCCGGTCCCGACATCTCCGGCACCGACGACTTCACCGACCTGCTCGCCCGCATCGACGGCCCCGAGGTCGTCGGCTACTGGGGCGAGCGCGGCTCCGCCGAACTCGCCGCCCGCCTCGGCGCCCGCGGCCTGGCAGGCGACCTGTTCGTCGACGGCGCGATCGGCTCCCGGACCGCCGCCCTCTGCCACCCGTACACCGACGCCCCGGACACCAGCGGGGCCCTCTACCTCGACGCGCCCGCCATCGCCGAGCACCTGCGGATCTGCACCGAGGCGGGCATCCAGGCCGGGTTCCACGTCATCGGCGACAGCGCCGTCGCCGAGGTGATCGAGGGGTTCGCGATCGCGGAGAAGACCGTCGGCCGCGAAGCCCTCGCCGGGTCCCGGCACCGCCTCGAACACCTGGAGATGGTCACCGCGGAGCAGGCCGACCGGCTCGGTCAGTGGGGTGTCGTCGCGTCCGTGCAGCCCATGTTCGACGCCACCTGGGGCGGACCGGACGGCATGTACACCGAACGCCTCGGCGAACGCGGCACCACGCTCAACCCGTTCTCCCGCCTCGCCGCCACCGGTGTGATCCTCGCGTTCGGGTCCGACGCCCCCGTCACCCGCGTCGACCCCTGGGCCACGGTCCAAGCCGCCGTGCACCACCGCACCGACGGCCACGGACTCTCCGCACGGGCCGCGTTCACCGCACACACCAAGGGCGGCTGGCGCGCCGCGGGCGTCGACGACGGGATCACCGGGACCCTGCAGCCCGGCGCCCCCGCGACCTACGCCATCTGGGACGCCCCCGAACTCGTCACCGCCACCCCCGACTCCCGCGTGCAGCGCTGGTCCACCGACCCGCGTTCCCGCGTCCCGGCCCTGCCGCCGCTGCACCCCGGCGCCGAACTTCCCGTCTGCCTGCGCACCGTCCTCCGCGGTCGCACAATCCACCACCGCGAGGAGCACCACCAGTGAGCCAGACTCGGGCCCTGCTGGACCTGGACCCCAAGGTCGTCGCCACCGCGCGCGGCCTGGCCGCCAAGGCCGCCGCGCCGGTCATCGACCTCGCGCGCGCCCACACCACGGTCGCCGTCGAACGCGCGACCCTGCGCCTGGCCGGGATCACCGGGGCCGACACCACCCACCGCGCCGGTGACGTGCCCTGGGTCAACCGGGTCGTCGACACCGTCCGCGAGCACTGCGGCCTCGAACACGGTGTGACGCTGCCGGTGTTCCACGCGCTGCGCGAGCACGACCTCGGCAGCCTCACCGAACTCGCCGAGGCCACGGCCGCCGGGCAGATCCAGTTCACGATCCCCACCGGCCGCGCCGCCACCTCCGCCGCGAAGGCCGCCCGCGTCGCCGTCGCCAAAGGCCTGCGGACGGTCGACCGCAACCGCGGCCGGCGCGACAAGCTCGTCACCAAGCTCGGCGAGCCGCCCCGGCGCCCCTGGATTTACCTGATCGTGGCGACCGGAGACATCGACGAGGACGTCGTGCAGGCCGCCAACGCCGCGCGCGCCGGCGCCGACATCATCGCCGTCATCCGCTCCACCGGGCAGTCGCTGCTGGACTACGTCCCCGAGGGCGCCACCCACCACGGGTTCGCGGGCACCTACGCGACCCAGGAGAACTTCCGCATCATGCGAGCCGCGCTGGACGAGGTGTCCAAGGAGGTCGGCCGCTACGTGCGGCTCACCAACTACGCCTCAGGCCTCTGCATGCCCGAGATCGCGGTGCTCGCGGGCCTGGAACGGCTCGACATGATGCTCAACGACTCGATGTACGGGATCCTCTTCCGCGACATCAACCCGATCCGCACCTTCGTCGACCAGCGGTTCTCCCGCCAGGTCCACGCGCGCGCCGGGATCATCATCAACACCGGCGAGGACAACTACCTCACCACCGCCGACGCCGTCGACGCCGCGCACACCGTCACCGTCTCGCAGCTGCTCAACGAGCGCTTCGCGCACGAGGCCGGGCTGCCCGACGAGCTGCTCGGCCTCGGGCACGCCTTCGAGATCAACCCGAAGGTCCCCGACTCGTTCCGCCTCGAACTGG
>NZ_JBOHGC010000243.1:0-15310 GCF_050699995.1 Actinokineospora sp. | reverse complement strand
GGGACGTTCGGGAAGGCCGGCGGCGGGGTGAAGGGCGGGAACGTCGGATCGCCGCCGCCGCGGCCGCCGTCACCGGGGCCTGGGCCCGGGCCCTTGCTGACGCGCAGCTCGATGGTCTCGTCGGGTTCGGCGTCGCCGGGGCCCGGCTTCATCTCGGCGACGGTCCCCTTCTCGTACTCGCGGGACTCGACGGGCTCGCCGACGACGCGGGCCTTGAACCCGGCCTCGCGGAGCTTCTTGACGGCCTCGTCCGGCTTCATCCCGCGGACGTCGGGCACCTTGACCTTGTCCTCGCCCGACCCCTTGCTGAAGAAACGCGACGGCGGCCGGACGAACGACGACGACGACGTCGCCGACAGCGCCCCGAGCATGCTCTGCTTCCAGATCGGCGCGGGGATCGTCGCGCCGTACACGGTGCCGTAGCAGCGGCCGTCCATGCAGAGGCTGTCCATCGGGTACTTGTAGCCGCCGCGCGGGTCGCCGACCCAGACGGCGGCGGCGAGGTCCGGGGTGTACCCGGCGAACCAGGCGGCGGAGTAGTCGTCGACGGTGCCGGTCTTCCCGGCGGCGTCGCGGCCGAGGCCCATGCCGCGGGCCGTGCCCTTGGTGAGGACGCCGCTGAGCACATGGCTGACGGCGTCCGCGACGCCCTTGTCCATCACCTGGTCGCATTCGCGCGGCGGCACCTTGAGCCGGTGTCCGGACGCGTCCCTGATCGTCCTGATCGCGATCGGCTTGCAGTACTCGCCGCGCGCGCCGAACGCCGCGTACGCCGCCGCGAGCCGCAGCGGGGACACGGGGTTGGAGCCGAGCGTGAACGACGGGACCTGCTCCAGCCGCTCCCCGTCGGACTTCCGCATCCCGAGCCGCTCGGCCATCTTGACGGTGTCGCAGAGCCCGACCTCCTTCTCCAGCGCGAGGAAGAAGGTGTTGACGGAGTGCTGGGTGCCGGTGACGATGCTGAACTGCTTGCCGCCCTCACCGTCGGCGGCGTTGCCCAGCGACACCGAGGGGTCGCCGACGCGCTGCCCCTTGCAGTTGCGGTACCCGACGGGCGTGTACTCGCGCGGCGCCATCAGCCGCGTGCCGAACGGCATGCCCTCGTCCAGCGCGGCGGCCAGCGTGAACACCTTGAACGTCGACCCGGCCTGCATGCCGATGCTGGAGCCGTGGCTGGCGTCGGCGGCGAAGTTGATCCAGGTCTTGCCACGCTCCTTGTCGGGCCCGAGCCGCCGGTCGACGACCATCGCCTTGATCTCGCCGGTGCCCGGTTCGACCATCGCCTCCGCCGCCGCCTTGTGCGCGGAGTTCCGCGGCGGGACGTGCGCGTTCACCGCGCGCTGCGCGGCCTTCTGCGCCCGCGCGTCCATGGTGGTGCGGATCGTGAGGCCGCCGCGCTTGAGCAGCTTCTCCCGTTCGGCGCCCGTCTCGCCGAACACCGGGTTGGTCAGGATCTCCCGCTGGACGTAGTCGCAGAAGAACGGCGCCTTGCTCGTCACGCAGCCGCTCTTGACGTCGTCCACGTTCAGCCTGATCGGCAGCTTCGCGGTGGACTGCGCCGTGGCGCGGTCGATCCAGCCGAGCTCGGCCATCCGGTTCAGGACGGTGTTGCGCCGCTCACGTGCCGCACCCGGATGCTGGGTCGGGTCGTAGGCGTACGGGTAGCGGATGACACCGGCCAGCAGCGTCGCCTCGGCGAGGTTCAGCTCCGACGCGTGCTTGGAGAAGTAGTGCCTGGACGCGGCCTCGATCCCGTACGCGCCGTCGCCGTAGTAGGCGATGTTGAGGTAGCGGCGCAGGATCTCGTCCTTGCTGAACCGCTTCTCCAGCGCGACCGCGTACCGCAGCTCGCGGACCTTGCGCGCCGCCGTGACCTCCTGCGCCTCCGCCCGCTCGTCGGCCGAGTCGGCCTGGGTGATCAGCAGGTTCTTGACGTACTGCTGGGTGATCCCGGAGCCGCCCTGCGTCACCTGCCCGCTGCCGAGGTTGCTCGCGAGCGCCCGCAGCGTGCCCTGCGCGTCGATGGCGCCGTGGTGGTAGAAGCGGCTGTCCTCGATGGCCAGCACCGCGATCCGGAGGACGGGTGCGATCTTGGCCATGGGGACGTCCACGCGGTTCTGGTAGAAGAACGTCGCGATGGTGTGGCCGTTGGCGTCGAGGATCGTGGAACGCTGCGGGATGCCGGACGTCGTCAGCCCCTGCGGTTCGCGCAGGAACCAGTCGGAGGCGTCGCGCGCGCCGATCCCGGCGGCGCAGGTGGTGGGGAGCAGCATCAGCGCGACGAGCCCGCCCGCGAGACCGCCGAGCGAGATCAGCCCGCGCAGCGCGCGGGCCTTCTCGGCACGGGTCGTGGACGCGGTGAAAACCCGGCGGGACCTGCGCCGCGGCGGCGTGCGGGCGCCGTCGCCCACCGGGACGCCCTGAGCTCTTACGGGCTCCTCGGAATCACCATCAGCCCCAGCCGACACGCGCTCAGAGTAGACGCGCCTCCCCGGCCGTACTACCCCATCGACGATATTCGGGTAGATACCTCGCGAATCAGTCGCGCCGTTATCCCCGCTCCTGCCGTTCCCATGATCGGACACGATCGCGGAATACCCGCGATACCGCGCGCAACTCCGACTCGGCGTCCACGCCCCGCTCCGCCGCCTCCCGGACGAGCGCGAAAAGGCGTCCGCCCACGTCATCGGCCTTTGCGGCATCCTCGGCGAGGCCGGACGGGGCGCCCATCCGCGCGGCGCGGCGCTGGAGCTGCGCGGCCAGCGACAGCGCGGGCTGCCCCATCGGCACGCCGTCGAGCGCCGACGCGTCCGCGCCGCTCTTCTCCGCCCGCTCGGCCGCCTTGATCTGCTCCCAGTTGGCGTTGACCTCGTCGGCGCCGGAGACGGTCACGTCCCCGAACACGTGCGGATGGCGGCGGACGAGCTTGTCGACGATCGCGCCCGCCACGTCGTCGATGGTGAACGCGGTGTCGTCGTCGCGCTCGGCGGCGACCACCGAGTGGAACGCCACCTGCATCAGCACGTCGCCGAGCTCCTCGCGCAGCGCGCCGTAGTCGCCCGCCTCGATCGTGTCGAGGACCTCGTACGCCTCCTCCAGCAGATACGGGACGAGCGTCGTGTGGGTCTGCTTGCGGTCCCAAGGGCATTCGCGGCGCAGCGTGTCCATGACCGAGACGAGGTCGAGCAGCCGCGCGCCGGGCAGGTCGTACGACCCGTGCAGCACCTCCACGTCCAGCGGGGTTTCGGCGGCGTCGTCCACGACGAGCTGGCCGATCTCGCGCATCAGCGGCTCGTCACCGTCCGGCGCCGCGACCCACAGGACGTCCGCCCGCCGCGCGTCGGCGACCAATCGGGCCGCGTCGGGCTCGTCCACGATCTCGGGAACGATCCCGGCATCGCGAAGCGAAGGAAGCAGCGGATGCCCGTCCCTCACCCGGACCGCCGACGCCGACCTGAGCGCGTCCCACGCACGCCACGTCAACAGGCCCGGGGCCACCCGGTGGGTGGTCGCGAGCAGTGTCAGGCCCATGCGCCTCAGATACCCGAATCGGGGCTGGACAGCCGGCTCCGGACGGGCCCGAGTTCGAGCTTGGCCGGGTCATAGGTCCCGTAGCGCGGGTTGACCTCGATGTCCAGGCCGTGCGCGGCGGCCGGGAACAGCTCCACGAAGGGCCGTCCGGCCTGCGTCACCAGGATCTGCGTGGCGACGAGCCGGGCCAGGTCACGGGTGTACGCGCGGGGAAGGCCGCTGTCCAGCGTCGTCGACACCGCCCCGCCCGGCGTGCCCGGCGGCCGTTGCAGCTTCTGGTTCGTCTCCTGGTCGAGCAGGCGCACGGCGGCGTCCACCTGCGCCTCGGTGACCTTCACGCCCGCCCGCTCGGCGACCTCGCGCCCCACCCGGAAGTTGATCATCATGGTGAGCGCGCCGCGCAGGTCGGACTCGGAGTCCCCGGCGAGCTGCCGCACCGGATTGCCCGCCCCGGCACGCAGCTCGTTGGCCGCGGGGTCCGCCCTGAACTGCTCCCGCCAGTCACGGACGGTCTGGCTGAGCTTGGTGACGGTGATGCGGTCGTCGCCGACGAGCGCGGCGGAGCCGGGCTTCTGCGACCCACCGCAGCCGGCCAGCGCACCGGCCGCCACCACGGCGGCCACCGCGACTCTCACGGATCTACCGGGCACGGATTCCTCGTCTCGTCTTCATCGGCTCGCGATGAGCCCATCGTGATCGGCTGGGGGTCGCGCCAGACTACCGGCTGCCCGAAGCCGGCGGCGCCTCCAGGAACAGCGCCTTGAGGAGGTCGGTCGCCCAGCGGAGTAGGTCCTGGTCGCGGAGGGGGCGGCCGCCTATCTGGGCCGTCTTCGGCGCTGGGACCAGGAGGGTGTCGGTCGCGGGCTTGAGGATGCTCTTCGGGTACATGCGCTGGAGTCTGACCTGCTTGGAGTCGGGCAGGTGGACGGGCGTGAACCTGATGAAGTTGCCCTGGACGGTGATGTCGCTGAGCCCGGCGCGGCGGGCCTTCGTCCGGAAGCGGGCGACTTCGAGGAGGTTCAGCACGGGGACGGGCAGGGGCCCGAAGCGGTCCTTCAGCTCGTCGTGGACGGCGGCGATCTCGTCCTCGGACGTGATCGCGGCGATGCGGCGGTAGGCGTCCAGCCGGAGCCGTTCGCCGGGGACGTACTCGTGCGGCAGGTGCGCGTCGATGGGCAGTTCGACCTTCGTCTCGACGGCCTCGGGCTCGCGGGCGCCGCCCTCCTTCAGGTCCCGGACGGCCTCGCCGACCATCCGGACGTACAGGTCGAACCCGACGCCCGCGACGTGCCCGGACTGTTCGGCGCCGAGGATGTTGCCCGCGCCGCGGATCTCCAGGTCCTTCATGGCGACGTACATTCCGGCGCCGACCTCGGTGTGCTGCGCGAGGGTCGCGAGCCGCTCGTGCGCCGTCTCGGTGAGCGGCTGCTCCGGCTGGTAGAGGAAGTAGGAGTAGGCGCGCTCCCGGCCCCGGCCGACGCGTCCGCGCAGCTGGTGGAGCTGCGACAGGCCGTACATGTCGGCGCGGTCGACGATGAGGGTGTTGGCGTTCGGCACGTCCAGGCCCGACTCGACGATCGTCGTCGCGACCAGGACGTCATAGTTCTTCTCCCAGAAGTCGACCATGACCTTTTCGAGCTCGTGCTCGTTCATCTGGCCGTGCGCGATCCCGATCCGCGCCTCCGGGACGAGCTTGGCCAGGTTCGCCGCGACCTTGTTGATCGACCGGACCCGGTTGTGGACGAAGAACACCTGGCCCTCGCGCAGCAGCTCGCGCCGGATCGCCGCCGCGATCTGCTTCTCCTCGTACGGGCCGACGAACGTCAGGACGGGGTGCCGCTCCTCCGGCGGGGTCAGGATCGTCGACATCTCCCGGATGCCGGTCAGGCCCATTTCGAGGGTCCGCGGGATCGGCGTCGCGGACATCGCGAGGACGTCCACCTGCGTCCGGAGGCGCTTCAGCTCCTCCTTGTGCTCGACGCCGAACCGCTGCTCCTCGTCGATGACGACCAGGCCGAGGTTCTTGAAGCGGGTCTGCGACGACAGGATCCGGTGCGTGCCGACGACGACGTCGACGGTGCCCTCGGCCATGCCGCGCAGCGTCTCGTCGACCTCCCTGTCCGACTGGAACCGGCTGATCGGCTTCACCACGACGGGGAACGCCGCGAACCGCTCGGTGAACGTCGACAGGTGCTGCTGCACGAGCAGCGTCGTCGGGACGAGCACCGCGGCCTGCTTGCCGTCCTGGACGGCCTTGAACGCCGCCCGCACCGCGATCTCCGTCTTGCCGTAGCCGACGTCGCCGCAGATCAGCCGGTCCATCGGGACGGGCTTCTCCATGTCGAGCTTGACCTCGTCGATCGCGGCGAGCTGGTCGGGCGTCTCCACGTACGGGAACGCGTCCTCCAGTTCCCGCTGCCACGGGGTGTCGGCGCCGAACGGGTGGCCGGGGCTCGCCATCCGCGCCGAGTACAGCCGGATCAACTCCCCGGCGATCTGCTTGACGGCCTTGCGGGCGCGGGACTTGGCCTTCTGCCAGTCGGCGCCGCCGAGCCGGTGCAGGCTCGGCGCCTCGCCGCCGACGTAGCGGGTGAGTTCTTCGAGCTGGTCGGTCGGGACGAACAGCCGGTCGCTCTTGGCATACTCCAGGATCAGGTACTCGCGGGTGGCGCCCTGCACCGTCCGGCTGACCATCTCGACGTACCGTCCGACGCCGTGCTGCTCGTGCACGACGTAGTCGCCGACCTTGAGCTGGAGCGGGTCGATGCCGCCGCGCCGCCGGGACGGCATCCGCCGCGCGTCCTTGGTGGACGACTTCTGCCCGGACAGGTCGGTCTCGGTCAGCACCGCCAGCTTGACCGACTCCCAGGTGAACCCGCTGTCCAGCAGCCCCGTCGTGACGGTGACCACCGACGGTCCCGGCGCCTGGTCGAGATCGGCGAGCCGCGCGCCGACGCCCTCCTCCCCGACGAGCTGGACGAGCCGCTCCGCCGGACCGTGCCCGGCGGTGACCATCACGACGCGCCACCCGCCGTCGATCCAGCCCTTGACGTCGCCGACGACCCGCATCGTGTCGCCCCGGTACGCCTCCGCGGGCCGCACGCCCAGACTCAGCGCGTCACCCCCATCATTCAGGGGGGACGACCCCCCTGTACCCCCCGCGCTCGCTCCGCTCGCCGTCAAGGGATTGAGCGCTGTCACGCTCCACCGGGGCAGCCCCAGCTCCGTGCTGTGCGCGCGGACCTCCTCCAGCGACCGGAACGCGGCGGCGCCGAGGTCGATCGGCGCCTCTCCCCCGGCGGCGGCGTTGACCCAGCTCGCCTCAAGGAACTCCTGGCTCGTCCGGACGAGCTCCTCCGACCGGGTGCGGATCCGCTCCGGCTCGCAGACCAGCAGCGCGGAGCCGTCCGGCAGCAGGTCGGTCAGCAGCTCCATGCTCTCGGCGAGGACGGGCGAGAACGCCTCCATGCCCTCGACGGTGTCGCCGCCCGCGATCCGGGCGAGGATCTCCTCCAGCGCCGGATGCTCCTCGGCCAGCAGCTTCGCCCGCTCGCGGACCTCGTCGGTCAGCGGCAGCTCGCGGCACGGCGGCGCCCAGAGGCCGTCCTGCGCGACTTCGAGCGAACGCTGGTCGGCGGCCTTGAAGTAGCGGATCTCCTCGACGGTGTCGCCCCAGAACTCCACCCGGAGCGGATGCTCCTCGGTCGGCGGGAACACGTCCAGGATCCCGCCGCGCACCGCGATCTCGCCGCGCTTCTCCACCAGGTCGACGCGGTGGTATCCGGCCTCGACGAGGGCGCGAACGGCGTCGTCCATGTCGGCGTCCTCGCCGGAGACCAGCCGCACCGGCTCCAGGTCGGCGAGCCCGGACACGATCGGCTGGAGCACCGCGCGGATCGGCGTCACGACGACGTCCAGCGCCCCGCCCTTGCCCCCGCCGCCCTCTTCCCGCTGGGCCACGTCCGGGTGGACGAGACGTCGCAGCACGGCGATGCGCTGCCCGACCGTGTCGGACCGCGGCGACAGCTTCTCGTGCGGCAGCGTCTCCCACGCGGGGAAATGCGCCACGCGGTCCGGGTCGAGCAGGCTCGTCAGCGCCGCCGTCAGGTCTTCGGCCTCGCGTCCCGTGGCGGTCACCGCGAGCACCACGCCGTCGCCGTCCCCGTCGCCGTCCCCGTCCCCGTTGGACCCGTTGGACCCGTTGGACCCGTTGGACCCGTTGGTGCCGTTGGCTCCGTTGACCTTGGACCCGTTCACGTGGGAGCCGTTGACCTGTGACCCGTTGGTCCGCGGCGGGTTGCCCGTGGGCGCACCGCCGTCGGGGCCGTGGTGGCCGTTGCCCGGCGCCGGGGGGATCTCGGTGACCGGCCTGCCCGGCAGTTCGACCACATTGGACGTGACCAGCTCCGCGGGCACGATGACCGTCGCCCGCAGACCCGACGGTGTCCCCGGCCGCAGCCGCACCTTGACGCCGTGGCGGGCGGCGAGCCGCCCCACCACGAACAGGCCCATCCGGCGCGACGTGGTGGCGTCCACGACGCCGTCCTCGGCGAGCCTTCCGTTGGCCTCGGCCAGTTCGTCGGGCTTCATGCCGATGCCGCGGTCGCACACCTCGATGCGGACGGTGCCGCCTTCGGTGTGGTGGCTGGAGATCACGACCTGGGTGGCGGGCGCGGAGAACGCGGCGGCGTTGTCGAGCAGCTCGGCGGTGAGCCGCACGAGGTCGCCCACGGCGTAGCCCACGACCAGCACGGTCGGCGGCGCGGTGATGACGACCCGTTGGTACTGCTCGACTTCCGAGACGGCGGCACGGAGCAGGTCTGACAGGCTCACCGGCTGCTGGGCGCGGCGGGCCTGGTGCTCACCGGCGACGCTGCCGGAGAGCACCATCAGGTTCTCGTTGTTGCGCCGCATCCGGGTGGCGAGGTGGTCGAGTTGGAACAGCGTCGCGAGCTGGTCGGCATCCTCCTCGTCGCGTTCGAGCCGCTCGAGGAGCTGCAGCTGGCGCTGCACGAGTCCCTGGCTGCGGCGGGAGAGGTTGACGAACACGCCCGCGTAGTTGGCGCGCATGCCTGCCTGCTCGGTCGCGAGCCGAAGGGCCTCCTGGTGCACGGCGTCGAACGCCCTGGCGACCTGGCCGACCTCGTCGGCGGTGGCCACGGCCACCGGGTCCACGGTGGGTACGACCGGGTCCTTGCCGTCACGGATCCGTGCCACCGCGGCGGGAAGGCCGCGTTCGGCGATGTCGAGGGCGCCGCGCCGCAGGACGCTGAGCGAGCCCAGCAGCTGCCTGCCGATGACGAACATGATCGCCGCGGCGAGCACGAGGGCGAGGATCAGCACGACCGAGGCGATGCCCGCCGCGTCGCTCGCCGAGTCCTGCAGCGCGGCGGACCCGTTCTTGATCTGCGCGCCGAGGGTGGCGCTGACGGCGCTTAGCTTGCCGGAGACCAGTTCGCTCGCGGCGTTCCAGTCCTGCGCGCTGATCGGCGGGGCCGCGCCCTGGCGGCCGCCCAGGACGAGCTGGACCAGGTTGGCGCGGGAGTTGAGGTCGGCCTCGGTCAGCGTCCGGTCGTACTCGGCCTGCTGGGCCGGGTCGGTCAGGGCGCGGAAGTCGGCGGTGCGGTCGCCGAGGCGGGCGTCGGAGGCGCGCAGGGCGTCGAACTCCTGGCTGGTGAGGCCGCCGCGGGCGAGGCCGATGCCGACCAGACCCTGTTGGTGGTAAACCTCTTCCTTCGCAGCCTCGAGGTCGTGCAGCGCGCCCGCCGTGCCGGACAGGGCCGGGTCGGCGACCTCTTCGGCGGCGGCGCGGTCGAAGGCGATCAGCGAGCGGATCACCAGGGTGTAACCGTCGAGCGCGGTGGGGCCGTCGATCTCCCTGGCGCCGACCCGGCCGCGCAGGACGTCGAGTTCGCCGAAGCGGGTGAGGACGTCGGCGTAGCGCGCGCCGGTGGTCTGGTTGGCGTAGGACAGGCCGTCGGCGGCCTTGATCAGCGCGTCGCGGGCGCTGTCGGCCTGCCGCTGCTCGATGAGCACCTCGAAGGCGATCTCACGGGAGCCGGAGGTCAGCAGGACCGCGGCCTTGGTGCGCTCGCGCTGCAGCCAGGTGACGGTCTTGTGGAGGGTGTCGTTGACGGTGACGAGCCGGTCGATCTGCTTGTAGGTGTCGGCGCGGTCGATCTGCGAACCGATCTGCAGGGCGCCGAGCACGATCGCGAACAGGGCGGGGACCAGGGTGACCGCCGCGAGCTTGACCGGGATTCTCCAGTCACGCCACTGGCGGAGCACCGACCCGCCGGGGGCGGAGCGCGAACGCCTCACCCCGGGTGGGGAGTCGGGATTGGACACGATCTCGGTCACTCGCACTCCTCCGCGACGGACTCTGGTCGCCGTGGGAATAACAGCCTCACCGCGCCGTTCTCCTTCCACCACGAATCCCGGACAGCACAGGGCACAACGGGGAACCACATGCAGGTCACCACATCCACTGGGACAACTCACCGAACGCGTCAACCGAATCGCGTCGCGACGTCCCTCCCCGGACATCGGCGACTTCGGCGAGAACTTGAGAGCACAGCGTACCTGCGATCAGGCGATCATCAACCTTTTCCGACACGACCGGACTGACCTGCATAAACAGCCGAAACAAGGCTTTTGCGGCGGTACTGCGGAGCCCTTGGCACAGCATTTAGTCACACATCGCGTGGCATTTGGAAGCTTAATCGCTCGATCGGGTTACGTTGACTCTCTACCGGCCCAGCGATCTTGTCGCGGGCGCCGCTCTTTGGTTCTACCTGCAACTATGCCGTCCAGCGCGCCCGTGTGACCTCCACTTTGGGCCGTGATCACTCCACGATCGGTGACCATCACCCTGCCGTGAGCCACAACGACCACGGCGCGTGATCACCCGGTTCACCGGGTCGTGTGAATCCCAGAACCAGGCCGTATCCAATACCCGTCGCTATCGTTCCGTGATCCGCGCTCCGAATTAAACCGGATCATTAGGCGATCGGCCGAGTCGTGGTTAGTATGACGCGGCCCGGTCCCGCATTGCGGCGACGGGCGCGCGACCATTCGGCGCGATATCGATCGCAGCCGAAGGAACCGACGCTTTCACCCGACGCGAGTCACTCGACGCTTGCCACTCGCCTGCCACAGCAGTGACGGAGGAATGCAATGACCGAGGTCATCCCGCCCCCTGTGCGCGCACGCGGTCAGCGCGCCGCGACGTTCGGCGGTATCACCACCCCGGCCGGTCAGCCCCGACCGCCCGCCGGTCCCGACTACGCCGCGATCCACGCCAGTCCGGAGTTCACCGCGCTGCGCTCCCGGTTCCGCCGGTTCGTCTTCCCGATGGCCGCGCTGTTCTTCGTCTGGTACCTCGCCTACGTCCTGCTTGCCGCCTACGCCAAGGACTTCATGAGCATCCGGCTGTTCGGCTCGGTCAACATCGCCCTCGTGCTGGGCCTGCTCCAGTTCGCCTCCACCATCGGTATCACCGCCTGGTACGTGCGGTGGGCAAGAACCCGGATCGACCCCGAGGTCGAGCGGATCCGGGTGAAGGCGGGGGTCGACGCCCGATGACGAACCTCGCCGCGAGCGAGGTCGGCGACCCGGTCCTCAACACGATCGTCTTCGCCGCCTTCGTCCTGATCACCCTCTACGTCGTCTACAAAGTCAGCACCCGCAACAGCTCCACGGCCGACTACTACGCCGCGGGCGGGCGCTTCACCGGCCCGCAGAACGGCATCGCCCTGTCCGGCGACTTCCTGTCCGCCGCGTCGTTCCTGGGGATCGCGGGAGCCATCGCCATCAACGGCTACGACGGCTTCCTCTACTCGATCGGCTTCCTGGTCGCGTGGCTGGTCAACCTGCTGCTGATCGCGGAGCTGGTCCGCAACACCGGCCGGTTCACCATGGGCGACGTGCTCGCGTTCCGGATGCGCCAGCGGCCGGTGCGCGCCGCGGCGGCGACCTCGACGCTGGTGATCTCGCTGTTCTACATGCTCGCCCAGATGGCGGGCGCGGGCGCGGTCGTCGCGCTGCTGCTCAACGTTCAGGGCAAGGGCGGGCAGGCGCTCGTCATCGCCGTAGTCGGCCTGATCATGATCTTCTACGTGCTCGTCGGCGGGATGAAGGGCACCACCTGGGTGCAGATCATCAAGGCGACGCTGCTGATCCTCACCGTGGTGCTGATGACGGTGTTCCTGTTGGGCAAGTTCGGTTTCAGCATCACCGCGCTGCTCGACCAGGCCGCCGCCAACAACTCCAACGGCACCCGGGTCATCGACCCCGGCGCCCAGTACGGCCGCACGTCGACCGCCACGCTCGACTTCATCTCCCTGGCCCTGGCGCTGGTCCTGGGCGCCGCGGGGCTGCCGCACGTGCTGATGCGGTTCTACACCGTGCCCAACGCGACCGAGGCCCGCCGCTCGGTCGTGTGGGCGGTCGGCGCGATGACGGTGTTCTACGGCGCCACCCTGATCATCGGCTACGGCGCCTCGGCGCTGGTCGGCTCCGAGCGGATCCTCTCGGCCACCGGGCGGGAGAACGCGGCGGCGCCGCTGCTGGCGTTCGAGATCGGCGGCACGGTGCTGCTCGGCATCGTCGCGGCGGTGGCGTTCGCGACCATCCTCGCCGTCGTCGCCGGGCTCACGATCACCGCGTCGGCCTCGTTCGCCCACGACGTGTTCAACAACATCTTCCGCAAGGGCAAGGCGGACCCGGTCGCCGAGGTCAAGGTCGCCCGGCTGACCGCGGTCGTGATCGGCGTGCTGGCGATCGTCGGCGGCATCCTCGCCAACGGCCAGAACGTCGCGTTCCTGGTGGCGCTGGCGTTCGCGTTCGCCGCGTCGGCGAACCTCTCGACGCTGCTGTACTCGCTGTTCTGGAAGCGGTTCAACACCAACGGGACCCTGTGGGCGATGTACGGCGGGCTGGGCTCGTGCCTGCTGCTGGTGTTCCTCTCCCCCGTGGTGTCCGGGGCGCCGACGTCGATCATCTCCGGCGTCGACTTCCACCTGTTCCCGCTCACCAACCCGGGCATCGTCTCGATCCCCGTGTCGTTCCTCTGCGGCTTCTTCGGCACCGTGCTGAGCAAGGAGCAAGCCGACTCGCCCAAGCAGAAGGAGATGGAAGTCCGGTCGCTGACCGGCATCGGGCGGTGAACGCCCGGTCACCGCGCGTTCGAAGCGGCTCCGCCGCGCCCGGATGGTACGGCCACCATGCCGGGCGCGACGACGGCCACGTCATCGATTCGCTGGTAGCCCGGGTATTACAGTGCACGCCGTGCTTGACGCTCCCCTGTCGGCGCCGGACGTCCCCACCCGGCTTCGCGCGTATCTCGATGATCACGCGCCGACGACGCCGTGCCTGCTGATCGACCTGGACGTGGTCCGCGCCAACTACCGGGCGCTGCGGGCCGCGCTGCCCGAGGCGGCGGTCTTCTACGCGGTGAAGGCGAATCCGGCCCCTGAGGTGGTCCGGGCGCTGGTCGCCGAGGGGTCGAGCTTCGACGTGGCGAGCACCGGCGAGATCGACCTGTGTCTGGCCCAGGGCGCGGCGCCGGAGTCGCTGTCCTACGGCAACCCGATCAAGAAGGCCGCCGACATCGCCTACGCCTACGGCCTGGGTGTGCGGCGCTTCACCTTCGACTCCGAGGGCGACCTGGAGAACCTGGCCGTGCTGGCCCCAGGTGCCCGGGTGTCGTGCCGGTTCATCGTCGACGCCCCGCAGTCGGGTACTCCGTTCGGCCGAAAGTTCGGCTGTGACACGGATATGGCGATCCGGCTGCTGGCCCGCGCCGCCGATCTGGGGCTGTCGGCCGACGGCGCCTGCTTCCACGTCGGCTCGCAGCACACCGACCCGGCGGCCTGGGTCTCGGGCATCGCCGAGGCCGCCCGGATCGCCCGCGCGCTCGACGAGTGCGGGGTGCCGACGCGCGCGCTCAACATCGGCGGCGGCTTCCCCACCGGCTACGCCACTCCCGCTCCCCCGCTCGAAGTGCACGCCGCCGCGATCCGCGCGGCCGTCGCCGAGCACTTCGACACCGCCCCGGAACTGCTCATCGAACCGGGCCGCGCGGTCGTCGCGACGGCCGGTGTGATCAGAAGCGAAGTGGTGTTGGTCTCACGAAAGTCCGACACGGACACCCACCGGTGGGTGTACCTCGACATCGGCCGCTACTCGGGACTGGCGGAAACCGAGAACGAATACATCGCATATCGGCTGCTCACACCGCATCCGGCGACACCGGACGGGCCGGTGATCATCGCCGGGCCGACCTGCGACGGCGATGACGTCATCTATCAGCACACCAGTTACAGTCTCCCGCTGGCATTACGGGCGGGCGACCACGTCGACATCCTCGACGCGGGTGCCTATACGGCGAGCTACTCGTCGGTGTCATTCAACGGATTTCCGCCTCTGCCGACATTGTTCGTCGGCTGATCACCCCCGCAGGAGGTTAGACAGATGTCGTACGACCCTGCGCCCGAACTGGGCGTCGGCTATTTCGCAGGCCGACACGTGCTCGCCGAGTTCGATGGCGTCGATCCGTTGGTGCTCGACGATCTGAGCTTCCTGCGGCAGGCACTCGAGGATTCGCTGAGCAAGGCGGGCGCGACGATCTGCGACGTCGTGTCCAAGCAGTTCGAGCCCCATGGCGTGACCGTCCTGGCGCTGCTCTCGGAGTCCCACGCGTCGATCCACACCTACCCGGAGATCGGGTCGATGTTCCTCGACATCTTCACCTGCGGCGAGACCGCCGACCCCGAACTCGCCGTGGCCCTGCTGCGCGACCGCCTGGGCGCGCTCGAGGCCCGGATCAACACCATCCACCGGGGAAACCCGATTCCCGCGGAGCCCGCCCGATGAACACCATCATTGAACCCCTCGCCGAAGGCATGACCCGCGTCTGGGAGATGCCCGAGGTCCTGGTCGAGACCGACACCGACTTCCAGCACCTGGTGATCGGCAGGACCCACCAGGGCGTCAGCCTGTTCTGCGACAACGACCGGCAGAGCACCGAGTTCAGCCAGCTGACCTACCACGAGGCGCTGCTGGTGCCCGCGCTGCTGCTGGCCCGCAAGCTCGAGCGCGTGCTCGTCGTCGGGTCCAGCGAGGGCGTCGTCAGCCAGATCTCGGTGGCGGCGGGCGCGTCGGTCGTCGACCACGTCGACATCGACCGCCAGGCCGTCGAGCTGTGCGCCGAGCACCTGCCCTACGGCTACACCACTGAGGAGCTCTCGGCGGCGGTCAAGGGCGAGGGCCCGGTCCGGGTGCACTACGCCGACGGCTGGGAGTTCCTGGCCCAGGCCGAGGCCGACGGCGCCAAGTACGACATCGTGCTGGTCGACCTGCCCGACGAGCGGCCGGAGTTCGCCCAGCACAACCGCCTCTACGAGGAGGAGTTCCTCACCTGCTGCCGGGCCGTGCTGGCCGACGGCGGTGTCGTGGTGTGCCAGGCGGGCTGCCCGACGATGTGGCGCAACGAGACCCTCATCCGGTCGATGAAGCGCTTCGGCGACATCTTCGGCACCACGGTGTACTACGGCTCCGACGAGCACGAGTGGGCGTTCCTGTTCGGCATTGCCGATGAGGACGCGAACACCACCGCGCGGATGATCGAGCGGCTGGCGACCCTGCCGTACCGCCCGGAGACGATCGACGCGGACGCCCTGCGCGGCTGCACGATCCCGCCCTACCTGGTCCGCAAGGCCCGCTGACCCACCCGCGAGTCCCCACTTCCCGACAATGAGTTCTCAGTTGAAGTGAGAAC
>NZ_JBOHGC010000242.1:0-12253 GCF_050699995.1 Actinokineospora sp. | reverse complement strand
GTTCCGTTCCACGCCTTGACGATCGCCTCGACCAGATCCGGTGTCGGTGCGGGAATCGCCGAGACGAGCTGACCGTTCGGGATGGACAGTGCCGTGCGCAGCGGCTCGGTGGGCGCGCTCGGATTGGCCCAGTCGCGGAAGCCGGCTTCACGGAACCCCAGCTGCCGCTCGCCTTCGCTGAGGTAGGCGTAGAAGTCGTCCGCCGCGGCCCGCTGGTCCGGGGTGGCCGAGGCCAGCACGACGAACGGGTGGTCGAACTGCAGCGTGCCGTCCGTCGGTGTGATCGTCTTGAACTTGCGGTTCGGCCCACCCCGGTTATAGGTGTACGCGAGCTGCTCCTGCATGACGATCGCGCTGACATACGGGACCGGCAGTTTCTTCTTGTCCTCGGCCAGCAGCGTGCCGACGAACTCGGCGGCGTCCTTGCTGTACCGCTCGACCGACGACTCCACGCCGTGCACAAACCTCGTCACCTCGCCGTCGGTGACGCTTTCCCTGGTGATCCCCGGATAGTTGTCCGCGATCGATCCCGCGTGGAACGTCGCGATCGACGCCCCGAGACCCGATGACGACAGCTCCGGGTGGTCGCGGCCCAAAGAGAACTTGCCCCACTCGGGCTTGCCGAGCGACGCCCAGCCGCCGGGCGCGGTCGCCAGGGCCAAGAGATCGTCCCAGCCGGGATCGGGGTGCTTGGCCAGGAACACCGCGGCCATCTCCTCGGGCATGGCGACGACGAGCGGGCTGGACATGATCGACCGGTGGGTCTCGTGCCCACCACCTCGAGCCTGCGCGTCGCCGACATCCGGCTCAGCCATAAGGAGGTGCTCGGACTCCACACCTGCGGTTCCGGCAGCCCGGTCTCGGCGGCCGTCCAGCCGGTGCTCAGCGCCGACATGGCCGTGCTCGAGGTCAGGCCGTGCACCGTGACCACCGCGCACTTGCCGCCGCCGAACTCGCGGCCCGCGGCGTTGTAGCGCTCCGCCATCCGGCCGATCAGCTCGTGTTTCTCGGTGGACGTGCTCATCTCCAGCGGCACGCAGTCGGTGCGCGCGGCCGCGGGTTTGTCCTCCCCGGTGAGCAGGTAGATCCCGCCGATGGCCAGCAACCCGGCGACGACCGCGATGATCAGCGGTGTGTTGGCGCGTGCAGCCGTGCGCGGGTTCGACACGTGCGGTCCTCCCAAGATCGGTAGGGCGGCGGAGCTGTCAGTGTGACAGAGAGATCACGAGAACCTCTTGAGGATGCTCCGGCGGTCGCGCCCGGGGAGGAATCGCGACCGGGGATCGCCACGACCGGACCTGGCATGGCTTGCCGTGCCTCACCGGTGTCTGAGGGTTTTGTCGGTGGTGGTCGTTAGGTTGATCGGCATGTCCCGATTCCGCCTCCAACCGACACCTGCTCAGGAGCAGGTGTTGCTGGAGCACTGTGCGCACGCCCGGTTCGTATGGAACCTCGCTGTCGAGCAGCACGCCCACTGGCAGCCGGATCGCAAGGCCGCGCCGAGGTACACCGAGCAGTGTCGGCAGTTGACGCAGGCGCGGGCGGCGAACCCGTGGTTGGCGGCGGGGTCGGTGATCGTTCAGCAGCAGGCGTTGAGGGATTTCGCCCAGGCGATGGCGAACTTCTTCGGCAGGACCCACCGGCGGCCGATCTGGCGTAGCCGCGGGCGGGGCGAGGGTTTCCGGGTCGTGGCGGTCGAACCGGGCGATGTGCGTCGGGCCTCCCGCAATGTCGGTGAGGTCAAGGTGCCCAAGATCGGCTGGATTCGATTTCGTTGGTCGCGCGCGATCCTCGACGGGGTGAAGTCGTTTCGGGTCACCCGGGACCGGGCGGGCCGCTGGCATGTGGCGTTCGCCGTTGTGCCCGAGCCCATCGCCGCACCGGGCACGGGTGCGGTGGTGGGTGTGGATCGGGGTGTGGTGGTGTCGGCGGCCTTGTCCACTGGGGACCTGCTGAACGCGCCCGCTCTGCGCGACAGTGAGAAAGCCCGGTTGTTGCGGTTGCAGCGCAAGCTCGCCCGGGCGCAACGCGGCTCCAACCGACGCGGCAAGGTCAAGACAGCGATTGGGAAGCTCAAGGCCCGCGAAACCGACCGGCGCAAGGACTGGGTGGAGAAGACCAGCACCCGCCTGGCCCGGGAGTTCGACGTGATCGCGGTCGAGGACCTCAAGATCAGCAATATGACCCGGTCGGCGAAGGGCACAGTCGATGTCCCCGGCCGGGGTGTGCGGCAGAAGGCAGGCCTGAACCGGGGCATCCTCGCCAATGGGTGGGGCCTGCTGGTCACCCGACTGGAGCACAAAGCTCCCGGACGGGTCATGAAGGTCGACCCGCGGTTCACGAGTCAGCGTTGCTCGGCGTGCGGGGTCGTTGATCGGGAGGCGCGCGAGAGCCAAGCCGCCTTCCGCTGCCGATCCTGCGGTTTCGCCTGCAACGCCGACGTGAACGCGGCGCTGAATATTCGATTCGCGGCAGGGCATGCCGTGACCGCACGGGGAGGCCCGCCGTTGGGCGGGCCAGCGAACCGTGAACCTCAACGCGACCTCCACCTCGTGCGGTCGTTGCGGCTGGAATCCTCCGGGCTTCGGCCGGGGGAGGGTGTCAATCTCCGATGAGGTGATCGTCGGAGTCGACCATGTCGTAAGTCTCGAAGCTGAACCGGGTCACGGTCCCCGCCCACGCGCGATACGTGCCCGTGTCGCCGTGGACCGGGACACTCGACCGGATGGCGTCGAGAACGGCATTGGTCTGCTGCCAGCCCTCGTCCTTCGCCTCCAGCTCCGCCAGCACCGCCCACACGTCCGCGTCCTGGGTCGTGCGCAGCGCGGTCACCAGATCCCGGGCCTGGTCCGGGCGGTCAACACGATCGCCAACAGGATCAGCACCGCCTGGTACGGCCCGCCGTCCTGGCCGACGAACCGGTCGAGGTTCGGCCCCGGCACACCGATGCGCACCAGCCGGTAGAGGTTGATCAGCTTCTTGACCGTGCGCGGGGTGTCGAGCAGCGGGCGAAGCCGCTTGATGAAGTCGCGCTCGGACTCCCGCAGCAGCAGGCGGTCCGGGCGCAGCGTCGGGTCGGCCACCGGCGACCGCCGCGGGATGGGCATGGTCTTCTCGCCTGTTTTGGTCGGCGGCGCGGCGGCCGTCGTCGGCTGGGCAGGCCGCGGCGTGGTCTCCGGGCGTCGAGGTGTCTCGGGTTCGGCCTGGGGGAGCAGGTGGTCGATCAGCCGGTCGGCGCCCGATCCCATGGGGCGCAACGCGAAGGTGATCTGGAAGATCTTGTCCAGATAGTCCAGTGGCCGGGCGGCGACGCCGTTGTCCGGGCCGAACAGCTCGCTCTGGTGCTGCTCCAGCGACCGGCGCAGCCATCTCGGGTCCACGGCCACCACGACCACGAACAGCGGCAGTGCCAGCAGCAGGTGCACCGCGGCGAGCACGTCGGCGACCTTGCGCGGCGGGCAGCGGTCGAGGTCGTCGACGTAGAGCACGATTCGTTCCAGCGGCGGCGGCCCCTGCGGCGCGGCCCGCCAGTGTTCGAGGGCGGTGCCGACGTTGTCGCTCAGGGTCCGCAGGTGTTCGTGGGCGCGACCCAGGACCCCGCGGTACTGCTCGTAGTGCCCGGCCCGGACCTCGGCGATCAACGCGGACAGCCGTGCGGTCGGGTCGGTGCGGGCCAACTCCGCGTCCGCGGCGGCGATGCGGGTGTCGAGGATCTTCTTGCGGGCCCGCACTTTCTCCCGCAGCGACCCGGGCAGCCCGGCGAACTTGCGCCAGCCGGTGACCAAGCCCTCGACCACCGGGATCACGGCCGCACCGATGGCGATCACGCTCGCGCCCACCACCGCCAGCGTCGAACCCCACACGGCCCAGCTGACGCCCGCGGCGGCGAGGGCGACCGGGATCAGGGCGAGCCCCCACCGCGAGCGCAGCACGGTCCGTTCGCGCCACAACAGCCGCACCAGCGCCGGGGCACGCAGGTCGGCGGCGGCGCCACCGGTCCGCTCGGCCCGCTCGAGCTCGGCACCGAGGTCACGGCTGCGCGCGCGGAGTTCGTCCAGTTCGGCCTCTGAGGACCGGCTTGTGCTGTCCGGCTCGTCGGGCGGGGTCAGGCTGTCGAAGAGGTGCTCGACCAAGCCGACCCAGAGGTGGTCGTCGCTGTACTGCCAGGCGTTGAACCGGACTTGGCGCACGTTCGCGGCGAACGCGCTCTGCTCCGGGTTGCCCCGCGACCGACCGGCGAGCGTCTCGACCTGGTGGTGCAGCTGGCGCAGGAAGCTGGACTTGCCCGCGCCCCAAGCTCCGAGCAGCGCCACCGACAGCGGGGGCACGGTGGACCGGTCGGCGATGAGGGCGGCGAGGGTGGAGACATCGCTGGAGAACCCGAGGTAGTCGGACTCACTCTCGGCGTCGTTGCTGACGTCGGCGCGTTCCTGCCCTGGCTGCCCTGGGGTCAGGCCGGTGCCCGCGAGCTGGACACCGGTGATCGTGTCCCACACCCGGATCGAGCCGTCCTCGCCGCCGCTGATCAGCCTGCCGTCGTCGTCGGCGACCAGGGACTGCACCCGGCCGAGGTGCCCGTCGAGGACCGTGGGGTGGTCGGGGCGGGTCAGCTGCCAGACCAGGATCGTGCCGTCGTCGGCGCCCGCGACGAGCCTGCCGCGGGCGAAGGCAAGGCAGCGCACGGCGGAGCTGTGGCCGGTGTAGCGGGTCTGCTGGTCGAACACGTGCAGCCAGACGTTGCCGCTGGCCATGCCGACCGCGATCGACCCGTCCGGGAGGAAGGCGAGAGCGTGCACGGCGGTGCCCCCGGGGGCTTGAGTCCCCCGGGGTTCCTCACCCCAGACTCGGACCGCGCCGTCGTCGCCACCGGAGGCGATTCCGGCGTCCGGCGAGAACGCGACCGCGCGGACCCAATCGTGGTGCCGACCGATGATCTCGGCGGGCTTGTCCGGACTCCACAGCCGAACCGTCCCGTCGAGACTGCCGGTGAGGACTCCGTCGGCGGTGAAGGTCGCGGCGTGCACGGGTGACTCCGGGCTTGGGGTGCCGAGCTGCTTTGGGCCTGCCGGGGGAAGCAAGGTCCCACCGCCAGGTCTCGCCGTTCTCGCAGAAGGCGTTCACCTCGGTCCGGGATGCCTGAACGGCGCGGATTCCGGCGGTCGGGCCGGTCAGGGTGTGCCGGTGCGTGCCGGTGACCCGGTCCCAAACCCGCACGGCGAGGTCGTCGCCCCCGGTGACCAGCGCATCGTCGGACACGGCGATCGCCCGGACGCCCCCGCCGTGCCCGGCGAGGGTGATCGGCGACGATCCGGTGATCCGGACGGCTCTGTCCCCGCAGGCGGCGACGACGCGACCGCCGTGGGTGGCGAGGGTGTGGATCGCGTCCCCGTGTTAGGCGTGTTGGGTGACGGCGTCGGTACGCCGGTCCCACTGCCACACCCGGCCGCTCGCACCGCCGAAGGTGACGACGTGACCGTCGGCGGAGATGGCCACCGCGTGCAGCGGTTCGCCGTCGCCGGAGAAAGTGTGGACGACCCGGTCTTCCTCGGCCTGCCACACCTTGACCAGCCCGTCGCGGCCTGCGGAGACGACTGTGCCGGTGCCTCGGGCCGTGGCGATGGCGGTGACCCCGCCCTCGTGCGCGGTGATCGTCGCGACCGAAGGGGCGCGCGAGGAGATGGTCTGCACTAGACCAGCGGGACCGCCGTAGAACAGCCTGCTGTTGTCGACGGCCGCCGCGTGCACCGGACCGTCGTAGGTGGCGATGTCGCCGTAGGTGTGAATGGCGATCGACCCGTCGAGCCCACAGAACCAGATGTCCTCGTCGCGAGCGATCGCCCCGATGGGCACGACGCCCACGTGCGCGATGGTCGAGCCGGAGGTCAGCGTCCGCGATCCGTCCGGGCCTCCGCAGAAGACCACGTCACCGAACGCGGCCAGGGAGCGGACACCGCCGGGGAGAACGTGGACCACGGCCAGTTCCTCGCCGTCGGTCGCGTCCCAGAAGCGGACGGTGCCGTCATCGCCGCCGGTGATGATCCGTGAGCCGTCGGGTTCGATCGCGATGGCTCTGACGAGTCCTGGGTGGCCGGTGAAGGGAGCGGTGATCACCCGTGGCAGTCTGCCCGCTCACGGGCACCGACGGCTACGAAACGGGTGCGTTCAGTGCTTCTCGGCGTGATCCGAGAACACCCGGACCGCTTCCTCGACCGCCGCCAACCGGGCCACCCGGACCGCGTCGAACAGTGGGCGCAGGGCCTCGGCGCGCCTGCGGGCGGCCGAAGACGACACAGCGTTGCCGGGGGCGTCCTCGGAGGCCAGCTCCAGGATCGCGGAGACCTCGTTGGCCCGCTGCAGCACCCGAAGCGCGCGTGGGGGAGTGCCCTCCGGCCATGGTGCCGCCGAGCGGTGGGCGACGCGCGCGGTGATCTCCTCGCGGACGCCCGCCCGGTGCTTGGCCACGCCCAGTTCGGTCAGCACGCCCGCCGCGACGCGCATGGCGCCGGTCAGTTCGTGCTCGGCCTCGCCGAGGGGCAGGTGTTCGGCGGGCGGGGCGTCGCCGATGTCGAAGACCGTCCACCGCAGGACACCGTCCGCGACGGGCTCGGGGACCAGGCCGAGCGGGGCGCCGTGGAGCACGACGGCCTCACCGGCGTGCAGGGCGGTGCCCGCGAACTCGCTGCGGCCACCCAGGCCACGCACATCGCCCGCGACCGGCAGGACGAGCCTGCCGCCGGTGACGTCGGCGCGGCGAACCGCCGCGAGCAGGGCGGCGACCTGGCCGCCCGCCTGACCCCGGACCGGGACGTCGAGCGCGGCCCCCGTGCTCTCGTCCACGGCCACCACGTCGTGCAGTTCGGCCCAGTGGAGCAGGGCGTCCAGGACGTCGTCGGCGGCGGCGGATCCGTTGAGCCAGGCGGAAACCCACACCGCGAAGGTCGCACTCGGAGTTGACACGAGAGGCAAGGTTACGCCACGTGTGCGGCGGCCACCGCGTCAGCTCCCCGGGTCAGCTCCCGTCCGCCGGGCCCACCGTCCGTACCAGCAGGTCACGGAAGTTGTCGAGATCCTCGACACTGTCGAACGCGCGCCCCGGCAGCGGGTGGAAACCACCGGATCCGGTGTGCAGGACGAAGTTCCGCTCGGTCTCGGCCCAGCCCGCGAGGTCGGCGAGCACGATGTCGCTGTAGGCGGTGCCGTCGAGGGTCATCATGCGGATCGCGTGACCGTCCACATCGGCGGTGATGGTCCGTCCCGCGATCGGGTTCCGGCGGAACGCGAGCCGGGTTCCGATCGTCGGCATCGCGGCGATGACCATGGCGCAGACCAGCCCGAACACGCCGGGGACCGGCTGCCCGAGCACCAGCAGGATGATCGAGAACACCCCTAACGCGGCGGCGAACCAGGCACTCCGGCGGGCGAACGGCACCGTCGCCTTGATCCCGTCGGACCAATCACCGGGCGAGGGTTCCCAACTCAGTCGTATCAACACGCCCGACAACCTAGTGTCACCACCGTGAGCACGAGCAAGCCCGCGGGCGCCAGGATGCGCCGGATGGCCGAGAGTTCCACGGCCACCACCCTCGAACTATTCTTCGACCTGGTCTTCGTCTTCGCGTTGACCCAGGTCACCGCCCTCATGGCGAAGACGCCAACCTGGCACGGACTCGGGCGCGGTGCGCTGCTTCTCGCCGTCGTCTGGTGGTGCTGGGTCGGCTACTCGTGGCTGTCCAACCTGGTCCAGGCCGACGAGGGGCTGGCCCGCACCGCGATGCTGATGGCGATGGCCGCCATGTTCGGCGTCGCGATAGCCATCCCCGAGTCGTTCGACGACCTGCTGGGCGGTGTGCACGGGCCGACCGTGTTCGCCCTGTGCTACCTGCTGGTGCGCTCGGTCCACCTGTGGCTGTTCTGGATCGTCGCCCGCGGGGACGCCGCGCTGCGCGCCCAACTTGTCCGTTTCGGCCTGACCATGGCGGGCGGCACGACACTGCTGCTCGCCGCCGCGCAGACCTCGGGCACGGCGCAGACGCTGCTCTGGGTCGCCGCGGTCATAGCCGACTACGGCGGCACGGCCGTGATCGGCGTGCGGGGCTGGCGGCTCAACTCGGCCAAGCACTTCGCCGAGCGGCACGGTCTGATCCTGCTCATCGCGCTCGGCGAGTCCATCGTGGCCATCGGCGTGGGCATCAACGAGCTGGCGATCTCGCTGCCGATCCTCATCGCCGCCGCGCTCGGACTGACCATCGCCGCGTGCCTTTGGTGGGGCTACTTCGACACCCACGCCCTGATGGCCGAGCGCGCGCTCGCGAAGGTCCGCGACCACCACCGCACCAGCATGGCGCGGACCGCGTTCACCTACCTGCACCTGCCGATGGTCATCGGGATCGTGATGCTCGCCCTTGGCCTCAAGAAGGTGCTCAACTACGTCGCGGGTGACGACGGGCACACGCTCGCCGACCCGCTCTACGGCCCGCCGCTGTGGGCGATGTTCGGCGGCACCGCGCTGTACCTGCTGGCCCAGGCTGCGATCTCGTGGCGGTGCTACCGCGCGTTCAAGACCCAGCGGGTCACCCTGGGCGTGCTGCTGATCGCGGTGGTTCCCGTGATGGCGCTGGTGCCCGCGCTCGCCTCGCTCGGGGTGCTGACCGCGAGCTTGGTCGGCCTGATCGTCTACGAATGGGTGCGCTACCACGACTACCGCGAAGACATCCGCCATGCCGAAGAGCACTAGCTGGAGTGCGCTCCACATCGACCAACGCGCCGAACGTGCGTAGCGTCGAACGCGTGACCGCCAAGAACACCGCACTTGACTCGCTGCCGCGCACCGCAGGGGACCTTCGCGCCCAGGGGCACCTGCCCAAGGGCGTAAAGACCGAGATCCGCGACAACCTGCTCGCCGCGCTGCGGGCGGGCCGGGACCCGTGGCCGGGGATCGTCGGCTTCGAGCAGACCGTGCTGCCGCACCTGGAGCGGGCGCTGCTGGCCGGGCACGACATCGTCCTGCTCGGCGAGCGCGGGCAGGGCAAGACGCGGCTGCTGCGCACCCTGGCCGGGCTGCTCGACGAGTGGACGCCGGTGATCGAGGGTTCCGAGTTGGGCGAGCACCCCCTGGACCCGATCACCCCGGCCTCGATCCGGCGTGCCGCCGAACTCGGTGACGACCTCCCGGTGGCCTGGCGGCACCGTGACGAGCGCTACACCGAGAAGCTCGCCACCCCCGACACCTCCGTCGGCGACCTGATCGGCGACGTCGACCCGGTGAAGGTCGCCCAAGGCCGCACCCTGGGCGACCCGGAGACTATCCACTTCGGACTCGTCCCGCGCGCCCACCGCGGCATCGTCGCGGTCAACGAGCTGCCCGACCTGGCCGAGCGCATCCAGGTCGCGCTGCTCAACGTCATGGAGGAGCGCGACATCCAGGTCCGCGGCTACACCCTGCGGCTGCCGCTCGACGTGCTGGTCGTGGCCACCGCGAACCCCGAGGACTACACCAACCGCGGCCGGACCATCACCCCGCTCAAAGACCGCTTCGGCGCGGAGATCCGCACCCACTACCCGACCACGGTCGCCGCCGAGGTGGCGATGGTGCGCCAGGAGGCCCACCTGGTCGCCGAGGTCGGCGACCCGCTGCTGGAGGTGCTGGCCCGCTTCGTGCGCAACCTGCGCGAGTCGAGCGCGATCGACCAGCGTTCCGGCGTCTCCGCCCGCTTCGCTGTGGCCGCGGCCGAGACCGTGGCCGCCGCCGCCCTGCGCCGCTCCGCGCTCACTGGCGAGGAGCCCGCGGTGGCCCGGCCGATCGACCTCGACTCGGTGCCCGAAGTGTTGCGGGGCAAGCTGGAGTTCGAGTCCGGCGAGGACGGCCGGGAGACCGAGCACCTGATCCATCTGCTGCGCCGGGCCGTCGCCGAGACCGCGCGTGACCGGTTCGGCGGGCTGGACCTGCGGCCGCTGATCGACGTGATCGCCGACGGGAACCTGGTGGCCACCGGGGAACGCGTGCCCGGCCGCGAGGTGCTCGCCGCGCTGCCGGAGCTGCCGGTGCTGCACGAGGTCGCTGCCCGCGTAGGGGTGAACGCCGACGCCGCCCCCGGTCGGATCGCCGCGGCCGTGGAACTGGCGTTGGAGTACCTGTACTTGACCCGCAAGGTCGCCAAGGACGCCACCACCGGCGCGGCGGTGTATGGGCCATGACCGGCCAGTTCGCCTACGGCCCGATCCACGAGGGGCGGGACCCGCTGGCCCCGCCGGTGGACCTGCGGGCGGCGCTGGAGCAGCTCGGCCGCGACATCATGGACGGCTCGTCGCCGCGCTCGGCCCTGGAGGAACTCCTGCGGCGCGGCACCACCGGGACCACCGGGCTCGACGAGCTGACCCGGCGGCTGTGGGAGCGCCGGGCCCGCATCCAGCGCAGACACAACCTCGAAGGCACCCTCAACGAAGTCCGTGCCCTGCTTGACGAAGCGCTCGAAGCCGAGCGGTCCGCGCTGTTCCCCGACCCGTCCGACGACGCCCGCTTCCGCGAGGCCCAACTCGACGCGCTGCCGCCGAGCACCGCCGCCGCCGTCCGCGAACTGGCCGAGTACGACTGGCGGTCCGAGGAAGCCCGCCAGGCCTACCAGCGCATCCGCGACAAGCTCGGCCAGGAGCTGATGGAGTCCCGGTTCCAGGGCATGAAACAGGCGCTGAGCGAGGTCAGCCCCGAGGACGCCGAACGCATCCGGGCGATGATGGCCGACCTGAACGCCCTGCTGCTCGCGCACCTGCGCGGCGACGACACCACCGAGCAGTTCCAGCGTTTCATGGCCCAGCACGGCGACTTCTTCCCCGAGAACCCGCGCACGGTCGAGGAACTCATCGACGCGCTCGCCGCCCGCGCCGCCGCCGCGCAGCGCATGATGAACTCGATGAGCGAGCAGCAGCGCCTAGAGCTGTCCAACCTCATGGCCGCCGCCTTCGGCGATCCCCGCCTGGCCGAACAGATCTCCACCCTCGACGCGAACCTGCGGGCGCTGCGGCCAGACGAGGACTGGACCTCGGCCACCAGGTTCCGCGGCCAGGACCCGCTCGGCATGGGCGAGGGCGCCCAGGCGATGGCCGACCTGGCCGAACTCGACGCCTTGGCCGAGCAGCTCGCCCAGTCCTATCCCGGTGCCCGCCTGGAGGACATCGACCTCGAAGCGCTGTCGCGCCAACTCGGCGATGACGCGGGTGTGGACGCTCGCCGACTGTCCGAACTGGAGCGTGAACTGCGTGCCCAGGGACTGTTGGAACGCTCATCCGACGGAACGCTGCACCTCTCGCCGAAAGCCTTGCGCCGCTTGGGTGAGACCGCGCTCTCGGATGTCGCGGGCACCATGCGCCGAGGCGAACGGGAGACCGCCCGCGCCGGGGCCGCCGGCGAACCCACGGGCTCATCCCGCCCTTGGCGCTTCGGCGACTCCGAACCCTGGGAGGTCTCGCGGACCGTCCGGAACGCGGTGCTGCGAACGGCGTCGACGAACCAGGGCGAAGTCCGAATCGACGTCGCGGACGTCGAGGTGATCGAGACCGAACAGCGTGCCCGCGCGGCCATCGCGCTGTGCGTGGACACGTCGTGGTCGATGGTCCAGGACGGCCGCTGGGTCCCGATGAAGCGAACGGCGCTGGCGCTGCACCACCTGGTGAGCACCAAGTACCGCTCGGACGAACTTCAGCTCATCACCTTCGGCAGGCACGCGTCCACAGTGGACATAGGTCAGCTGACCGCCATGGAAGGTGTGTGGGAACAGGGGACCAACCTGCACCACGCCCTGCTGCTCGCGGGCAGACACCTGCGCCGCAACCCGGACGCCCACCCGGTGGTCCTGGTCGTGACCGACGGCGAACCCACGGCGCACCTGGAGCCGGACGGCAACGCCGAATTCAACTACCCCACCACGCCTCGCACGATCGCCAAGACCCTCGCGGAAGTGGACGCGTTGGCCAAACTGGGTGCGTCGGTCTCGGTGTTCATGCTGGGCGACGACGAACGCCTGGCCACCTTCGTCGACGCCATCGCCAAACGGAGCGGCGGAAGGGTGGTCAACCCGGACCTCGACGGCCTGGGCGCGGCCGTGGTGAGCGACTACCTGCGGACCAGAAGGACCTAGCCTCGACCAGTCATCCGATGTGATTCAAACTGATCTGTGCATGGAGGAAGTGCCTGTCCTGTAAGGGAAACTTGGGCTTGCGAAGGTCCAAAGTTCTCTCGAGAGGAAGGCACTCCCTTGGT
>NZ_JBOHGC010000241.1:0-17429 GCF_050699995.1 Actinokineospora sp. | reverse complement strand
GGTGGCGGGCGGCCCGCTGTTCGCCGCCCGCACGCCGACCAAGGCGCCCAAGCTCCGGGCGTGGTCCGACGAGCTGTCGGCGGGCCTCGACGCGGGCGTGCGGGTGTCGCTGCGGTTGGAGGTGCCGGGCGACGACTACGGCTCGGGCGCGTTCCATGCCGTGGTGCAGGCGCACTCGCTCGCCGACCCGGCCGTCGTGGTCGACGTCGCCCAGCTGTGGGCCGACGGCGGCCTTGGACCGTCGGCTCGCATCGAGGTCACTCTCGCGCTGCGCCGCGCGGCCCGCGTGTGGTCGCCGCTGGAACCGCTGCTGTCGCGGGGGGTCCCCGACCGGCTGACGCTGGATGACGTCGACGTCACTGATCTTTTCCTGCAGGCCCCGCGCCTGAGCGCGGCCGGGATCGACGTGCACTGGCCCAAGGAACTGCTCACGTCGGTCTCCGCGAAAGCGGTCATCGGCCAGACCGACCTCGGTCGCGGTGACGTTTCGGGGGTACCGCACGAACACGCCATCGAAGTTGGCGAGTGTTCGTGCGGGCCCCCCGAAACGTCACCATCAAGGCGACCGAGCCGCGCCGCCGGAGGCGGCGCCGTGTTACAGCCACCGTCGAACCTGCGCTCGCTGCTCGGCGGCGACGGCGTGCTGTCCTTCGACTGGCAGCTCGCCCTGGGCGACCAGCCCCTCACCAAGACCGAACTCGACCAGCTCGCCGAGGCACACCGGCCCGTGGTGCGGCTGCGTGCCCAGTGGGTCCTGGTCGACCCGGAGATCGCCCGCAAGGCCCGTGACCGAGAGTTGAAGCCGGTCGGCGCCCTGGAGGCGCTCGGTGTCGCCCTCGCGGGCACGGCCGAGATCGACGGCGAGCGAGTCGAGGTCGTGAGCAGCAAGTGGCTCGACGACCTGCGGGCGCGCATCGCCGATCCCGACAGCGGCGCCGACGCGGTGGCCCAGCCCGCCGCGCTCACCGCGGCCCTGCGCGACTACCAGCTGCGCGGGCTGCGGTGGCTGGCCCGGATGACCTCGCTGGGTCTCGGCGGTTGCCTCGCCGACGACATGGGGCTGGGCAAGACGATCACCCTGATCGCCCTGCACCTGCACCGGCAGTCCGATATGGACACTCAGGGTCCGACGCTGGTCGTGTGCCCGGCGTCGCTGCTGGGCAACTGGGAGCGGGAGATCACCAGGTTCGCGCCTGGCACCCCGGTTCGCCGCTACCACGGCAACGCCCGCACTCTCGCCGACGACGGTTTCGTCCTGACCACCTACGGCACGATGCGGACGGACGCCGAACAGCTCGGCGCGCACCGCTGGGGTCTGCTCGTCGCCGACGAAGCGCAGCACGTGAAGAACCCGTCGTCCAGCACGGCCAAGGCTTTGCGCACGATCCCCGCTGACGCGCGGGTCGCGCTGACCGGCACGCCCGTGGAGAACAACCTGTCCGAGCTGTGGGCCGTCCTCGACTGGACCACGCCCGGCCTGCTCGGCACGCTCGGCGCGTTCCGCACCCGTTGGGCCAAGCCGATCGAGGCCGACCGCGACGAGGAACTCGCCCGGCGGCTGTCCAAGCTGGTGCGCCCGTTCCTGTTGCGGCGGCGCAAGTCCGACCCGGGCATCGCGCCCGAGTTGCCGCCCAAGACCGAAACCGACCAGCCGGTGTCACTGAGCCACGAGCAGGCCGCGCTCTACACCGCGGTCGTGCGCGAGACGATGGAGAGCATCCGCCAAGCCGATGGGATGGCCCGGCGCGGGCTGGTGATGAAGCTGATCACCGGTCTCAAGCAGGTCTGCAACCATCCGGCGCAGTACCTCAAGGAGCCGTCGGCCAAGCTGACCGGCCGGTCCGGGAAGCTCGAACTGCTCGACGAACTGCTCGACACGATCCTCGCCGAGGGCGGCTCGGTCCTGGTCTTCACCCAGTACGTGACCATGGCCCGGCTGCTCGAACGACACCTGCGCGAACGCGGCATCGGCGCCGCGTTGCTGCACGGTGGCACCTCGATTCCCCGCCGTGAGCAGCTTGTCGCCGAGTTCACCGCGGGGAAGTTTCCGGTGTTCCTGCTGTCGCTGAAGGCGGCGGGCACCGGACTCAACCTGACCCGCGCCGACCATGTCGTGCACTACGACCGCTGGTGGAACCCGGCAGTCGAGGACCAGGCGACCGACCGGGCCTACCGGATCGGCCAGACCCGGCCGGTCCAGGTGCACCGGCTCATCGCCGAGGGAACCCTGGAGGACCGCATCGCCGAGATGCTCGGCACCAAGCGAGACCTGGCCGACTCGATCCTCGCCTCCGGCGAGTCCGCGCTGACCGAGTTGTCCGATGTGGACTTGGCCGCGTTGGTGGAACTGCGAGGTGGCCGATGACAGCCAGAGGATTTCCTGCTTTCCCGCCCGCCAAGCGGCGTCCGGGCCACTTCGCGCGCACCTGGTGGGGGCGCGCGTGGATCAAGGCCATGGAGGACTCGGCGCTCGACGAGCAGCAACTGCGGCAGGGCCGGAAGTACGCGTACACCGGGTACGTCGGGTCCATCACGGTGAGCCCCGGCAGGCTCGCCGCGACCGTGCGGGACTAAGAGGACGACACGTCGTATCAGACCGTCATGCGGCTGGAACCGTTGTCGGATCACGAATGGCGTCGGTTCCTGGACCAGATCGCGGTGCAGGCCGGGCACATCGCCGCCCTGCTCGACCGGGACATGCCTGCCGAGTTGGTGCACGCCGCGGCGGACGCCGGTGTGCGGTTGCTGCCGGACATCGGTGATCTTGACCCGGAGTGTTCCTGCCCTGGGTGGGAGATGCCTTGTCGGCACGCGGCGGCGTTGGCGTATCAGGTTTCCTGGCTGTTGGACGCCGATCCGTTCGTGCTGCTCCTGTTGCGTGGCAAGGACGAGGCAGAGTTGTTGGGCGATCTCCATGGTCGGTCCGCTGCTCCTGCCACGGAGTTGGCGACCGAGGTGTTCGCGCCCGCCGACGGCTTTGCCCGACGTGCCGCCGATGCCTGAGGGGGCGCCGGTCGTGTTGTCGGTTCCGGCCGCCGAGGGAGTCGATCCTGAAGCGCTGGAGTTGCTCGCCACGGACGCCGCCGCTCGGGCTCGTCAGCTGTTGACCGGCGAGGTTCCCGACCTGGCCCGCCGACCGGACGCGGTGCGGTACGCGGCGACGTATCCGGTGGCGGAGGCTCAGTTGCGGCCGTTGGTCGACGGCCTCGACCGGGCGGTCGCGGCGTGGCGCAACGGGGGCGAGCAGGGGTTGCGGGTGCTGGAGACCACCTGGCAGCCACCCATGTCCCACCGCGCCCGCGCCGACGACGCCTTGGCCTCGGTCGCCGAGGGAGAGGTCACCGTCGAACGCAACCACTGGACCATGGGCGACCTGCAACTGCGGCTGGGTAGGGACAACCGGTGGTACCCCTACCGCGACCAGAGCGGCGAATGGTGGCCCGCGGCCCCACCGCAGCCCGACGTCACGGCGGCACTCATCACCGTGCAGGCCTGACAGTGGGGCGCGCCGCGCGAGGCGCGCCCCACCGTGTCAGCCTGGGTAGGTGCGAGGGGTGAAGACGACCTGGCTGCCGTCGCCGCGGTCGACGACCCGGGTCTGGGATGAGCCGATCAGCAGCAGGCAGCGCATGTCCACCGTGCTCGGGTCCAGGTCGGCCAGGCGGATGACGCGGACCGACTCCTGGGGGCCGCCGACGTCGCGGCCGATGACGACCGGGGTGTCGGGCTTGCGGTGCTTGAGGAGCAGGTCGCGGGCCTCGCCGAGTTGCCAGGTCCGTGACTTCGACGCCGGGTTGTAGATCGCGATCACCAGGTCCGCCGCCGCCACCGCGTCGAGGCGTTTGGTGATGACGTCCCACGGCTTCAGGCGGTCGGACAGGGAAATCGTGCAGAAGTCATGGCCCAAGGGAGCGCCCACCCGGCTGGCCACGGCTTGCGCGGCGGTGAGGCCGGGGAGGATCCGCACTGGCACATCGGTCCACTGTGGATCGCAGGCGACTTCCAGCACCGCTGCCGCCATCGCGAACACGCCGGGGTCACCGGAGGAGACAACCGCCACCCGCCTGCCGCGCTTGGCCAGGTCCAGCGCGAACGCGGCCCGTTCGGCCTCCACCTGGTTGTCCGAGGCGTGCCTTCGCTGACGCGGGTTCGGCGGGACGCGGTCGAGGTAGGTGACGTAGCCGACCAAGTCGTCGGCTGTCGCCAAGGCGTCCTGCGCCTCGGGGGTCAGCCACGGGCGGCCTGCCGGTCCGGTGCCCACGACGACGACCTCGCCGACCGACTCCGTCCACACAGGGGTGGCTACCTGTCCGGCCACGCCGTCGTTGATCGGGCTTGGGAGCAGTGCCAAGGAGAAGTACGGCACGGTGGTCGGGTCCACTTCGGACAGCGGCAGGCTCCGCCCCTGATCCCAGGTCGCCCGCTCCACATACAGCGCGCGGTCGAGCTTGCCCGCCGCCTCGAAAGCGGCCCGGACCTTGCCGAACGTGCGCCCCAGCTTCATCACGGCAGCGGAGTCCGTCGCGGCGAGGTGGCGGGCGAGGTCTTCCTCAGGCAACGTTCCCGGCAGCACGGTGAGGACTTCCTCACCCTCGACCAGCGGCCGCCCCAACACCGCCGCGGCCGCGCTCACGGACGTGACGCCGGGGACGACCTCGGTCTTGTAGCGGTCGCACAACCGCTTGTGCATGTGCATGTACGACCCGTAGAACAGCGGGTCGCCTTCCGCCAGCACCACCACATCGCGGTCCGCGTCCAAATGCACCGCCAGTCGAGCAGCGCTCTGTTCGTAGAACTCCGCCATCGCGCCCGCGTAGCCACCGGGGTGGTCCGTGGTCTCGACGGTCAGCGGGTAGACCAGCTGCTCCTCGATCTGCCCGTCCCGCAAGTACTTCGCGGCGACACCGCGCGCGATCGACTTGCCGTGGCGTGCGCTGTGATACGCGATCACGTCGGCCTCGCCGATCAGCCGCGCGGCCTTGACCGTCATCAGCTCCGGGTCGCCGGGGCCGAGGCCGACGCCGTACAGGGTGCCCGTCATTCCTGCTCACTCGCTATCGCGTTGATCGCGGCCACGGCCATGGCGCTGCCGCCACGCCGCCCGCGAACCACCAGGTACGGCACGCTTGCGTGTGCCGCCAAAGCTTCCTTCGACTCCGCCGCCCCGATGAACCCCACCGGCAGGCCGAGGACGGCGGCGGGCTTGCCCGCCCCCGCGTCGATCATCTCCAGCAGCCGGAACAGCGCGGTCGGAGCGTTGCCGATCGCCACGACCGAGCCCTCGAGCTTGTCGCGCCACAGTTCCATGGCCGCCGCGCTGCGCGTGTTGTCCAAAGTGGACGCCAAAGCCGGGACGGTCGGGTCCGAGAGGGTGCAGATGATCTCGTTGTCCGCGGGCAGCCGCTTGCGCGTGACACCGGAGGCGACCATGTGCGCGTCGCACAGCACCGGGGCGCCGTCGAGCAGGGCCGTGCGGGCCGCGCGGACGACGTCGGGGGAGTAGGCGATGTCGCTCACCAAGTCGACCATGCCGCAGGCGTGGATCATGCGGACCGCGACGCGGGCCACGTCCTCGGGCAGCCCGGCGAGATCCGCCTCGGCCCGGATCGTGGCGAACGAGCGGCGGTAGATCTCCGCGCCGTCCCGGATGTAGTCGATCAAGGTTCCTGCCTTCCAGACACCTGGTAGCCGCTCTCGGTGGCCACCACGTCGATCACCTCGCCCGCGGGTCGTCCGCAGCGCCGAGCGCAGCCGGACCAGTGCGCGGGTCGGTCAAGGGGCCGGGCGTCCGCGCGGACGTCGGCCAGGGATTTCGCGCAGCCGGGGCGCCCGGCGCACGCGGTGACCCCGACCCAGGGCGACGCCGGGTCGGTGATCAGGCCTGCCACCTCAGGCTCCGGCCCGGCCACGACCAGGCTCCGCCACGGAGTGACCACGACGTCCCGGCCCAGGTCCAGGGCCTGCACGGAGGTCAAGCGCCCCAGCGGGACCGCGACACCGAACCCGGCCGTCCCGTCGGCGAACTCGACGGGGCCCACCGGGCCGACCACCACCGGCGCACCCGGCTCGACGCGGTCGGTCGTGGTGGGGAACCGCGCGGCGATGGCGCCCGCGTCCAGTTCGGCGACTCGCCACTGCTCGTCGCGCACCTCGAGGAACGCGTCGGCACAGGCCAACATCGTCGACACCACCGCCGCGCGCGGCACCCGGACGCCGTGATCCACGCCGCCAAGCAAGATCGCCACGTCCGCGCCCACCGGCAGGGCGGCGACGTCCGCGCCCAGCCACGCCACGTCGCCGCGGCCGTCGTCGAACACGAACAGGAACCGGCCGGGCAACCGCGCCAGTGCGGGTTTCGAACACAGCTCGGCGTCCAGCTCCGCGGCGAAGCCGGGATCGCCCAGCGGCGAAGACATGATGTTGCGCACTTTCTCGTGCGTCAGCGACGGCAGCAGGCCCGCTTCGGCCAGTCGCGCACCCAGCTCGACCTCGGCGCCCTCGGCCAGACCACGCACCTGCAGGTTCGCCCGGGAGGTCAACTCCAACACCCCGTCGCCCAGGTCAGCCGACGCTTCCGCGACGGCCCTGAGCTGCGCGAACGTCAGCCGACCGCCCGGAATCCGCACCCGCGCCAAGCCGCCGTCAGCGGCCCGGTGGACGTCGAGCGCACCGGGGCAGGCGTCGGCACCCGAGCGGCTGCGCCTGATTCCAGACTGGGAGGTTTGCACCGCCCGAATATAGGGTGAGCGAGTCACTGCGATGGCAAGTGGAGGAAGCCGGTGTGAATCCGGCGCGGTCCCGCCACTGTCACCGGGGAATCGCTTCCCCGGAAGCCAGGAACTCCCGTCATCGCGACCACGACCCGGGGCGCGGACCCCAGGAAGGGCCTCATGATCCTGCTCTTGTCGACCTCCGACACCGACCTGCTCTCCGCGCGTGCCAGCGGCGCCGACTACCGGCTCGGCAACCCCGCCCGGCTCGGCGTGGACGACCTGCCCGCGCTGCTCGACGGCGTCGACGTGGTCATCGTCCGCCTCCTCGGCGGCCGCCGGGCCTGGGAGGACGGCCTCGACGCCCTCCTCGCGGGCAACCGCCCAGTCGTCGTCCTCGGCGGCGAGGCGGCGCCCGACGCGGAGCTGATGGAGTGCTCCACCGCGCCCGTCGGCGTGGTCGCCGAAGCCCACAGCTACCTCGCGCACGGCGGCGGCGACAACCTCCGCGAGCTCTTCCACTTCCTGTCCGACACCCTGCTGCTCACCGGCAACGGCTTCGCCAAGCCGGTCGAGCTGGCCACCTGGGGTCCGCTGGAGCGCGAGCCACGCCGCACCGAGGGGCCGAAGATCGGCATCCTCTACTACCGCGCCCACCACATCGCCGGGAACACCGCGTTCGTCGAGGCGCTCTCGTGCGCCGTCGAGGACGCGGGCGGCCAGGCCGTCCCGGTGTACTGCGCCTCCCTGCGCACCGCCTCCGAAGAGCTGCTCGAAGTGCTGGGCACCGTCGACGCGCTGGTCGTCACCGTGCTCGCGGCAGGCGGCACCCGACCCGCCGACGCGGGCGCGGGCGGGGACGACGGCGCGTGGGACGTCGGCGCGCTGGCCGCGCTCGACATCCCGATCCTGCAGGGCCTGTGCCTGACGTCGAGCCGCTCCACCTGGGAGGAGAGCGACGACGGCCTGTCCCCGCTCGACACCGCGACCCAGGTCGCCGTGCCCGAGTTCGACGGCCGGATCATCACCGTCCCGTTCTCCTTCAAGGAACAGGACAAGGACGGCCTGTCGGTCTACGTCGCCGACCCGGAGCGCGCCGCTCGCGTAGCAGGCATAGCGGTCAAGCACGCGACCCTGCGCCATGTCCCGGCCGCCGAACGCAAGATCGCGCTGATGCTGTCGGCGTACCCGACCAAGCACGCCCGCATCGGCAACGCCGTCGGCCTCGACACCCCGGCCAGCGCCATCGCGCTGCTCAACGCCATGAAGGACGCGGGCTACGACATCGGCGACCTGCCCGGCGTCTCGTCCGGCGACGGCGACGCGCTGATCCACGCGCTCATCGAGGCGGGCGGCCAGGACCCGAACTGGCTCACCGAGGAGCAGCTGTCCGGCAACCCCGTCCGCATCTCCGCGGCCGAGTACCGCACCTGGTACGACACGCTGCCCGAGGACCTGCGCGCGTCGATGGAGGAGCACTGGGGCCCGGCGCCCGGCACGCTGTTCGTCGACCACTCCACCGACCCCGAGGGCGAGATCGTCCTCGCCGCGCTTCAGGCGAACAACGTGGTGCTGATCGTCCAGCCGCCGCGCGGCTTCGGCGAGAACCCGGTCGCGATCTACCACGACCCGAACCTGCCGCCGAGCCACCACTACCTGGCCGCGTACCGCTGGGTCGCGGGCAGCTTCGGCGCCCACGCGATGATCCACCTCGGCAAGCACGGCAACCTGGAATGGCTGCCCGGCAAGAACCTCGGCATGTCCGCGTCCTGCGGGACCGACGCCGCGCTCGGCGACATGCCGCTGATCTACCCGTTCCTGGTCAACGACCCGGGCGAGGGCACCCAGGCCAAGCGCCGCGCGCACGCCACCCTGGTCGACCACCTGGTCCCGCCGATGGCCCGCGCCGAGAGCTACGGCGACACCGCCCGGCTGGAGCAGTTGCTCGACGAGCATTCCAACATCGCCGCGATGGACCCGGCGAAGCTGCCCGCGATCCGCGCCCAGATCTGGACGCTCATCCAGGCCGCCAAACTCGACCACGACCTCGGCCTGGACGACCGCCCGCACGACGCGGAGTTCGACGACTTCCTGCTGCACGTCGACGGCTGGCTGTGCGAGATCAAGGACGTCCAGATCCGCGACGGCCTGCACACCCTCGGCCTCGCGCCGACCGGCGCGGCCCGGGTCAACCTGGTCAACTCGATGCTGCGCGCCCGCCAGATGTGGGGCGGCAAGGCGTCCGCGCTCCCCGGTCTGCGTGAGGCTCTGGGGCTCACGGAGGACGGTTCGGAGACCCGCACCAAGGTCGACGAGATCGATGCGCTTGCCTTGGCGTTGGTGGAGTCGATGGAGAACCACGGCTGGTCGGTCGACGAGGCCCGCCAGGTCGCCCGCGACGTCCTGGGTTCCGATAACGAGGCGGTGGTCGAGGTGCTGACCTTCGCCGCGCTGGAAGTCGTTCCCCGCCTCGCGAAGACGACCGACGAGATCGGCCACATCCTGCACGCACTCGACGGCGGCTACGTCCCCGCCGGGCCGAGCGGCTCCCCGCTGCGCGGTCTGATCAACGTGCTGCCCACCGGCCGCAACTTCTACTCCGTGGACCCGAAGGCGATCCCGAGCAGGCTCGCCTGGGAGACCGGCTCGGCCATGGCGGAGTCCCTTGTGGACCGCTACAAGACCGACACCGGCGAGTTCCCGCGGTCGGTCGGCCTGTCGGTGTGGGGCACCTCCGCCATGCGCACTGCGGGCGACGACATCGCCGAAGTGCTGGCGCTCATGGGTGTCCGCCCGGTGTGGGACGAGGCGTCCCGCCGGGTCAGCGGCCTGGAAGTGATCTCCCTGGAGGAGCTGGGCCGCCCGCGCATCGACGTCACCGTCCGCATCTCCGGCTTCTTCCGTGACGCCTTCCCGCATGTCGTCTACCTCCTCGACGATGCCGTGCGACTCGTCGCGGCTCTCGAAGAGTCCGAAGAGGACAACTACGTTCGCGCACATGTGTCGGCGGACAACGCAAAAGACGAGCGTCGGGCGACGACTCGCATCTTCGGCTCCAAGCCCGGCGCGTACGGCGCGGGCCTGCTGCCGCTGATCGACAGCCACAACTGGCGCGACGACTCCGACCTCGCCGAGGTCTACGCCGTCTGGGGCGGCTTCGCCTACGGCCGCGACCTCGACGGCGCCCCGGCCCGCGAGGACATGGAATCGGCCTACAAGCGCATCGCCGTGGCGGCCAAGAACGTCGACAGCCGCGAACACGACATCGCCGACTCCGACGACTACTACCAGTACCACGGCGGCATGATCGCCACCGTCCGCGCGCTCACCGGCAAGGCCCCCGCGGCCTACATCGGCGACAGCACCAGGCCGGAGTCGGTTCGCACCCGCTCGCTGGAGGAGGAGACCAACCGCGTCTTCCGCTCCCGCGTGGTCAACCCCCGCTGGATCGAGGCGATGCGCCGCCACGGCTACAAGGGCGCCTTCGAACTCGCCGCGACCGTCGACTACCTGTTCGGCTACGACGCCACCACCGGCGTGGTCGCCGACTGGATGTACGACAAGCTGGCGCAGACCTACGCGCTGGACCCGGAGAACCGCAAGTTCCTCACCGAGTCCAACCCGTGGGCCCTGCACGGCATCGCCGAACGCCTCCTGGAAGCGGCCGAACGCAAGATGTGGGCCGACCCGGACCCGGCGACGCTGCAGCAGCTGCAGGAGCTGTACCTGCAGGTGGAGGGCGACATCGAAGCAGGCTCGGAGTAGCGGACACGCTTCGCCGAATCGACGCCGCGCCGCGGCTGTGCCTGGCATGATCCCTCAGCGAACCAGGGGGATGCGATGGCGGTACGAACATGGCGCTCAGCCGCGGCGCTCGCGATCGTGGCGCTCTTTCTGACATCGGGAACGGTGATCGCCTTGGAGCGCCCCGCGCGGGCCTTCGCCACGAACGACCTGGATGCCCACCTTGGGTGCCTGTCGACCGGTCCGCCGGCGGGCTTCGCCGACCCGGGTGGGTGGCGGCAGGTCATCGCCAGGTCTCCCGTCGCCGACTACCGGGTGGTCGTTCTGGTCAGCCGCTTGTCTGACCTCCGCCTGTGTTCGTCGAGTCCGGGCAGGTCCGCGCGGTCCTACTGCCCGGCGAGTGGTTTCGACACGCGGTTCCTCGGCTGCATGGCGATCGGCTCCGAGTCGGGTCTGCTGGTGGTCTCCGGGCGAGCGGCGCCTGAGGTCGGAGCGCTCGTCGTGCTGCTGCCCGACGGGACCACCCTCGACGCCGTGGTCGCGGGAGGCGCATTCGTGGTCGCCGAGCCGCGGGCCGTGTCCGACCCTCCCGACTCGCTGCGGGTGCGCGTCAGCGACCACGATGGCGGGCCGCTGTACGAGGGGCCGTTGCTTAGTCCACCGGGCACCCGCTAACGAGTCTGTGTAGCAACGTGAACTGGTGTCCGGCGCGGCCGGACACCAGGGTCGTCACCATGGACCTCGCCGGAATCCTCGTCCCCCTCATCACCCCGTTCACCGCCGACGACCAAGTCGACCGCGACTCCCTTGCCCGCCTCGCCCACGAGGTGATCAGCGACGGAGCCACCGGCCTGGTCGCCTTGGGCACCACAGCCGAGGCGGCCGGCCTCGACCCCGAGGAACGCGCCCAAGTCCTCGATGTCTGCGCGGGCGTCGCCGGGGGAACGGCACGTCCCGCTCATCGTCGGAGCGGGTGGCAGCGGCACCGCGGCGTCGTCCCGAGCCCTCGACGAACTCGGCCCCGAGGTCACCGCCGCCCTTACCCTCGTCCCGCCCTTCACCCGCCCCCGCGAAGAGGGCGTCGTCGAGCATTTCCGCGTCCTCGCGAAGAGCAGCCCCGTGCCGCTGATCGTCTACAACGTCCCCTACCGAACCGGCCTGACCCTGTCCGCCGACGCCATCCTGCGCCTCGCCGAGATCCCCAACGTCATCGGCACCAAGCACAGCGTGGGCGCCATCGACGCCGACACGGTCACGATCCTCGCCCACCGCCCGCCGGGCTTCGCCGTGTTCGGCGGCGACGACGTGTGCGTCTCCCCGCTCCTCGCCCTCGGCGCCGAGGGCGGCATCCTCGCCTCCGCCCACGTGCGCCGAACTGGTCGACGCCTGGGCCAAGGGCGACGTCGACCGGGCCCGCGCCATGGGCCACCGATTGGCTGATCTCTCCGCCGCGCTGTTCGCCGAGCCCAACCCGGCGGTGATCAAGGCGGTCCTGCACGACCAGGGCCGAATCGCCACCCCCGCGGTGCGGCTGCCACACCTTCCGGCCTCCGCGGGCGCGCTCACGTCGGCGAGCGGGTTCCTGGCCTTCGACCTACCGTGACTGACGGTTGACCCGCACCCAGCGCGGGTACCCCCGATCCCGAGACGGCGAAGGGATTTGAGATGACCGACGACGTGATCGAACTGATCCTCGCTGACCACCGGCTCTTCGAGGACCTGTTCCGGGACCTGCGGGACGACACGAACGGCCAGGCGAAGGTGCTGGCCGAGCTGTCCACGCGACTGGTCGCGCACGCCGAGGCCGAGGAGGCCGAGGTCTACCCGGCGCTGCGGAGGCTCCGCAAGGTCGACGCCGAAGAGGTCAAGCACTTCGCCGCGGGGTGTGGGGACCTGGAGCACGTTCGCGAACTGGCGGAGCGCACCGAGGACCGGATCGACGAGTGAGAGGACGAGAACGATGATCCTGCGCAGGCTGGCCCGACCGATGCTCGCCGCGATCTTCATCTCCGGCGGCATCGAGGCGTTGCGCAACCCGGCGGCGCACGCGGAGGCGGCGAAACCGCTGCTGGACACGGTGACCGGGATGGTGGGCGACCGGATGCCCGCCCAGGTGCCGACCGACCCGGTGACCCTGGTGAAGATCGACGGCGCGGTCAAGGTCGGCGCGGGCGTGGCGCTCGCGTTGGGCAAGTTCCCGCGGGTCTCGGCGTTGCTGCTGGCGGGGAGCATCGTGCCCACCACGCTCGCCACGCACCGGTTCTGGGACGAGAAGGACAGCGCGGCCGCCAAGAACCAGCGGGCCCACTTCATGAAGAACGTCGGCCTGCTCGGCGGGCTGATGCTGGCCGTGGGTGACACCGAGGGCAAGCCGTCGCTGGGCTGGCGGGCCCGGCGGGCCACCCGCCAGGTCAACAAGCGCGCCCACGAGCTGGGCGAATGGGCCCACGACGCCGGTGAGTCGGTGACCGAGACGGTCGCCGAGGCGCCGCGAAAGGCCCGCAAGGCACTCGCGGGCGTGCTGCCTGGCTGAGCAGTGAGGCGCGGGTCACGTCCGACTGCTCCACGGGACGCGGGTTTTGTCCTGACCTCCTATTAGGTTGGGACAAAGTCCCGTGGAGGTGTCCGTGATCCGTGTGCCCGCCGAGTCCGCCCTGCGTCGAGCCCTGCGCCGAGCGCGCGACGGCGCCACGCTCGACCAGGTCGAAGCCGAGGTGCTGCTGCACGCTCGCGGCGAGCACCTCGACGACCTGTTCGACACCGCGTCCCGCATCCGCGACGCGGGTCTTGAGGCGGCCGGGCGACCCGGCGTCATCACGTACTCGCGCAAGGTCTTCATCCCGCTGACCCGGCTGTGCCGCGACCGCTGCCACTACTGCACGTTCGCCACCGTGCCGCACCGGCTGCCCGCGCCATTCCTGAGCCCGGACGAGGTCCTCGAGATCGCGCGCGCCGGCGCGGCGATGGGCTGCAAGGAAGCGCTGTTCACCCTCGGCGACCGGCCCGAGGACCGTTGGGACGCCGCCGCGGACTGGCTGGAGGCGGCGGGCTACCCCGACACGCTGTCCTATGTCCGCGCGATGGCCATCCGGGTGCTGGAGGAGACCGGCCTCCTGCCGCACCTCAACCCGGGCGTGCTCAGCTGGACCGACCTGCAGCGGCTCAAGCCGGTCGCGCCGTCGATGGGCATGATGCTGGAGACCACGTCGAGGACGCTGTGGGCCGAGCCCGGCGGGCCGCACTACGGCTCGCCGGACAAGGAGCCCGTGGTTCGGCTGCGGGTGCTGGAGGACGCGGGCCGCTCGGCGGTGCCGTTCACCACGGGTGTGCTCATCGGCATCGGCGAGACCCTGGCCGACCGGGTCGAGTCGCTGTTCGCGATCCGCGGGGTGTCCCGGCGCTACGGCGGCATCCAGGAAGTCATCGTGCAGAACTTCCGCGCGAAGCCGGACACCGCGATGCGCGGCATGCCGGACGCGGAGGCCGAGGAACTCGCCGCGACGGTGGCGGTCGCCCGGGTGGTCCTGGGGCCGAAGGCGCGCATCCAGGCCCCGCCGAACCTCATCGGCGGTGAGTTCGAGCTGCTGCTGCGCGCGGGCATCGACGACTGGGGTGGCGTCTCGCCGCTCACCCCGGACCACGTCAACCCCGAACGCCCCTGGCCGCACATCGACGAGCTGGCGTCGAAGACGGCGGCCGCGGGGTTCCGGCTGGCCGAGCGGCTGACGATCTACCCCGAGTACCTGCGCCGCGGCGAGCCGTGGCTCGATCCCCGGCTGTCCGCGCATGTGGCCGCGCTCGCCGACCCGGAGACCGGGCTGGCCGTGGAGTCGGCGCCGCTGGTCGGCAGGCCGTGGCAGGAGCCTGAGGTCTCGCTCGCCGAGTACGGTCGCACCGACCTGCACACGTCGATCGACACCGAGGGCCGCACGAGCGACCGCCGCGACGACTTCGACTCCGTCTACGGCGACTGGGACGAGCTGCGCGGGCAGGTCACGCAGCGGCCGGTCGCCGCGCTGTCCGACGGTGTCGTCCGCCCGGAGTTCCTGCGGGCGCTGCGGCACGCGGAGAAGGACCCGAGCGGACTGTCCGACGCGGACTCGCTGACCCTGCTAACAGCCGGTGCCGGCGCGGAGATCGACGCGCTGGCCAAACTGGCCGACGGCCTGCGCCGCGACGCCGTGGGCGACGTGGTGACCTACGTGGTCACGCGCAACATCAACTTCACCAACGTCTGCTACACCGGCTGCCGGTTCTGCGCGTTCGCTCAGCGCCGCACCGACGCCGACGCGTACACCCTGTCCCTCGACCAGGTCGGGCAGCGCGCCGAGGAGGCATGGTCGGTCGGCGCCACCGAGGTCTGCATGCAGGGCGGCATCCACCCAGACCTGCCAGGCACCGCGTACTTCGACATCGCCGCCGAGGTCAAGCGCCGCGCGCCTGGCCTGCACGTGCACGCGTTCTCGCCGATGGAGGTCGTCAACGGCGCCAGCCGCACCGACCTGTCCATCCGCGACTGGCTGACCGCGGCCAGGGAGGCGGGCGTCGACTCGCTGCCCGGCACCGCGGCGGAGATCCTCGACGACGAGGTCCGGTGGGTGCTCACCAAGGGCAAACTGCCCACCGCCACCTGGCTCGAAGTGGTGACGACCGCGCACGACCTGGGCATTCCCACGACGTCGACCATGATGTACGGGCACGTCGACAAGCCGGAGCACTGGGTCGCGCACCTCAAGCTGCTCGCCCGCACCCAGGAGCGCACGGGCGGGTTCAGCGAGTTCGTCCTGCTCCCGTTCGTCCACACCAATGCGCCGCTGTACCTGGCCGGGATCGCCCGGCCGGGGCCTACCCACCTGGAGAACCGCGCGGTGCACGCGCTGGCGCGGATCCTGCTGCACGGGCGGATCGCCAACATCCAGACCAGCTGGGTCAAACTCGGCGACAGCGGCGTCGTCGACGTGCTCCGCGGTGGGGTCAACGACCTTGGCGGCACCCTGATGGAGGAGACCATCAGCCGCATGGCGGGCAGCGACAACGGCAGCTACAAGACGATCGCGGACCTGGAGGCCCTCGCCACCGCCGCGGGCCGCCCGGCGCGGCAGCGCACCACCACCTACGGCACCGTCCCCGACGAACGCCTCGCGACGGCCCGCGCGCACGACGGGGTGTGGAAGCCGACGTTGCTGCCGCTGCTGGGGTCCTGACCAGGGACGTTCGGAGTTGTCTGTAAATGACAGAATCACTGCGTGTTCCCGCACGGGTGGTGAGGTGTTTCGGTCGTTGAATACGACTCCACAAGGCGATACCTTGCGACACCGCGCATGATCGAGGGGGCGCGCCGGACGGTGGAGGTTTGTGGTGGATCGATACGAACGCTTGAGCGCTTTGCTCGACATGCTCGGCCAGAGCGGCAAGGTCGACGTCGAGGACCTCGCCCGAGACCTCGACGTCTCCGCGGCCACCATCCGCCGCGATCTCGACCACTTGGCTGAACAGCAGCTGCTGACCCGCACCCGCGGGGGAGCGGTCGCGAACAACGTGGCCTACGACCTGCCACTGCGCTACAAGACGGCCCGCCACGCCTCCGAGAAGGAGCGCATCGGCAAGGCCGCGGCGGCGCTGGTGTCCCGGGGGGCGGTCATCGGCCTCAACGGTGGCACCACGACCACCGAGATCGGCCGTGCCCTGGCCATCCGGCCGGACTTCGCGCAGTCGGATGAGCCTGGGGTCACGGTGGTGACCAACGCGCTGAACATCGCGAATGAGCTGGCTGTTCGGCCGCACGTGAAGATCGTGGTGACCGGGGGAGTGGCCCGGCCGCAGTCGTTCGAACTGAGCGGCCCCCTGGCGACCCGGATCCTTGATGAAATCACCCTGGACATCATCTTCTTGGGCGTCGACGCCGTTGATCCCCTGCGTGGTGCCTATGCGCACCATGAGGGGGAGGCGAGCATCAACCGGTTGATGACGCAGCGGGCGCGGCAGGTCGTGTGCATCGCGGACAGCTCGAAGCTGGGGAAGCACGCGTTCGCGCAGATCTGCCCGACGTCGGCGATCAACATCCTGATCACGGACTCGGACGCGTCTGCTGAGGTCGTTGCCGCGTTTGAGGCTGAGGGTGTGGACGTGCGGATCGTCTGATGAGTATCGACGCTTTCCTGAAGGTGACGGGCCGATCCGAACCACCCAAACAGGCCGTTGGGATCGGGCCGTCACCCTCGCCATCGGGCTCGTCAGCGGTGTTTGTTGCCGGTTCTAACGGGGCCTGCACCCAGCATGGCGAGCACCAGGGTCGCGTAGCGCTTGCCGAGTTCTGCTGGGCCCGGCGTGCTTGCCGCCGTGTACCAGCGGGCGATGTCCACGCACAGGGACAGGGTTGCCCTTGCCGCCGACCGTACGTCGCACGCGAAGACCCCTGTGTCGACGCCCTCCTCGATCAGCGCCCGCACCACCCGTTCCGTTCGCCTCCGCAGGTCCGCGACCGTGGTGTAGTCCGCCTTCGGCAGCGCCGTGATCTCGTACTGGACGATCCGGGCGATTCGGTGGTGGGTTGCGTGCCAGGAGGCCATTTCCGTTACCAGCACCCGCATCCGGTCGACCGGGGTGCCGGGGCCCGCGGCGGCGGCCTCCACGATCGCCAAAGCGCGTTCGTGGCCGCTGAGGCTGATCGCCGACAGGACCGCCGCCTTCGACGGGAAGTGGACGTACAACGCCGCCGGGCTCATCCCCGCCGCTGTCGAGATGTCGCGGGTGGTAGTGGCGTGGTAATCGTTGTCGGCGAACGATTCCACCGCGGCGGCCATCAGTCTGCGGGCCGCCGCGGCGGTGACGTCCGGGAACGCCCCGGCTACCAGCTCGCTCATCCCGGCAGGTCCACCAGCGACGCGAGGGCCGCGCGGTGCCTTCCGGGGGTGCCGAGTGCCAGCTCATCGGCCTTGGCGCGCTTGAGGTACAGGTGGGCCGGGTGCTCCCACG
>NZ_JBOHGC010000240.1:0-1260 GCF_050699995.1 Actinokineospora sp. | reverse complement strand
GCGTAGCGCCGCGGCCAGACGGACGGTGTCCTCCGAGTACCCGAACCGGTATCCGGTGATCAGCCGGCTGTGGTCGTCCAGAAACGCGAACAAGAACGTCTTGCGGCCACCCACGCGGGGGCCGTGCAGCCCGTCGCCGGTCCAGCGTTCGTTCGCCTCGGCGGCCTCGAACCGGCCGAACACCCCGCCGTTCTCGGCCGGGCGCGGGGTGGCGATCCCCAACCGGTTAAACAGCCGCAACAGCGTCGATTCCGACGGTGACCAGCCGGTCTGACGCTCCAGGATCCGTTTCACCTGCGCCGCCGTGCGGGCCGGGTTCTCCTTCTTCAACGCCGCCGCCAGCTCCAACGCGGCCGCGTCGGTGCGCGCGGAGAACGCCCGCGCCTGCGGCAGCAGCGCGTCGAAGCCGCCACGCCGCCACGCGCGGATCCACCGGTCCAACGTGTCGCGGCAGTACCGGCGGCGGTTTCCGAACGGGTCGGTGTGTTCCCGCCCGGCTAGCTCACGCACGATCCGGCCGCGCTGCTTGGTCGACAACCCCCGGTCCAGCGCTGGGCAGATCAGCTGGTAGCGGAACAACGCGATCTTCTGCGCGCGGTCACGCGCGACAGCCTCACCCATCGGCACGGGCATGGACATGGACATGACGGGGCTCCTCCTCGTGATGGGGACGACAAGACACCACGCCCCGACCCATACCGGCCGGCACCGGGCGCCGAGGCAGAGCCTGACCCATCGACGCTGGTCGGCGTCAGGTCCATGTCGTGTTGCACTGCCAGCCGTTCAGCCACCCGGCCAGGCAGGAGCCAGCAGCCGACCACCACTACCCACCGAGGCCATGTGAACCTGCGCCGCCATGCCGACGACCGATCCGCCGAACCGCTGCCCGCGCCCGGCAGCCGCCGCGGTGATCGCTGCCACCGCATCCGCCGGCGCCGACCCCGACGCATCCGGGATCTCCGGATCGATCCCGACCGCGACCGCCAGCCGCCAGAACCAGCGCCGCACCTCATCGGCCCGCCCGGTGAACCGGCGCCACCACCGGCGCACCGTGGAGATCGACACACCCGCCGACGAGGCCGTCGGGCGATACCCCGTCCCGCCCGCCCGGGCCATCAGCACCGCCCACACCGTCGCGGCGCCATGCCCGAGGCGCAGCAGCAGCACCGCTGGCAGCAGCACGTGCGTGATCCGGCACGACCGGCACCGCGACCGCCGCGGACGCACCGGACCAGCCACCCCGAGCACCCGCCGCCGGCG
>NZ_JBOHGC010000239.1:0-3113 GCF_050699995.1 Actinokineospora sp. | reverse complement strand
GGCCCGGTCCGCTCCACTGGTGTCGGCTGCCTCAGATGGCGGTGAGGGTCAGTCGAGCGGTGTAGGTGCCCGCCACGGTCGAGGTGGGCACGTTCAGGGCCAGGTCCGCGGCGAGGTTCGCGGTTCCGTTGCCGCCCAGGGAGGCGGCGGTGGCCAGGACGCGGGAGGTGGCCAGGCCGAGACCGGCCGGGGCGCTCGCGCCCGGGACGATCGCGTTGGCCGGGTTGACGACCGCGCCCGCGGTGATGTTCTGGACCGGGGACTTGTCCACGATCTTCGGGGACCAGCCCAGGTTCGCGCCGTTGATCGCGTTGGCGCCGTTGACGAAGTCGGTCACCTGGCCGGAGACGTTCCAGCCGGGGTTGCCCGCGCGGGTGTCGGTGACCTTGATCGGGTTGAGCGCGCCCGAGGTGGTGAGCAGCGAGCCGTCGGCCGCCATGACCGGCGAGGGCAGGATGACGTTCTGGTTCGCCACGCTGATCGTCAGCTCACCGGCGAGGACGGTGGTGGAGATGTCCTGGTGGCTGCTGACGCCCGCGAACGCGGTGATCTCGAGGGCGACGGCCCCGGAGGCCGACGGCTCGAACGCCGCGGTGTTCGACGGCGAGAAGCGCGCGGTGAAGTTGTGCGCGCCGACCGCCAGGGTCGAGCTGGTGAACGACGCGGAGCCGCCGGAGACCGGGACGCCGTTGCCGAGAGCGTTCGCGCCGTCGAAGAACTGCACGACACCCGCGGCGTTCGCCGGGGACACGGTCGCGCTGAAGGTGACGGTGCTGTACTGCGCGGCGGTGCCGCTCGGTGTGACCGCGAGGGCGGTCGTGGTGGCCACCGCGGCCGGGGCGTTGACCTGGTAGGCCACCGCGGCCGAGGTCGACGAGCCCGACGTGCCGGTGCCGACGAACTCGGCGGTCAGCGAGCGGGTGCCCTGCGGCAGCGCGCTCGTGGTGAGGGTGGCGACACCGTTGGCCACGGCCACCGGGGCGCCGAGGGCGTTGGCGCCGTCACGGAACTGCACGGAACCGGTCGCCGAGGCGGGCGAGACGGTCGCGGTGAGGGTCACGGCGGTGCCCTCGGTCACCGGGGCAGCCGGCGAGGCCGACAGCGCGGTGGTGGTGGGGCTGGTCTGCGCCGGGACGCTCCACTGGGTGGCGCTGGTGAAGACGATGTCCTTGGTGAAGGTGCCCTTGACCTCGGTGGAGAACTGGTCGACACAGTTCACCGCGATCGTGTAGGTGCCGGGGACGATGGTGGTGGAGTTGTCCACCGCGATGTCCTTGAAGGACAGCGTCTGCACCAGCGAGATCGGGCCGGAGGTGGAGAAGCCCACGTCGGTCACGGTCGTGCCGACGAGGCCGTTGGCGAAGCCGCCCGGGCCATAGACGTAGAGGTTGTAGCCGTCGGAGTCGGGCGTACAGCCTGCGGAGGTGGTGTAGCTCGGCGCGTCGATGTCGAGGCCGGACTGCTTGTTGACGCTCAGGGTGCCCAGGTTGCCGACCGGAGCGGCCGCGGCGAGGCCCGCGAAGCCGATCGTGGTGGCGGCGGCCGCGGCGAACGCGATGGCGCCACCCACGATCCGGCGGGTGATGAGGTTTCGCACTGTCGTAGAAGCCTTTCGGTAAAGGGAAGTGGGTGGACTACTGGACCGGGACGCCGCAGTTCGCGGCGATGCCGAAGCCGTAGCGGGTGATGAGGTCGCCGCGCTGGCAGATCAGCGAGTTCGGGCCGTCGAAGATCGTGTTGTACGGCGCGGTGCCGAACTTGGTGGCCGGAACCACGTTGTAGACGTCGCGCTTGAGCGTCGAGGAGGTGTTGAGGTTGGTCGGCTGGATGGTGTCGAGCACGCCCAGCACGGCCTTGCCCTGCGCCGCGGGCGCCTGGCCGTAGATCTGCGAGTTGTAGACCGCGACCGAGTACGGCAGCAGGTGCTTGACGTCGGTCAGGTAGGTGCCGACGTGCTCCTGGATGCCCTCACCCGAGGCGTCCTTGTCCGACACGCACGGGTAGGTGCCGCCGGGGCCGAACAGGGTGGCGGTGTCGGCGGTGCCCGCGGGCATGACCGACTTGACGAAGAACGAGCGCGTGCCGGAGCCGAACTGCGGGGCCAGCGGCTTGAAGGTGGTGTTCGCGCAGGTGTAGATGGCCGTCAGGTTGGCCTTGGTGAGCTTCTTCGGCACGGTGCTGTCGCCGCGCACCGCGTAGGTGAGCGCGTCCACCGCGAACGGGATGAACTTCATGTCCGGGTTGGCGGCCGCCGAGTTCGACGACGAGCGCGCGGCCTGCAGGCAGTTGGTGCCCGCGGCGACGTCGTTCTTCAGCGCGGTCACCCCGACGTTGGAGCCCTCGGGGCGGTTGATCGTGCAGGCCGGGTTGGTCGCCGAGTCCTTGGTGGTGATCTGCGCCGAACCGCGGGCGTCGTAGGAGCCCATGACCTTGACGCCGTTGATCGTGATGGCGTCGGCGAGGCCGTTCATCACGGTCTGGGTGGTGTCCGAGCCGACGATCGCGATCTCGCGGTAGGTCGGCGTGCCGGTCGGGTCGGCCTGGGCGGACCCGGTGGCGAGACCGACGATGGCCAGCGCGGCGGTGGCCGCGACGAGCATACGCTTCTGCTTGCTCACTGCATGTATCCTTTTCTACGCGGTAGTGCTCGGACTGGTGTCCGGGCCGAACCCGGTGCGCACTGGATCTGTGCTCGCACCGGACGCAGGTGAGTGGTCTGGCCGGTCGTCGACGAGAGCGGCAACTCTTGTCACGGCCGGTCGGGCATCACCCCCTCTTCCCCGTGGCCTGCCGTTGTCCTCGGCCGCCTATCCGGAGTATCGCGGCGAACATTTCGTTCCAGGCAAGGGAAAGTGACCCGGACACGAACAGCGCGTTCGCAATGGACTGTCTGATTCGGACACCGTGGCTACCCCCGCGCCCGCGCGCCGAGGCGCAGCAGCAGCGGGTAGGCGCCGGTGGCCACGCCGCCGGTGACGAGGATCGCGGCCAGCAGGTAGCGCAGCAGCCACGCGACCGGCAGCGACTGCGTGGTGCGCGTTTCCGCGACCGGGACGCTGTCCACTGTGGACGCGACCGGGGCGGGCGCCGGGGCCGGTGGCACCGGACCGGGC
>NZ_JBOHGC010000238.1:0-1377 GCF_050699995.1 Actinokineospora sp. | reverse complement strand
GGCGGCACCTGGTACTGGAACCGCTACCCGGGGGCGCGGTTCGATTCCGAGAGCTGGACCTACGGCTATTCCTTCTCCGACGAGATCCTGCGCGAGTGGGAGTGGAGCGAGCACTTCGCGGCGCAGCCGGAGACGCTGCGCTACTGCAACTTCGTGGCCGACAAGCTCGACCTCCGTCGCGACATCGAGTTCAACTGCCGGATCAAGTCTGCCGCCTACGACGAGGCCGCGAACCAGTGGGAGATCGAGAGCGAGGACGGCCGGCGGGCGCGGGCGCGGTTCCTGATCACCGCGATCGGGCCCCTGTCGGTGCCGACCATGCCGACCATCCCGGGCGTGGAGAGCTTCCGCGGCGAGTCCTACCATACCGGCACCTGGCCGCACGAGCCGGTCAGCTTCGCGGGGAAGCGCGTCGCGGTGATCGGCACCGGGGCCACCGCCGTGCAGGCGATCACCGAGATCACCAAGACGGTCGGCCACCTCACGGTGTTCCAGCGCACGCCGAACTGGTGCGCGCCGCTGCACAACCGCCCGATGGATGCGGCCACGCAGGCGCGCATCAAGGCGACCTACCCAGAGATCTTCGCGCTCTGCCGCGAGTCCTTCGGCTGCTTCATCCACCAGGCCGACCCGCGCAACGCGCTCGAGGTGAGCCCGGAGGAGCGCGAGGCGTTCTACGAGAAGCTCTACGGCGCGCCCGGCTTCGGGATCTGGATGGGCAACTTCCGGGACGTGCTGATCAACCAGGAGGCCAACGCCACCATCACCGAGTTCATGCGCCGGAAGATCCGCTCGCGGGTCAAGGACCCGAAGGTGGCGGAGAAGCTGATCCCGACGAACCACGGCTTCGGCACCCGCCGGGTGCCGCTGGAGAGCGGGTACTACGAGGTCTACAACCAGCCGAACGTGCGGCTGGTCGATCTGCGCGAGACGCCGATCGAGCGGATCACGCCGGCCGGGGTCAAGACCAGCGCGGCCGAGTACGAGGCCGACATGATCATCTACGCCACCGGGTTCGACGCGGTCACGGGGGCGTTCGACCGCATCGACCTCCGCGGCCGGGGCGGCCGGCGACTGCGGGACAAGTGGGCGGAGGGGCCCCGCACCTATCTCGGCCTGCAGATCGAGGGCTTCCCCAACCTGTTCACCCTGGTCGGGCCGCACAACGCCGCGACCTTCTGCAACATCCCGCGCTGCATCGAGCAGAACGTGGACTGGGTGACCGCGCTCATCGGGCACATGCGCGAGAAGGGCCACGCCCGCGTCGAGGCCACCCCCGACGCGGAGCGCGACTGGACCCAGCACGTGCACGACAGCGGGCGGCGCATGCTGTTCACCCAGGTCGATTCCTGGATGATGGGCATCAACTCCAACGTG
>NZ_JBOHGC010000237.1:0-1971 GCF_050699995.1 Actinokineospora sp. | reverse complement strand
GCCAGGTACAAGGTGTGGGTGCGCGGCTACGGCCTCGTCGATTCACCCAAGGTCGACGGCGCGCCCGGCCAGCAACTGAATCTTCGCGCCGTCCCCGCGCCGGATGCGGCCGCGGCGGCGCGATACTACCCGGCGATCTACTGGTATTCGATGCTCAGGATCCCGGAGGCGAGCCAGTTCGGCGGCACGAGCAACATCCCCGCGAATGTCACCCAGAGCGACTGGCTCACCGTGATGAAGAACCGGGCCTGCGTCGGCTGCCATCAGCTCGGCCAGCTCTCCACCCGCACGATCCCCGCGGCGCTCGGCGAGTTCCCGTCATCGGAAGCGGCGTGGATCCGCCGCGTGCAGTCGGGCCAGGCCGGGAACTTCATGCTGAACCCGCTCACCGGGCCCCTCGGCGGCGCGCCGTTCAAGTACTTCGGCGACTGGACCGACCGCATCGCCAAGGGCGAGCTGCCGCATAGCAAGCCGACGCGGCCCCAGGGCGTCGAGCGCAATATCGTCGTCACCACGTGGGAGTGGGGGGACCCGAAGAAATACCTCCACGACCTCATCGCCTCGGATCGGCGCTATCCGACGGTCAATGCCTACGGCCGGCTCTACGGCTCGCCCGAATACGCTACGGACGCCTACCCGATCCTCGATCCCAAGACGCACACCGTCACGACCTTCACCGCTCCCGTGCGCGACGCCGACACACCGGAGGCGCTCGGACCCGGACACGCCGCGCTCGCCAAGCCGATGGCGCCGTCGCCCTACTGGGGCGAGGAGAAGATCTGGGACACCAAGGCCAACAACCACAACGGCATGTTCGACAAGAAGGGACGGGTCTGGTTCGCGGCGACGGTGCGCGGCCCCAAGAACCCGGACTTCTGCCAGAAGGGCTCCGACCATCCCTCGGCCAAGCTGTTCCCGGTGGCGCAAGCGAACCGTCACCTCACGATGCTCGATCCCAAGACGATGAAGTACACGTTCGTCGACACCTGCTTCCAGACGCACCACCTGCAGTTCGGCTACGACGCCAACGACACGCTGTGGACCAGCGGCGGCGGCCCGGTGGTCGGCTGGGTCAACAGCAAGATGTTCGACGAGACGGGCGACGCGGCCAAGTCGCAAGGGTGGACGGCGTTCGTCCTCGACACCAATGGTAACGGCAAGCGCGACGACTACGTCGAGCCCGACCAGCCGATCGATCCGGCCAAGGACAAGCGCATCGGCGGAGGCTTCTATGCCGTGATGCCGAGCCCCGTCGACGGGTCGATCTGGGGATCCGTCGGGGTCTTTGGCGGCACCGCGGCGGTGGTGCGGCTCTTTCCGGGGCCGAACCCGCCGGCGACCGCGCTCGCGGAGGTCTACAACGTGCCCAAGCCCGGGTTCGGTATTCGGGGTGCCGATATCGACAAGCAGGGCGTCGTGTGGGCGTCACTCGGGAGCGGGCACATCGGCAGCTTCGACCGGCGCAAGTGCAAGGGGCCGCTCAACGGGCCGAAGGCCACCGGCGATCACTGCCCGGAGGGCTGGACCTTCCGCCAGTACCCCGGCCCCGGCTTCCTGGGCATCGGGGAGAACAGCGCCGAGTCGAGCTACTACACCTGGGTCGACCAGCACAACACGTTCGGGCTCGGTCAGGACGTGCCGATGTCGACGGCGAACCTCAACGACGGCCTGGTCGCGCTCAAGGACGGCAAGATGATCCTGCTGCGCGTTCCGTACCCGTTGGGCTTCTACGCCAAGGGGTTCGACGGGCGCATCGACGACCCGAACGCCGGCTGGAAGGGCCGAGGGTTGTGGACGACCAGCGGGGACCGGACGCCATGGCTCATGGAAGGCGGCAAGGGAAAGAAGCCCGTCGTCGTGCACTTCCAGCTGCGCCCCGATCCGCTCGCGCACTGATCGCAGCAGCAAAGGCTGAAGGCACCGTGGGGGCAGCGCGTGCCGCTGCCCCCGTGGTGTCGTCAGCTTCTCTTG
>NZ_JBOHGC010000236.1:0-1333 GCF_050699995.1 Actinokineospora sp. | reverse complement strand
GACTTCTTCGGTGGGGTGCCTGCCCGGTTGGTGCCCGACAACCTCAAGACCGGGGTGGACAAACCGGACCTCTACGACCCGAAGATCAACCGGTCCTATGCGGAGTTGGCCGAGCACTACGGGACGTTGGTCGACCCGGCGCGGGCGGCGAAGCCGAAGGACAAGCCGCGGGTGGAACGCCCGATGCCCTATGTTCGGGATTCGTACTGGCGCGGTCGGGAATTCGTGTCCCTGCAACACATGCAGGAACAGGCAGTGCTGTGGTGCCGGGAGGTGGCCGGTCGCAGGCAGTGCCGCCCGCTGGGCGGCGCCGCACCGATGTCGGTGTTCGACGCGGTCGAAGCCCGTGAGTTGAACCCGTTGCCTCGTAAGCGGTTCACGCTCGCCACGTGGTCGACGGGCATCATCGGCCCGGACATTCACGTCCGGGTGGGCAAGTCGTTGTATTCGGTGCCGTGGCGACACATCGGCCGCCGGGTCGACGCCCGGGAGACACCGACGGTGGTGCAGATCTTCGACAACGGCGAGCTGATCGCCACCCACGGCCGCCGACCGGCCGGGAAGTCCACCGACTTGTCGCACTACCCGCCGGAGAAGATCGCGTTCACGATGCGGACGCCGACCTGGTGCCGCGCCCAGGCCGCCGACATCGGCCCGTCCTGCGTCGCGCTCATCGCGGGCTTGTTGGAGGTCAACGCCCTGTTCCGATTGCGCGCCGCCCAAGGGGTTCTCGGGCTGGCCGACAAACACGGGCAAGCCCGGCTGGAGAAGGCCTGCGCCCGGGCGATCGAGGTCGGCGACCCCACTTATCGCACGGTCAAAGGGATCCTGGCCGCCGGCACCGAGGCCGACCCGCCGCCGGAGCTGACCGGCGACGGGGGTGCCGCGGCGCATCTGCATGGTCCTTCGCGGCTGTTCGCGAACGTCGTGGCCCTGCCCACCCCGAACCCCGAGCCCGCCGCGGACCACGCCACCACGGGCGTCGACCACGACACCGATGCCCACGACGAGCCCGGCGATCACCACACCCCCGCCCTGACCGAGCCCAACCCGGCCGGCACCGCCACCGACAGTGAGGAAGCATCGTGACCGTCATCGACACCGCGCTGCGCGACGCCCTGCGCACGCTCAAGCTCTCCGGGATGCTCGACACCCTCGACGCCCGCCTCGCCCAGGCCCGCGGCGGGGAACTCGGCCACCTGGAGTTCCTGCAAGTCCTCTGCCACGACGAGATCGGCCGCCGGGAGTTGACCGCGATGGGCCGCCGACTGCGCCGCGCCCACTTCGACGCACAGACCACCCTGGAGGAGTTCGACTTCCACGCCAGCCCCAA
>NZ_JBOHGC010000235.1:0-5432 GCF_050699995.1 Actinokineospora sp. | reverse complement strand
CTCATCTTCCCGGCCTGCTCGGCCAGGGCGGCGTCGAGGACGGGGTTGCGGTACCCGTGGATGGCCGCCCACCAGGAGGACATCCCGTCCACCAGTTCCCGACCGTCCGCCAACCGAAGCCGCACACCCTGGGCCGACTCGACGACCAGGGGGTCGTGCGTGCCGGGCATCGGACCGTAGGGATGCCATACGTGCGCGCGGTCGAGGGCGATGAGGTCGTCAGGGCTCACCCAGGCAGGCTATCCGCCGAATCCGGGGCTCCGCCCTCGAACGGGGCAACGTCACTTTCCCCGCGTCGGCCCCGAGGCCGGGCGTCAGCGGTGGGCCGGAACCGCTTCGCCCGCGAGTTCCTTGCGGCGGGCTACGAGCCTGGCGATGTCGCGGCCCTGGTCGGTCGGCAGGATCCACTCCCCCGGCGGCACGGCGATCCGCACGGCGGGACCCGGGGTGACCGTCACGTTCAACTCGCCCACACCCGGGACGTGCAGGGTCGCTCGGCGGGCGACCATGACCTGTTCGACCGCACCCACGTCGTCGAAGTCGACGGCGGGCCGCGCGGTGCGCAGCCTGCCGCGGCTGCCGATGAGCGTGATGCGGTCGGCGCCGACCAGCAGCTCCAAGCCGGTGGCGCCGCGGGCGGGCCACGGAACCTCGACCGGTGAGTCGGCGAAATCAGGCGTGTAGGGCAGCAGAACCTGCCGCCGCGCCCGGTCGGCCAGCGTGAAACCCAGCAGCGCCAACCCGACCGCGCCGAGCGGGGCCGCCATCCAGGCGACGGCGGGGACATTGAGCCCCAGATACGCACCGGACATCAGGCCAAGCAGAACGGCGGCGTGCGGCCAGCGCCGTGGGCGGAAACGGCGGAGACCGAAGTAGACGGCGCCCGCGATGAGGACGAGAGCGGGCGTCGCGAGGCCGGGCAGCCAGCCGCCGAACACCAGGACGGAGGTGAGACCCAGGATGGGGCCGAGCAGGATCACCGCGGCGAGGTGCGGCCGCACCCGGCGCAGCCGGGCGGCCACCACACCACCACTGTTCTGATCATGTTGCCCCCGCACCAGGTCACGGTACCCAATGGTGCGGCCGTAGCCCGGCATTACGGGCGCGTGGCGTCAGTCCTGGGTTCGGCACCGGCCGGGGTCGACGGTCGACCGGATCAGACCGCTGACCCGTGACGCAGCGCGCGCAACCGCGTCAGGCTCGCGCGGTGTCCCCCACCCACCGCGAGTTCGATGGCGTCGGCGAGCAGGGCCTCCGCCGCCGGGTCACCTTTCGCCACCGCCAGCGCACAGCCCGCCAGGCGCGCCTCGTAGTGGCCCAGCGGTGGGCCGGTGACCAACGCGCTGTCGACGTGCTCGGCGGCTTCGTCGAGTCCGCCGCCCGCTACCAGGACAAGCGCCAAGCGTGAGTGCGCCCAGCAGGCGAACAGCGGGATGCGGGTGCTGAGCTCGAGCGATCGCCGGAACGCGCTCTCCGCGGCCGCGAGGTCGCCCGCGGCTTCGCGGGCGATCCCGAGTCCCCGTGCCGCGGTGGCCGCCCAGCCCCGGTGCCCGGTCTCGGCCGCGAGCGATTCCGCCTTCTCCGCCGCCGCGATGGCCTCGGCGGCCAGGCCCATCCCGCTGAGCGCCTCGCTCATGATCCAGTGCGCCGCGCCCTCGCCCTCGACGAACCCGAGCGAGTTCGCCAGTTCCGCCGCCGCCGTAGCGTCGACCAGCGCGCTTTCCGGCTGTCCGGCGAAGACCAGCGCGTGGCCCCGGGACGAGCGCGGCGTGACGACCCGCAACAGGTTGCCCGAATCGAGGAAGAGCTGCGCCGCTTGCTCGTAGGCCGCCACCGCGGTGTCGATGTCACCGTCGAGGAAGACCGCCATCGCCCGAGCGTCCAGGATGTCGGCCACCCCGCGGGCGTCACCGGCCCGCTCAAAGAGCGACAACGCTTCGTCGTAGCGCTGCGCGGCGCGACCCCGGCGATCGAGGTTGATGTCGATGGTCCCGCCCGCCGTGAGGGCTCGCGCACGGGCGACGGGGTCGTCGGCCGCTTCGGTCAGGGCGAGTTCGATGAGGTTCGCCGCGCGAACGAGATCATCGGAGCCGGACGACATCACGGCGAGTTCGGTGAGCAGGCTCGCGCGCGTGGGTGGACTCGTCGCGTGCGTCAGCGCGACTCGCAGGTCCTCGCGGGCCTCGGCCAGCTTTCCGGTTCGCGCCAACGCTTGCGCCCGCACTTCCAGCAGTTCCGCGCGGACCGCGTCGGCCGGGTCGAGCGCGAGCCCGGCCTCGGCGAGCTGGTGGGCTTCCCCGTCGGCGAAACGCTCGAGCCTGCGCCGCGCGGTCGCCGCGTACGCGACCGCCGCCGCCGCATGATCCCCCGCCCCGGTCAGATGGCTAGCCCGCTCACCGTCGCCCGCCGCGCCGGTGGCCAGTGCCATCGCCAAGAGTCTGTGCAGACTGGCTTTCGCGCCGGGGGCCAACGCGTCGCGGACCGTCTCGGCGACGAGGTCGTGGCTGGTGCCGAAGCCGCGTCGACCGTTGCCGGCGAGTTCGGCCGCGCACAGCGCACCCAAGTGCTCGGTCACCAGTTCGAACGGGATGCCGCACGCTTCGGCGAGAAATTCGGCGGACGCGGGACGGCCGAGCACCGCGAGCAGACCCAGCAGATCACGCGCGGTCTCGGCCAGCGGCTCCGCGCGCGCGAGGATCGACCGCCGCCTGCCGGAACGCGCGACCTCCCGGGCATGGGTGGGCAGGTCGTCGGATTCAAGCCCGTCGAGCGCACGGAGGACCTCCACGATCGCGAACGGGGTCCGGTCGGTCTCCCCGATGAGGACCTTGGCCAGCATCGGATCGCCAGCCAGCTCACCGATGGCCGCGGCGTCGAGAGCGGCGAGCCGGATCTCGTCCGGCCGGACACTGCCCCGAAGGTCACTCAGGAACCGGCCCGTCATCTCCCCGGTCCGGAACGCGAGCACCATCGACACGTTCTCCGCCCTGGTTGCGAGCAGCGCCAACAACTCCAGGCTGCTGGCGTCGGCCCACTGCAGGTCGTCGACAAGCAACAGCACCCGTCCCGAGGCGCTGAGCAGCCGCACGGCGCCTTCGAGCACCAAGGCGCGTGCCGTTCCCGCGTCGACCGTGACCTTGTCGGCCGCCTCGGCCAGTTCGGGCAGCACCTCGGAGAGGGCGACCACGGACCGGGCGGGCAGCACTTTGCGGGGTGAGAGCCCGGCCTCCACCGCAGCGCGAAGCACCGCTTGGGCGAGGCTCCACGGCCGGTCGCGCTCCGGGAGCACCGCCCGCGCGGTGATGACCGTGCCTTCGGCTTCAGCTGCGAACTCGGACAGCAGCCGTGACTTCCCGGTGCCCGGTTGCCCCGCCACGAGCGCGAGCCTGCCTGCCTTGCGCAGCGCGGCCAGCTCACGGCCGCGGCCGACGAACGGACCGCGCGGCGCGGCGAGTTCGTGATCGGAGCCGGGTGCGAACTCGCGGCGCAGCAGGCGGCCGTGTAGGTGTTCGGCTTCCGCTGACGGGTCGATGCCCAGTTCGTCGGAAAGGCGACGGCGCAGCCGTCGATAGGCGGCGAGGGCGGCTCCCTGGTCCCCGGCGAGGGCCAGCGATCTGACCAACAGCAGATGAGCCGGTTCGCGGAGCGGAGCCGCGGTGACCGCGTCTTCGGCCAGTTCGCGGGCGCGGACGTGGTGGCCGACGCGCAACGCCGCTGTCGCGGCGAGTTCCAGGCACTCCTGGCGCAACCGGTCGAGTCGCTCGCGGGGCGACCGCGCCCAGTCGGCGTCGGCGTCCTCGGCCCACGGCTCGCCCCAAAACCGCAACGCCGTCTCCGCCGTCGCGAGCGCACCCGCGGGGTCGGGGTCCAAGCGCTTGCGGGCCGCCTCGACACCGTCGGCGAAGCTCTGCGCGTCCACGGTCAACGACGCGACCTCGGCCAGTAGGTACCCGCCCGCCACGGTGCGGATCAGCGCCGGGTCACCCAGTGCTCGGCGGGCCCGGTTGACCAGGACATTCACGTTGGCGTCGGGGTTCGCGGGCGGACTTCGCGGCCAGAGGGCCTCGACCAGCGCGTCACGGCTCACCACGGACCCGCGGCGGGCGACGAGCAGCCGGATCAGTCTGCGGGCAAGCCTGCCGCCGAACGCGGCGGCGTCGACTTCGTCGCCGTCGATCCGCACCGCGAAGCGTCCGAGGACGCACACCTCCACCCGCATCTCGCCAACTCCCGCTATCCGGCAGCTACCCGGCCGCAATGAGCGGTTCCTAGCGTCGCAGACGAATGTCCAATCAGGAAGGAACGGCCATGACCATCGATCAGGCGAAACTGGGAGAATTCATCGGCAAGTTCGCGGGCGACCTCGGTGCGGTGCTGCACGCCGCGACCGTGCTGGTCGGCGACAAGCTCGGTCTGTACCGGGCGATGGCGGACTCGCGCCCGGTGACCGCGGCCGAGTTGGCCGACAGCACCGGGTGCGACGAGCGGTACCTGAGGGAGTGGCTGTCCGCGCAGGCCGCGTCCGGGTACGCCGAGTACGACCCGGACGCGGACGCGTTCCGGCTGACCGAGGAGCAGGCGTTCGCCCTGACCACCGAGGACAATCCGTTCTTCATTCCCGGTGGCTGCCAGGTCGCGGCGTCGACGATCAAGGACGCCGACCTGCTGGCGGACGCGATCCGCGACGGCCGCGGCGTCGACTGGAGCGACCACCATCACGACCTGTTCGACGGCACCGACCGTTTCTTCAAGCCGAACTACATCGGCCACCTGCTGTCGGAATGGCTGCCCGCCTTGGACGGCGTCGTCGCGAAGTTGGAAGCAGGCGCCACCGTCGCCGACGTCGGCTGCGGCTACGGCTCGTCGTCCATTCTCATCGCCCGGCAGTACCCCCGGTCTCGGGTCGTCGGGTCCGACTACCATGCGCCGTCGATCGAGGAGGCCCGCAAAGCGGCGGCCGAGGCGGGCGTCGCCGACCGCTGCACGTTCGAGGTGGCCGCCGCGGCGGACTACCCGGGCCGCGGGTACGACCTCGTGACGTTCTTCGACTGCCTGCACGACCTGGGTGACCCGGTCGGCGCGGCCGCGCACGTCCGCGAGACGCTGGCCGACGACGGCACCTGGATGATCGTCGAACCCAACGCGGGAGACCGGTTGGAGGACAACCTGAACCCGGTCGGCCGCATCTTCTACTCGGCATCGACGTTGATCTGCGTGCCCGTGTCGAAGAGCCAGGAAGTCGGACTCGCGCTGGGCGCGCAGGCAGGCGAGGCCCGGATCCGGCACGTGGTCGAGCAGGCGGGTTTCACCCGATTCCGACGCGCGACCGAGACGCCGTTCAACATCGTCTACGAAGCCCGGCCATGACACGAGGCTGACCCCTGGGTGCCGCCGCCCCAGGGGTCAGCGGGTCGGTGGCGGGGGGGGGGGGG
>NZ_JBOHGC010000234.1:0-34214 GCF_050699995.1 Actinokineospora sp. | reverse complement strand
GCGTACACGCTCGGGCTTGAGGGGCCTGCCGTCACCCTCGATGCCGCCTGCTCGTCGTCGCTGGTCGCGCTCCACTTCGCGGCGCACGCGCTGCGTACGGAGGAGTGCTCGCTGGCCCTCGCCTCCGGCGTGACCGTGATGGCGACGCCGAACATGTTCGTCGAGTTCGCGCGCCAACGCGGGCTGGCGCCCGACGGCCGTAGCAAGTCGTTCGCCGCGGCAGCCGACGGCGTCGGCTGGTCCGAGGGCGCGGGCGTTCTCGTGCTCGAGCGGCTGTCGGATGCGATGCGCAACGGGCACCGTGTGCTCGGGGTGATCCGCGGCTCGGCGGTGAACCAGGACGGCGCCTCGAACGGGTTGACGGCGCCGAATGGCCCGTCGCAGGAGCGGGTGATCCGCCAGGCGCTGGCGAACGCGAGCCTGTCGCCGGCTGAGGTCGACGCGGTCGAGGCGCACGGCACCGGGACCACCCTCGGCGACCCGATCGAGGCCCAGGCCCTGCTGGCCACCTACGGCAAGAACCGGCCCGCCGAGCAGCCGCTCTGGCTGGGCTCGGTGAAGTCCAACATCGGCCACACCCAGGCCGCCGCGGGCGTCGCCGGGGTGATCAAGATGGTGATGGCGATGCGGCACGGCGTGCTGCCGACCTCGCTCTACGCCGACCAGCCCACCACGCACGTCGACTGGTCCACCGGCGCGGTCGAACTGCTGGCCAAGGCCCGTGACTGGACCCCCAACGGCCACCCCCGCCGCTCCGGCGTCTCGTCGTTCGGCATCAGCGGGACCAACGCGCACGTGATCATCGAGGAAAGCCCGGAGCAGCCGAGCCCGCTGGTGGACCCGCCCGCCACGCAGACCGCGCGCTACGCCGGTCCGCCCGCCTGGGTGATCAGCGCCCGCAGCGCGGATTCCCTTGTCGCCCAAGCGAAGCGGCTGCGCGAGTTCGCGGCGGGCGAGGTCGACCCGGTCGACGTCGCCCGCGCCCTGGTCACCACCCGCTCACGGCTCAAGCACCGCGCGGTCGTCCTCGGTCAGGACCGCGACAGCCTGCTCGCCGCGCTCGGCGACTACCTCGACGGCAAGCCCACCGGCGACGTCGTGCACGGTGTCGCGCGGGAGAAGGCCAAGCTCGCGTTCCTGTTCACCGGGCAGGGCGGCCAGCGCGCCGGGATGGGCCGGGAGCTCTACGCCGCGTTCCCCGCCTTCGCCGACGCGCTCGACGAGGTGTGCGACGCGCTCGACCCGCACCTGGACCGCCCGCTGCGCGAGGTGATGTGGGCCCGGCCCGACACCATGGACGCGTTGGAGCTCAACCACACCCGCTACACCCAGCCGGCGCTGTTCGCCCACGAGGTGGCCGCCTTCCGGCTCCTCGAGTCGCTCGGTGTCCGACCCGACTACCTGGCCGGGCACTCGGTCGGCGAGTACGCCGCCGCGCACGTCGCCGGGATCTGGTCGCTCGAGGACGCCGCCCGGCTGATCACCGCCCGGGCCCGGCTGATGCAGGCGCTCGACGCCCCCGGCGCCATGGTCGCGATCGAGGCCACCCCGGAAGAGGTGGAGCCGACGGTGTCCGGCCTGGTCGCGATCGCCGCGGTCAACGGCCCGACCAGCGTGGTCGTCTCCGGTGACGAGAAGGCCTGCCTCGCGGTGGCCGAACACTGGCGCGGGCAGGGCAGGCGCACCCGCAGGCTCTCGGTCAGCCATGCGTTCCACTCGCCGCTGATGGAGCCGATGTTCGACGCCTTCGCCGCCGAACTGGCCGCGGCGACCTTCGGGGACGCCCGCATTCCCTTCGTCACCAACCTGGTCGGCTCCGACGAGGTGACGTGGACCGGCCCGGAGTACTGGGTGGAGCAGATCCGCCGCGCGGTCCTCTTCCGCGACACGGTCGCCGGTCTCGAAGCGCACGGCGTGGACACGTTCATCGAGGTCGGCCCGGACGCGGTGCTCTCCGCCATGGCGCACGCCTGCCTCAGCGCGCCGGAGGCCTCGGTTGTCGCGCTGCACCAGCGCAAGCGCTCGGAGCCCGACGCGCTGCTCGCCTGCCTGTCGAACGCCACGGTCGCCGGAGTCGCGGTCGATTGGTCCGCGCTGTTCGGCCCCAACGACACCCATGTCGACCTGCCCACCTACGCGTTCGACCGGCGGCGCTTCTGGCTCGACCCGCCCGCGAAGGGCGCGGACGCCGCGTCCCTGGGCCAACGCGCGCTGGAGCACCCGCTGCTCGGCGCAGCGGTCGATCTTGGTGGTGAGGGCGGCCTGGTGCTCACCGGTCGGCTGTCCCTGGCAGGCCACCCCTGGCTCGCCGATCACGTGGTGTCCGGCGCGGTCGTCGTACCCGGCACAGCGGTGCTGGACGCGGTCATGGAGGCCGCGGCGCAGGTCGGCTGCGACCACGTAGAGGAGCTGATGTTCGAGGCGCCGTTGGTTCTGCCCGCGGATGGCGACCTGTCCCTGCAGATCGTGATCGACGGCCCCGGCGAGTCCGACGAGGCGCGGCCGGTGCGGGTCTTCTCCCAGACCGGAGACGCGGGCTGGGTGCGCTGCGCCTCCGGGGTTGTCGGCAGTGGCGGTGGCGACGGCGGTGCTCGCGCTTGGGCGGAGTCGTGGCCGCCCGCGGGCGCCACGGCGGTATCGGTCGACGGCGGCTACGACGGCCTGGAGCTGCTCGGCTACGAGTACGGCCCGGCCTTCCGCGGCGTGTCCGCGGTGTGGCGCCGGGGTGCGGAACTGTTCGCCGAGGTCCACGCCCCCGAAGGCCTCGACTTGGCGGGCTTCGGTATCCACCCCGCCGTTCTGGACTCGGCGTTCCACGCGCTGGTGCTCACCGCCGACTCCACGGAACTGAGGCTGCCCTTCGTGTTCCGCGGTGTCCGCCTCCTCGCCTCCGGCGCCTCGGCGCTGCGGGTGCGGCTGGCGGCCTCGGGCGACGAGGTCGTGGTGGAGGCCGTCGACGGCGGCGGCAGGCTGGTCTTCGGGATCGACTCCCTGCGGGTGCGGACCATCTCCGCGGCCCAGCTGGCGTCGTCGGCCACGGCCGGGCCGGTGCCCTACGCGGTGCGCTGGACGCCGGTCGCGGCCACGGCGGGCGACGTGTCCCGCTGGGTGAGTGTCGGCGAGCAAGTGCCTGGCCTGGTGGGCTACCCGGACCGTGACGGCTTGCTGGCCGCGGTGTCGAGCGGTGAGCTTTCGATGCCGGAGTGCGTCGTGGTGCCGTGCGTCGCGGGGCCGGGGCCGGTGCCGCAGGGCGTGCGCGAGGTGTCCGGGCAGGCGCTCGACGTGCTGCAGGCATGGCTGGCCGACGAGCGGCTCGCCGACTGCCAGGTCGTGTTCCTGACCCGAGGCGCGGTCGACGGAGCAGGCGCCGTGGTCGGCGGGTCGGTGTGGGGCCTGGTTCGCTCGGCGCAGGCCGAGTACCCCGGCCGGTTCGTCCTCGCCGACGCGCCCGAAGCGTTCGAAGAGTGGGAAACCCTTGCCAGCGCGGTGACGGCGGGGGAGTCGCAAGTGATCGTTCGCGACGGCGCCGTGTCCGCGCCGCGGGTCGAGCGGGTGGCCACCACCGCTGGCAAATCCACTGTGGACTGCTCGGGCACGGTCCTGATCACCGGTGGCACCGGCGGTCTTGGGGCCCTGATCGCCCGCAGGCTCGTGGAGCGCCACGACGCCCGGACGCTGCTGCTGCTTTCGCGGCGCGGCCCCGACGCACCCGGCGCGGCCGAGCTGGTGTCCGAACTGGAGGGTCTCGGCGCCTCGGTGCGGGTCGCCGCGTGTGACGTGTCCGACCGGGCCGCACTGGCCGAGGTGCTGGCCGCGCACCAGCCGCTGTCCGGGGTGGTGCACACGGCGGGCGTGCTGGACGACGCCACCATCGACGGGCTCTCCGCGCAGCGGCTCGACACGGTGTTCACCCCGAAGCTCGACGCCGCCTGGCACCTGCACGAGCTGACCCGCGACCTCCCGCTGTCGATGTTCGTGCTGTTCTCGTCCCTGGCGGGCATCCTGGGCAACCCGGGGCAGGGCAACTACGCCTCCGCGAACGTCGCCCTCGACGGCCTCGCGGCCCACCGACGCGCCTCGGGTCTGCCCGCGGTCTCGGTGGCGTGGGGCTTGTGGGACACCGACTCCGGGATGTCCGACACGCTCACCGACACCGACGTGGCGCGGATGGGCCGATCGGGCATCGCGCCGCTGACCGTGGACCAAGGCCTGGAGCTGTTCGACCTCGCCCTGGCCTCGCCGGATCCGTTGCTGGTGGCCACGAACTGGGACAGCGCCGGCCTGCGCTCGCGGGCCGAGGGCGGCGTCCTGCCGCCGATCCTCAGTGGGCTCGTCCGCGCTCCCCGCCGCACGGCGGGCCCCGGCGCCGCGAGCGGCGGCCCGGCCACCCTCACCGCCAAGCTGGCCACCCTGACCGAGGCGGAGGGCGCGCGACTGCTCAGCGACCTTGTCCGCGGGCATGTCGCGGCGGTCCTGGCTTACTCCGGCGCGGACGCGGTCGAGGTCGACCGGCCTTTCAGCGAACTCGGCTTCGACTCGCTCACCGCGGTCGAACTGCGCAACCGGCTCGACGCGGAGACCGGGCTGCGGCTGCCCGCGACGCTCGCGTTCGACCACCCCACGGTGGCCGCGCTCTGCGAGTTCCTGCACCGCACGCTGGCGCCCGCGCCGCCGTCCGCCGAGGACACGCTGCGGGCCGCACTGGACCAGGTGCAGCTCATGGTCGACGCCGAGGACGGCGCCACCCGCGCCAAGCTCGTCGCGATGCTCAACGCCACGCTCGCCCGGTTCGGCGGCCCGGCCGGGGCCGACGGGGTCGAGGACAAGATCCGCTCCGCTTCCGACGACGAGATCTTCGCCTTCATCGACAGCGAACTCTGACGCCTTAGCTGACTTTTACCACCACTGCTTTGAAAGGCTGGGACATGGCGACCGAGGAAGAACTGCGCGGCTACCTCAAGCGCGTCATCGTCGACCTTGCCGACACCCGCCGCCGGCTCACCGAATCCGAGAGTGCTGCGGCCGCGCGCCAGGAGCCGATCGCGATCGTCGGGATGGCGTGTCGGTTCCCCGGCGGCGTGACCAGTCCCGAGGAGCTGTGGGACCTGGTGGCCGATGGGGTCGACGCGATCGGCGAGTTCCCCGACAACCGGGGCTGGGACCTCGACGGGCTCTACGACCCGGACCCCGACGCGCTGGGCAAGTCCTACACCCGACACGGCGGCTTCCTTTACGACGCGGGCGATTTCGACCCCGGGCTGTTCGGCATGAGCCCCGGCGCGGCGCTCGCCACCGACCCCCAGCACCGGCTGTTCATGGAGACCACCTGGGAGGTCTTCGAACGCGCGGGCATCGACCCGGCGGCGATCCGCGGCTCGCGCACCGGGGTCTACATCGGGAACATGTTCGACTTCTACGGCACCCGGTTCCTCGGCTCGGTCCCCGAAGCGGTCGAGGGCACGCTCTACACCTCAAGCCTGCCCTGCATCCTGCCCGGCCGGGTGGCCTACACCTTCGGCCTCGAAGGGCCCGCGCTCAGCGTGGACACCGCGTGCTCGTCGTCGCTGGTCGCGCTGCACCTCGCGGTCCAGGCGCTGCGCAACGGCGAGTGCTCGATCGCGCTCGCCGGTGGCACCACGGTCATGGTCACCCCCGACATGTACGTCGAGTTCTGCAGGCAGCGCGTCCTGTCCCCGGACGGCCGCTGCAAGTCCTTCTCCGCCGCCGCCGACGGCGCCGCGTGGTCTGACGGCGTGGGTGTGCTGCTGCTGGAGCGGCTGTCCGACGCGCAGCGCAACGGCCGCCGGATCCTCGCTGTGGTGCGGGGTTCCGCAGTCAACCAGGACGGCCGCAGCAACGGCATGGCCGCCCCGAACGGCCCTTCGCAGGAACGGGTGATCTGGCAGGCCCTGGCCGACGCCCGGATCGACGCGAACGAGGTCGACGCCGTCGAGGCGCACGGCACCGGAACCCGCCTCGGCGACCCGATCGAGGCGCAGGCGCTGCTGGCCACCTACGGCAAGAACCGGCCCGCCGACCGCCCGCTGTGGCTGGGGTCGCTGAAGTCGAACATCGGCCACACCCAGGCCGCCGCGGGCGTCGCGGGCGTGATCAAGATGGTGATGGCCATGCGCAACGGCACGCTGCCACCCACGCTGCACGCCGCCGAGCCGTCCCCGCACGTGAACTGGGACAACGGCGGGGTCCGGCTGATCACCGAGCCCGCGCCGTGGCCCGCGGACGACCGGCCCGCCCGGGCGGGCGTGTCGAGTTTCGGGGTCAGCGGCACCAACGCGCACGTGATCCTCGAAGTAGTCCCGGAGGACACCGTCCCTGACGAACACGCAGCTGACGAACACGCAGCTGACGAACCCGCGGCCGAAGGTCCGCTGGTGTGGGTCGTGTCCGCCCGGACCGAGCAGTCGCTGCGGGCGCAGGCCGGCAGGCTGCGGGCGTTCGCGGAGTCGGCCTCCGACACCGACCTCGCGGCCGCCGGCCCGGCGCTGGCCCGGCGCACGACGCTGGCCTCCCGTGCCGTAGTGATCGCCGACGACCGGGCCGAACTGGTGGCGGCGCTGGCGGCCATCGCCGCGGGCGAGCCGCACGTGTCCATTGTGGAGGGTATGGCGCCCGCGGACGCACGGCCGGTGTTCCTGTTCCCCGGCCAGGGGACGCAGTGGGTCGGGATGGCCGTCGAGCTGATGGACTCGAACGAGGTGTTCCGCGACCGGCTGGCCCAGTGCGACAAGGCGCTCGCGCCGCACACCGGCTGGTCCGTCCTGGGTGTGCTGCGCGCCGATGAGGGTGCGCCGCTGCTGGACAGCTCGGACGTGATCCAGCCGGTGCTGTTCGCGATGATGGTGTCGCTGGCCGCGGTGTGGCGCTCGATCGGTGTCGAGCCCGCCGCCGTGGTCGGCCACTCGCAGGGCGAGATCGCCGCCGCGCACATCGCGGGCGCGCTCTCCCTCGAAGACGCCGCGCGGATCGTGGCGCTGCGCAGCCGGGTGCTGGTCAAGCTCGGCGGCACCGGCGGGATGCTCGCCGTGGCCCTGCCCGCCGCCGAGGTGACCGAGCGGATCGCCCCCTGGGCCGACCGGCTCTGGCTCGCTGTCCACAGTGGACCCGCCAGTGCGGTGGTCGCCGGGGACGGCGACGCGCTCGACGAGTTCGCCGAAGCCTGCGGCGAGGCGGTCAAGACCCGGCGCGTCGACGTCGACTACGCCTCACACACCCCGCACGTCGAGGCCCTGCGCGACGAACTGGCCACGGTGCTCGCCGGGATCACCCCCGCCGAGACCGACATCCGGTTCTGCTCGTCGATGGCGGGCGGCTTCATCCCGACCACCGACCTGACCACCGGGTACTGGTACGACAGCCTGCGCCGGCCGGTGCGGTTCGACCAGGCGGTCGCCGCGTTCGCGGGCCACGGCACCCCGGTGTTCATCGAGGTCAGCCCGCACCCGGTGCTGGGCGGCGACGTCGAGGACATCCTCGCCGCGGCCGCAATCCCAGGCCAGGCCTGCGGATCGCTGCGCCGCGGCACCGGTGACTGGCGGCGCTTCCTCACCGCCGCCGCCCACGCCTACGTCATCGGGGCGCCGGTCGACTGGACCGCCGTGCTCGGCGCCGCACCGCGCCACCTCGACCTGCCCACCTACGCCTTCGACCGCCGCCACTTCTGGCTCCAGCAGACCCGGCGCGCCGCGGGCGGCACCGACTCGAAGCACCCCCTGCTCACCTCCGTGGTGCCGATGGCCGACGGCGGCTTCCTGTTGTCCGGCACGCTGTCCCGCGAGGCGATGCCTTGGCTGTCCGACCACGCGGTCGAGGACACCGTGCTGTTCCCCGGCAGCGCGTTCGTCGAGCTCGCGCTCGAAGCGGCCGCGGTGGCGGGTTGCGACCACCTGGACGAACTCACCCTCGAACACCCGCTCGTCCTGCCCGACACCGGATCGGTGGACGTGCAGCTCGCCGTCGGGCAAGCCGACACCGAGCAGCGCCGGACCGTGACGGTGTACTCGCGCTCCGGTTCCGCCTGGGTGCGGTGCGCCTCCGGCTCGGTCGGCATGGGCTCCGTCGACGAGGTCTGCGAGTGGGCGAAGCAATGGCCGCCGCGCGGTGGTGCCGTCGGCGACGCGGAGCGCGGATACCGCGACCTGGCCGCGCTGGGCTACCAGTACGGCCCCGCTTTCCAAGGCGTCATCGGGGTCTGGCGGCACGGCGACGAGCTGTTCGCCGAGATCGCCGCCCCCGAAGGCCTCGATTTTACCGGTTTCGGCATCCACCCCGCGGTCCTCGACGCCGCGCTGCACCCGATCGCCTTGGCGGCAGGCTTCGGCGAGCTGCGGCTGCCGTTCGTCTTCGGCGGCGTCCGCCTGTGCGCCACGGGATCGTCGGCGCTGCGGGTGCGGCTGACGGTCACCGGTGACGACGCGCGTGTGGAGGCGGCCGACACCACCGGCCGACTGGTCTTCGCGATCGAGTCGCTGCGGGTTCGGGAAGTCGCCGTCGAATCGCTGCGTGTGGGCGCACCCTCGCCCACGGACGCGCTCGGCGTGGACTGGGTCGACCTCGCCGTCACGCCAGACGAAGACCTGTCGCGCTGGGCCTACCTGGGCAAGCCGGTTCCCGGCATCGACGGGTTCGCCGATCTCGACGCGCTGGTCACCGCGGTCGCCGATGGCAGGCCCATGCCGGACTTCGTGGTCGTCGCGACCGCGGCGGAGCGGATGGACGTGCCCGACGCGGTGCGCGAACTCTCCGCCCGCGTGCTGGACACGGTCCAGCGGTGGATCGGCCGGATCGACGCCGAGCTGTTCCCCGAGTCCCGCCTGGTGTTCCTCACGACCGACGCCGTCGGCCCGGACGCCGGTGACCGCCCCTGCAGCGTTGTCGGCGGCGCGGTCTGGGGCCTGGTCCGCTCGGTCCAGTCCGAACACCCCGACCGGTTCGTGCTCGCGGATGTGCCGGACGAGTTCGCCGACTGGGGTTCGCTGGCCGCCGCGGCGACGCTCGACGAGTCGCAGCTGGTCATCCGTGACGGGTTCAAGGGAACCGTGCTCGTTCCGCGCCTGGCCCGCAGGCCGGTCCCCGCGCCCCGCGAAGTGGACAAGCTCGACACGGTCCTCGTGACCGGTGGCACCGGCGGCCTCGGCGCGCTGGTCGCGGAGCGGCTGGTGACCGGACACGCAGTGAATCGGCTGGTGCTGACCTCGCGGCGCGGCGCCGACGCGCCGGGCGCGGCGGAGTTGGTGGCGCGGTTGGAAAGTCTCGGCGCCGCCGTCGACGTGGTCGCCTGCGACGTGTCCGACCGCGAAGCGCTGGCCAAGCTGGTGGCCGATGTGGCGCCACGGCTCTCCGGTGTGGTGCACACGGCGGGCGTGCTCGACGACGGCGTGGTCGAGGCGCTGTCCGCCGATCGGCTCGACACCGTGCTGCGGCCCAAGGTGGACGCGGCCTGGCACCTGCACGAGCTGACCCGCGACGTGCCGCTGTCGATGTTCGTGCTGTTCTCCTCGCTGGCCGGAGTCCTGGGCACACCGGGACAGGCCAACTACGCGGCGGCGAACGTCGTCCTCGACGGTCTCGCCGCGCACCGGCGCAGGCTGGGCCTGCCCGCGGTGTCGATCGCCTGGGGCCTGTGGGACAACGCGACCGGGATGACCGGCGCGCTCACCGAGGCGGAGGTCGCGCGGCTGGCCCGCACCGGCATCGCCGCGCTCACCCCGGAGCAGGGTCTTGCCCTGTTCGACGCCGCCCTGACCGAGCCGGAGGCGCTGGTCGTCGCCGCGAACTGGGACCTTGCGGGCCTGCGGTCGAGGGCCGAACGCGGTGACCTTCCACCGGTCCTGACCGGGATGGTCCGCGGTGTCCGCCGGGCCGCGGCGGCCGGACCGGACGCGGGATCGCGTGGGCTGGCGGTGAAACTCGCCGCGCTGACCGAGGACGAAGCCCGTCAGGTGCTCACCGACCTGGTCCGCACGCATGTCGCCGCGGTACTCGCTCAGTCCACTGTGGACAACGTTGGTCTCGACCGGCCGTTCGGCGACTTGGGCTTCGATTCACTGACAGCCGTGGAGCTTCGCAACCGGCTGGGCGGCGAGACCGGGCTGCGGCTGCCCGCGACGCTGGCCTTCGACCACCCCACGGTGCGGGCGCTCGCCGACTACCTGCACCGGACCCTGGCCCCCGAGGCGCCCTCGCCTGAGGACACCTTGCGGGCGTCACTGGAGCAGGTGCACCGGATGCTTCCCGAACACGGGGATTCGGCGCGGGCCAAGGTGATCGCGATCCTGCAGAGCACGCTGGCCCGGCTCGGGGCCGAGACGAACGGGTCCGCCGGGGTGCAGGACAAGATCCGCTCCGCCTCGGACGACGAGATCTTCGCCTTCATCGACAGCCAGCTCTGACCCTGACGTCTGACCCTGACGATGGACTTTCCTTACCCGAAAGGCTCGGCTCATGGCCACTGAGGACAAACTGCGCGAGTACCTCAAGCGCGTCACCGTCGACCTCACCGAGGCCCGCAAGCGCCTGGCCGAGGTGGAGGAGACTCAGCACGAACCCATCGCCGTCGTCGGCATGGCGTGCCGCTACCCCGGGGGCGGCGACACCGTCGACGGCTTCTGGGACCTGCTGCGCGACGGCCGGACCGGCGTGGTGGAGGTGCCGCCGTCGCGCTGGCAGGTCGACGACTACTACGACCCCGACCGCCGTGCCGTCGGCGGCGTCTACACCCGGCACGGCTCGTTCCTGCCCGACATCGCCGGCTGGGACGCGGAGTTCTTCGGCCTCTCCCCGCAGGAGGCGCTGCGGATGGACCCGCAGCAGCGGCTGCTGATGGAGCTGCTGTGGGAGGGGCTGGAGAACGCGGGCACCACCCCGGCCAAGCTTGCGGGCAGCCGCACCGGGGTGATGGTCGGCTTCATGGACACCGTCCAATATGGACGGCTGGAGCAGGAGTTCACCGGTCCGGGTGTGGTCGCCGACCCGTACTTCGGCCAGGGTGTCTCCGCCAGCGTCGTCGCGGGCCGCCTCGCCTACCAGTACGACCTGCGCGGACCGACCGTCACGCTGGACACGGCGTGCTCGTCGTCGCTGGTCGGCGTGCATCTCGCGGCGGAAGCCCTGCGGCGCGGGGAATGCGACCTCGCGGTCGCGGCGGGCGCGTTCCTGATGATCCACCCCGACATCTACGTCCAGGCGTGCGCCACCTCGATGCTGGCGCCGGACGGGATGTGCAAGACCTTCGACAGCGGCGCCGACGGCTACGTGATGGGCGAGGGCGGCGGGCTCGTCGTCCTGGAGCGCCTGTCCTCGGCGATCCGCGACAAGCGCCGCATCCGCGCGGTGCTGCGGGGTTCCGCGGTCAACCAGGACGGCCGCAGCAACGGCCTGACCGCGCCCAGCCGCGGCGCCCAGGTCGACGTGATCCGCCGGGCGCTCGCCGCGGCCAGGGTGCGGCCCGACGAGGTCGACTACGTCGAGGCGCACGGCTCGGGCACGCAACTCGGTGACGCGATCGAACTGTCCGCGCTGCACGACGTCTTCGGCAAGCGGGAGCGCCCGCTGCACGTGGGCGCGGTGAAGACCAACATCGGCCACACCCAGTCCGCCGCCGGAGTCGCCGGGCTGATCAAAACCGTGCTGGTGCTCGAGAACGGCTTGGTGCCGGAGAACCTGCACCTGTCCGAGCCGGCGGTCGCCATCCCCGCGGATGGCACGGTCCAGCCCGCGGCCGCCCAGGTCCGGCTGCCCGAGACCAAGCGGATCGGTGGTGTCAGCTCGTTCGGCTGGTCTGGCACCAACGCGCACCTCGTCCTGGAGTCCGCACCCGAACCCGACGAGCGCGCCGAACCCGTTCCCGCTGCCCACGTCCTGCCGATCTCGGCGGCGAGCGCCCCCGCGCTCCGCGCCCGGCTCGACGACCTCGCGGCCTGGCTCGAAGCGCGGCCCGACACCGGCCTCGCCGACGTGGCGCACACCCTGCGGAGCGGCCGGGCCGAGCACGAACACCGGCGCGCGCTGCTCTGCGCCGACACCGCTGAGGCCATCCGCCGGCTCGGAACCGCCGCGTCGGCGGGCGAGCTGGTCCTCGCCAAGAAGCGGCCCCGCGTCGCTTTCCTGCTTCCCGGAACCGGCGACCAGTACCTCGGCCTCGGCCGCGACCTCTACCGCACCGAACCGGTCTACGCCAAGGCCGTCGACACCTGCGTCGAGATCGTCCAGGCCCGCGGCGGCGTGGACCTGCGCCCGGTGTTCTTCCCCGAGGGCAAGGCCGCCGTCGCCGACGACCTGGCCACGATGCTCGGCCGAGGCGAAGCCGCGGCTGCTGATGACGACCCGATGCAGCGGGCCGAGATCGCGCACCCGTTCCTGTTCACCGTCGAGTACGCCCTCGCGAAGCTGTTGGCGCACTGGGGAGTCACGCCCGACCTGCTGATCGGCTACAGCCTCGGCGAGTACGTCGCCGCGTGCCTCGCCGAGGTGTTCTCCCTGGAGGACGCGCTGCACGTGGTGGTGGAGCGGGCCCGGCTGATCAGCTCGGCCCCGGCGGGTGGCATGGTCGCGGTGGCCGCAGACGAGACCACCGTCCGGGCCGCGATCACCGACAGCGGCGCCGACGTGGATGTGGCCGCGCTCAACGGCCCGTCGATGACCGTGCTGAGCGGGGTCGACGAGGCGCTGACGGCGGTGTCCGGGCTGCTGACCTCGCGCGGTGTCGCGTGCCGCCCACTGCGCACCGCGCACGCCTTCCACTCGTCGCTGCTCGCACCGGTCCGCGACAAGCTGGCCGCGCTGATCGACTCGGTGCCGCGCCAGGCCCCGACGACCACGATCGTCTCCAACCACACCGGCGCCGCGCTGACCGCCGCCCAGGCGACCAGCCGCGAGTACTGGGCCGACCACCTGGTCAACCCGGTCCGCTTCGCCGACGGTGTGCGGCACTGCCTGGCCGAGGACATCGACGTGTTCATCGAACTCGGTGCGGGCCAGACCCTCGGCGGCTTGGTGCGCCAGAACCTCACCGCCGGTCAGGCGTCGGTTCTCGGCACGCTGCCCGCGCTGTGGGCCGGTCGGGCGACCCCTGACGAACGGGTCGAGCTGCTGGCGGCCTGTGGGCAGCTGTGGGAACTCGGCGTGGCCGTCGACTGGCCGAGCCAGGACGGTGCACGGGTCGTCAGCCTGCCCACGTATCCGTTCCAGCGCACCCGGTTCTGGCCGGAACAGACCTACCAAGGCGCCGCGACGACCAAGCGCACCCAGCCCGGCGAGCTTTGCTACGCCCCCGCATGGGGCCGTGACCTCACCCCCGACATCTCGACGCAAGCGCGCCTGACCGGTCCGCTGGTGGTGTTCGCCGACCCGGACGGCGTCGGCACCCGGCTCGCGGCCCGGCTCGCCGCGACCGGCACCCCGGTGCTGGAAGTGGTCCCCGGCACCGAGTTGAAGCGCGACGGCAACCGCTTGATCATCGACCCGGCAGACCCTGAGCACTACCGCGAGGTCTGCGCCGCCGCCACGGCTCTGGTCGACGACGGACCTGTGCACGTCGTGCACGCCTGGAGCCTGCTCGCCGATTCGGCGACCCCGGTCTACGCGACCGACGACGAACTGCGCGGCTCCATCCGACACGCCTTCGACAGCCTGCTGCTCGCCGTGCAGGCCTTCGCCGAGGTGCCCGCGAAGCACGGACTGCGGCTGCTGACCGTGAGCCGCGGCGGCACGGAGATCCTGGGCGGCGACGCCCCAGCGCCCTACCGCTCCGCCGGACACGGGCTCGCCCGGGTGGTCCAGCACGAGTTCGCCGGGCTCACCTGGAGCGGCGTCGACCTCGACCCGGACCAGGCCGACAACGACCTCGCGGCCGCCCAACTCGGCTACGAGCTGGCCAGGGAAAACGAGCCCCACGGCACGGTCGCGGGCTGGCGGCGCGGCCGCCGCTGGACCAACGACTGGGCCGAGGTGTCCACACAGGACAACTCCGACTGGCCGTGGCGCACCGACGGCGTCTACCTGATCACCGGTGGCACCCGCGGCCTCGGCATGGGCCTGGCCAAGCACCTGGTGCGCGCCGGTGTGCGCAAACTGGCGCTGGTCAGCCGATCCGGCGTCCGCCGCGACCAGCCGGTCGAGCCGGGCACACCCATCGCCCAGATCCACGCCGACGTGGCGGAACTGGAGGCGGCGGGCGCCGAAGTCCTCGCCCTGGCCGCCGATGTCGGTGAGCCCATCCAGCTCCGGGCCGCTGTGCGGAGCTGCCGCGAGCACTTCGGCGAGCTGACCGGCGTCCTGCACGTGGCAGGCCTACCCGCCAGCGGAATGGCGCAGCGCCAGACGATCGACGGCGCGCGCGCGGTGCTCGCCCCGAAGATCCTCGCGATGGGCCCCCTCGCCGAACTGGTCGGCCCGGACTCACCGGCGGACGAACGCCCTGAGCTGCTGGTGCTGTATTCCTCCGCGGTGACCGCGTTCGGCGGCATCGGCGAGGGCGACTACTGCGCCGCGAACACCGTGCTCGACGCCTACGGAGCGGCCTTGGCCGCCACCGCGCCCTCGACGAGGGTGGTGACCGTCGCCTGGGGCCCGTGGCTGCACGACGCCTGGCAGGACGCCGGCGACGGCAGCGTCAGCGACCTGGCCGAGCGGGCGGGCGAGTACCGGCAGAAATACGGCTTCAGCGACGAGGCGGGCAACGCCTTCCTCGACCGCGTGGTGGGCCGGGGGCACGGCAGCGTGATCGCCGTCCGCCAGCCGATGGCGGAGGCACTGCGCGAGTGGACCGCACTCGTCGACATCGACGCCCTGGTGAACGCCAGCTTCGTGGCGCCGGCGGGGGAGCGGTTCCCCAGGCCGTTGCTGCGCACCGAATTCGTCGCGCCCCGCACCGATTTGGAAACCACGATCGCCGAGGTGTGGCAGGCCTACCTGGGCATCGACCGCGTCGGCGTCAACGACCCGTTCTTCGACCTCGGCGGCAACTCCCTGGTCGGCATGGCCATGGTGCGCGCCGTGGAGAAGGAACTCGACTCGACCATCGCACCCGCGGTGCTGTTCGAGCACCCGACCGTCGCCGCGTTCGCCGCGGCCCTGGACCGCCCGGACGGGCCTGACCAGACCTCCGAGCAGGTGCTCGCCACCAGCTCGGCTCGTGGGCAGCGGCGGCGCCGCGCCCGTTCAGCGGACTCGCGGAATTGACATCCTCCCCCGCATCAAGGCTGGGGATTCCAACTGCAACAACTACCGCGTGAGGAGGTGGTCGTCGTGTTGAGGTTCACGGTTCTCAGGCCAACGGCCGGCCCGATCACGGGTAACCCGGTACGACTTGACACCGTCCGCAACAGCACGCGACCAACGGAATCGCACCCACCCCACCTTGGGAACCCGCACCTCACCGACGTTGCGGGACACCCGGCGCACATCGCCAGGGGTGACCGCCACAATCCGGAAACCCTCGCCCCGCCCTCGGCTGCGCCATCTTGGGCGCCGATGGGTCCGGCCGAAGAAGTTCGCCATTGCCTGAGCGAAATCCCTCAACGCTTGCTGTTGCACGATCACCGAACCGGCCGCCAACGACGGGTTCGCCGCCCGCGCGTGCGTCAACTGGCGAGCCTGCTCGACGTACCCCGGCGCGGCCTTGCGCCCCGGCCGCCAGTGAGCGTGCTGCTCCACAGCCAGGTTCCACACAAACCGGGCATGCCCACAGTGCTCCATCAACACCCGCTCCTGAGCAGGGGTCAGCCGAAGAAGGAACCGGGACATGCCAACAACTTAACCGCCACCACCGACAAACCCAGGAGACAGAGTTGACGCCAGACACGCCGGGGCAGGCACAGACCCTCCGGAATCCCACTTCTCCCCGGCGTGAATGCCGAATCATCCTTGGAAGGCCCTGATGACTGATCACGACGACATGAGCGACCGCGGGGACACGATGGTGCCCAGCACCGACATCGCGATCGTGGGCATGTCCGGGCGCTTCCCCGGCGCCGCGGATGTCGCCGGGCTGTGGGCCAACATCCGCGCGGGCTTGTCCGGGCTGACCCGGTTCACCGACGACGAACTGCGTGCCGCGGGGGTGCCGAGCGAACTGCTCGAAGACCCCGGCTACGTGAAGACCGGCGCGGTGCTCGACGGCATCGAGCTGTTCGACGCCAACTTCTTCGGGGTCAACCCGAAGGAAGCGCAGATCCTCGACCCGCAGCACCGTCTCTTCCTGGAGCACAGCTGGGAGGCGCTGGAGGACGCGGGGTGCGACCCGACCCGGTTCGACGGCGCCATCGGCGTCATCGCGGGCAGCTCGTGGAGCTCCTACCTGCAGAACAACCTCTCGCCCAGCGGGATCGCCGCGTCCATGGGTGAGCTCGCGGTCGGGCTCGCCAACGACAAGGACTCGCTGACCACCCGGGTGGCGCACACACTCGGCCTGACCGGGCCCAGCTACGCCGTGCAGAGCTACTGCTCGACCTCCCTGGTCGCGGTGTGCGCGGCGGCGAGCAGCCTGGCCAACTTCGAGAGCGACCTCGTCCTCGCGGGCGGCGTCAACGTCGCCGTCCCGCACCGGGTGGGCTATCTCTACCAGCAGGGCGGCATCGCCCCGCCCGACGGCGAGTGCCGCGCGTTCGACGCGGCGGGCCTGGGCAGCCTGGTCGGCAGCGGCGTCGGTGTGGTCGCCCTGCGCCGCCTTGAGGACGCCATCGCCGACGGGGACCGCGTCTACGCCGTCATCCGCGGCTGGGCGGTCAACAACGACGGCGGCCGCAAGGTCGGCTTCACCGCGCCCGGTGTGCAGGGACAGGCCGCCGTCATCGCCGAGGCGCTGGCCTGCGCGGACCTGACCCCGGCCGACATCGACTACATCGAGGCCCACGGCACCGGCACCGCCCTCGGCGACGCCGCCGAACTCGCCGCCATGCAGCAGGTGTTCCGCGACCAGTCAGTCAAGATCGGCTCGGTCAAGACCAACGTCGGCCACCTCGACCGCGCGGCGGGTGTCACCAACCTGATCAAGACCGCCCTCGCCCTGCGCAACGAGGAGATCCCGCCGTCGCGCAACCTCACCGAGCCGAACCGCCAGCTCAGCACCGGCGACGCCCGGCTCGAAGTTGTCACCAGCCTCACCGCGTGGCCCCGCGAGGAGATCCGGGTCCGCCGGGCGGGTGTGAGCGCCTTCGGCATCGGCGGCACCAACGCGCACGTCGTGGTCGAGGAGGCCCCGCTCGTGTCGCGGCCCGCGCCCCGGCCCCGGCCTGAGCTGCTGGTGTGGTCGGCGCGGTCCGCCGACGCGGCCGACGCGATGACCACCCGGCTCGCCGACTACCTCGAAACCGGCGCCGAGCGGCTCTCCGACATCGCCTACACGCTGCAGACCGGCCGCCAGGTCTTCGAACACCGCCGCGCGATCGTCGCCTCCACTGCAGACAGTGTCGTCGAGTGTCTGCGGGACAGCGCGACGCTGGGCCGCACCGACGGCCGCGCCGACCGCGACGTCGCCCTGCTGATCGCGGGCACCGGCGAGCAGTACCCGGGCATGGCCGCGGACCTCTACGAGACCGAGCCCGTCTTCCGCGCCGTGCTCGACGAATGCCGCATGGTCCTGGTGGAGCGCCTCGGACTCGACCCGCTCGAAGAGATGCTGAGCCCCCGCGAGGCGGGCGACGGCGCGGGCCTGAGCTGGCTGCTCGGCCGTGAAGGCGACACGACACCCGGCGCGGGCGAGTCGACCGACCGCCTGCAGCCCGCCATGTTCGCCGTGGAGTACGCCCTCGCCCGGCTCCTGGAGTCCTGGGGCGTGCGGCCCGCCGTGCTCGCCGGCTACAGCGTCGGTGAGTACGTCGCCGCCGCTCTGGCCGGTGTGCTCTCCCTGCCCGACGCGCTGGCCCTGGTCGCTCGCCGCGCCCAGCTCATCAACGCGATGCCCGGCGGCGCCATGGCGGCGATCCCGAAGTCCGCCGCCGACGTCCGCGACCTGATCGCGCGCGCCGGAGTCACCGGCATCGACATCGCCGCGGTCAACGGGCCCGACCTGACCGTGGTCGCGGGCGAACCCGAGGCCATGTCCCGGTTCCGGACATTCCTCGAAGGCGAAGCCGTGCCCAGCCGCCCGCTGGCCACCACGCATGCCTTCCACTCCGCGATGCTGGAGCCGATCCGCGCCGGGCTGACCGAGTGGGTCGCCGCGAACGTCACCCTCAACGCGCCGGAAATCCCCTACATCTCCAACGTCACCGGCACTCTCGCCACCGCGGACCAGGTGACCGACCCGGGTTACTGGGCCGAGCACATGTGCGCCCCCGTCCAGTTCGACGCCGTCCTGAGCACGCTGCTGGAGCAGGGTGACCTGGCGCTGCTGGAGATCGGCCCCGGCCAGTCGCTCGGCGCCATGGTGCGCGGGCACCGCGACTGCCCGCAGGACCGCTGGCCCCTTGTCGTGCCGACGATCCCGGCGGCGGGCGACCCGCGTCAGGCAAGCGTCGTGCTGGCCGAGGCGGTCGGCAGGCTGTGGCTCGCCGGTGTCCCGATCGACTGGGCCGGCTACCAGGACGACCGCGCCGTCGGCAAGGTCGGCCTGCCCACCTACCCGTTCCAGAAGCAGCGCTACTGGATCGACCCGCCCATCGGCCAGGCCGCCGTCGCGGCGGTGTCGGCGAACCTGCTCGCCGGTGAGCTCGACGAGCCGGTCGACCACGTCCGGCTGATGACTCCACAGTGGACCGACACCGCGCTGACCGGCGACCTTGTGCCGCTGGAGCGCTGCGTCCTGCTCGCCGACGCGACCGGCGTGGCCGACGTGCTCGCCGAGTCGCTGCGCGCCGACAAGGTCGACGTGGTCGTGCTCCGCGACGAACACGCCCTGGCCGAGACCGACGAGATCCCGACCACCCTGGTGGACCTGCGTTTGCTCGACCGCGATGAGTCTGTCGCCGACCCCGCCGAGGGGGAGGTTCGCGGAGTCTCGGAATCGCCTCAGTCCGATAAGGACGGACGCGACGTCGTCGCCCCCATCGCCGCCATGCTCGACGCCTGGGGCAGCCAGGGCGGCAACACCAGGGTCATCCTCGTCACCCGAGGCGGCCAAGCCGTCACCACGGCCGAAAGCCCGGTCCCGGCGCATGCCGCCGCTGCCGGTCTGCCCGTGGTCGCCAACCAGGAGTACCTCAACCTCGAATGCCGCACGGTCGACCTCGACCCGGCCGCCACCCCCGAAGCCTCGGCGAAAGCCCTGGCCGCGGAGGTCCGCCGCCCGGCCGACGACGTGCTGGCCGGCTACCGCGACGGCGTCCGCTTCGTGCGCGGCTACGCCCCGACCGAGTCCGACCAGCCCGGCACCCCGATCCGTCGCGGCGGCACGTACCTGGTCACCGGTGGTCTGGGTGACGTCGGCTTGATCCTGGCCGAGCATCTGGCCACTGCCGGCGCCGGCAAGCTCATCCTGACCAGCCGCGGCGGTATCCCCACCGGCATCGGCGACCGCCGCAGCGACGGCGTCGCCCGGCTGCGCGCCCTCGGCGCCGAAGTCCTCACCCCCGCCGTGGACGTCACCGACGCCCACGCGATGGCCGCCATGCTCACCGAGACCCTGGCGGGCGGCAGGCTCGACGGCGTCGTGCACGCCGCCGCCGTCACCGGACCGGAGACGTTCCGAGCCCTGCGCGACATCGACACCGAAACCGTCGACTGGCACTTCGGCGCCAAGGTCGCGGGCGCGCTCGCCCTCGCGGACGTCCTGGCGGAGCTGCCCACCGAGCAGGCGCCGGACTTCTGTGTCGTGTTCTCGTCGACGTCGTCGATCCTCGGCGGCATCACCTTCGGCAGCTACGCGGCGGCCAACGCCGCCCTGAGCGCCGTGGGCCACGCCAACCACGCCCGCTTCGCCGCGGGCGAGTCCCCGACCTGCTGGATCGCGGCGAGCTGGGACACCTGGTCGATCACCCTGGAGCGGATGCAGGTCGGGGTCGGCGCGGCGATGGTCGCCCACTCCATGAGCACCGAGGAAGGCCTGCAGGCCTTCGACCGGCTCCTCACCGAACGACAGCCGAACCTCGTCGTCGCGGCGGGCGGTCTCGACGACCGGCTCCCGCGCGCGGCGGCCATGCTCGACACCACGGTCGGCGCGGCGGACCGCTTCCCCCGCCCGGATCTCGCGCAGTCCTACGCCCCGCCGCTGACCAGGACCGAGCGGTCCCTGGCCGAGCTGTGGACCGACGTCATCGGCGTCGAACCGGTCGGCATCAAGGACGCCTTCTTCGATCTCGGCGGCAACTCGCTGCTCGCCCTGCAGATGCTGGCGCTGGTCAAGAAGCGCTTCGGTGTCTCGCTGCCCGCGGTGACCCTGTTCGAGGCCCCGACCGTGCACACCCTGGCGGCCATCCTCGACCAGCACGGTGTCGCGGCCCCCGCGTCGACCACGCCCGCCGCCACCTTGGTGCGCGCTCGCCAGGAGCCCGATGACGACCGGCGGATCGCCGTCATCGGCATGGCGGGCCGGTTCCCCGGCGCGCCCGACGTGCGGACCTTCTGGAACAACATCCGCGGCGGCGTCGAGTCGATCAGCTTCTTCACCGACGAGGAACTGCTCGCTTCCGGTGTCACGCGGGAAGAGTTCTCCGACCCGTCGTACGTGCGGGCCCGCCCGGTCCTCGACAACGTCAGCGACTTCGACGCGGGCTTCTTCGGCATGAACCCGCGCATGGCGGCGGTCACCGACCCGCAGCAGCGCATGTTCCTCGAAGTCTGCTGGGAAGCGCTGGAACAGGCCGGTTACGTCACGCCCAAGCACCGCGGCCGGGTCGGCGTCTACGGCGGCGCCAACATCAGCACCTACCTGCTGCAGAACCCCGCCAGCCTCACCGACGGCCAGTTCTCCATCTACGAAGTGATCATGGGCAACGACAAGGACGCCCTGACCACGACCGTGTCCTACCTGCTCGACCTGTACGGCCCCAGCGTCGCGGTGCAGACGTTCTGCTCGACCTCCCTGGTGGCGATCCACCTCGCGATCCAGAGCCTCCGCAGCGGTGAGTCCGAAATGGCCATCGCCGGCGGCGTCTCCATCCGCGTCCCGGACAAGATCGGCCACGAGCACATGCCCGGCGGCATGGAGTCGCCGGACGGCCACGTGCGCACGTTCGACGCCCAGGCCCAGGGCAGCATGTTCGGCGACGGCGCGGCGGCGGTCGTGCTCAAGCGACTGTCGGACGCCATCCGCGACGGCGACCACATCTGGTCGGTCATCCGCGGTTCGGCGATGAACAACGACGGCGCGCTCAAGGTCGGCTACACAGCCCCGAGCGTCGTCGGCCAGTCCCGAGTGATCATCGACGCGATGGCCGACGCGGGCGTGACCGGCGATGACGTCAGCTACATCGAGGCGCACGGCACCGCGACCGAGCTGGGCGACCCGATCGAGGTCACCGCGCTGACCCGCGCCTTCGGTGACACGAAGGAGAAGCAGTTCTGCCCGATCGGGTCGGTCAAGACCAACGTCGGCCACCTCGACCGCGCGGCGGGCGTCACCGGTCTGATCAAGACCTCGCTCGCCCTGTGGGACAAGGTGATCCCGCCGAGCCTGCACTACACCGCGCCCAACCCGAAGATCGACTTCGCGAACAGCCCGTTCTACGTCAACACCGAGCTGTCCCCGTGGCCCGAGCGCGGCGGCCGCCCGCCGATCGCGGGCATCAACTCCCTCGGCATGGGTGGCACCAACGTCCACCTCGTCGTGGAACAGGCACCCGAACGCGCTCTGGCCACGCCTGCCGACCCCGACTCCGCCCGGCGCTACCACGTCCTGCCGGTCTCGGCCCGCAGCGCGGTCGCCGCCGACGAGGCGCTCGCCCAACTCGGCGCGCACCTCGGCTCGACCTCGGACACCCGGCTGGCCGACGTCGCCTACACGCTTCAGGTGGGGCGCAAGACCTTCGAGCACCGCCGCGCCCTGGTCTCCGCCGACATCGAGGAGGCCGCGACGGCGCTCGCCGATGGCGAGGTGCTGGGCCGCGTCGACACGACCACCGGCAGGCCGGTCGCCTTCGTGTTCTCCGGCGTGGGGGAGCAGTACCCCGGCCTGGTGAACCAGCTCTACCAGCGCGAACCCGTGTTCCGCGGTGTGCTCGACGACTGCATCGCGCGGCTCGCCGAGACCCTGCCGGACGTCGACCTGACAGACCTCCTGACCGGCGAGCGCGGCGCGGGCGCCAACCTCGCCGCCCTGCTCGGCCGCGGCGATGACAGCACCGACGAGCGGGTGTCCACACTGGAGCGCACCGAGGTCGTCCAGCCCGCGCTGTTCGCCGTCGAGTACGCGCTGGCCAAGACCCTGATGACCTGGGGCATGCAGCCACAGGTGATGCTCGGCTACAGCCTCGGCGAGTACGTGGCCGCGTGTCTGTCGGGCGTGCTGTCGCTGCCGGACGCGCTGGCCCTGGTCGCGCACCGCGCCAAGCTGATCGACACGGTGGACGCCGGGTCGATGGTCGCCGTGCCGATGCCGGTCGCGGAGCTGGAGCAGTTCGGCCTCGCGGAGCGTGGCCTGGACATCTCGGCGGTCAACGGACCGCAGATGACCGTGGTCGCGGGCCCGGTCGACGCCGTGGACGCCTTCGTGGCGGAGCTGCGCGAGGCGGAGATCCCGTGCAGGCCGCTGCAGACCACGCACGCCTTCCACACCCGCATGCTCGACGGGATCAGCGGCGAGCTGACCGAGTGGGTCAAGGCGAACATCACGCTCAACGCCCCGGAGATCCCCTACATCTCCAACGTCACCGGCACCCGCGTCACAACCGAGCAGGCGACCAACCCCGCCTACTGGGCGCGGCACATGTGCCAGACCGTGAAGTTCACCGCGGGCATCGAAACCCTGCTGGCCGACCAGGAACTCGCGATCATCGAGATCGGTACCGGCCAGTCGCTCGGCGCCATGATCCGCGGCGCGGGCGCCCCGCCCACCCGCTGGCCGCTCATCCTCAGCACCCTGCCGTCGGCCAACGAGACCCGGGCGGACGACGCGGTCCTCACCGACCTGCTCGCCCGGCTCTGGCTCAACGGCGTCGACCTGGACTGGACCGTCTACCACAACCGCCACGAAGACTCCGTTGACGACGTCATCCAGCCCAACCGGATTCCGTTGCCCACCTACCCCTTCCAGCGTCAGCGCTACTGGATGGAGTCCTCCGGTCGACCCGCGCTCCCGGCGGCGGGCAAGGCCGTCGTGGTCGAGGACGAAGGCCCGCATGTGCGGGTCATGCGGCCGGACTGGACCGAGGCGAAGATCGTCGGCAAGCCCGCGACGCTCGGCACCTGCGTGCTCTACGCCGACACCCTCGGCGTGGCCGACGCCCTCGCCGAGTCCCTGCGGGCCGTGGGCGCCGAGGCAGTGGTGGTTCCCAGCGGCGCCCTCACCGCCGCCGACCACGCCGCCCTGGTGCGCAAGCACGCCGCCAAGACGCAGAACACCGTCGTGGACCTGCGCCTGCTCGACCACCCCGAGTCCGATGTAGACGGTCGCGACGTGGTCCGGCCGACCGCGGCCATGCTCGACGCGTGGGGCAGCGACGGCAGCGGCAGCGCCCGCGTCATCGTCGTCACCCGCGGCGGCCAGGTCATCAGCGAGGGCGACACCCCGCTGCCCGCCCAGTCCGCCGCGGCGATCCTGCAGATGGTCGCCAACCTCGAATACCTGAACCTGGAATGCAGCACGGTCGACGTCAGCGTCGACGCGGCCGAGGCGGCGCGGGCGCTGCTGGCGGAGATCCAGCGGCCCGAGGACGTCGGCGACGTCCTCATGGCCTACCGCGGCGGCACCCGGTACGTGCGTGGGTTCGCCCCCGTCGAGCCCGGTTCGGGCAAGGCGGGCAACCACTCCGTCCGCAAGGGCGGCACTTACCTGATCACCGGCGGTCTCGGCGACCTCGGTCTGCTCATCGCCGAGCACTTCGCCAAGGCGGGCGCGGGCAGGCTGGTCCTGACCAGCCGGGGCGGTGTCCCCACCGGCATCGGCGACCGCCGCAGCGACGGCGTCGCCCGGCTCCAGGAACTGGGCGCCGAGGTCATCACGCCCGCGGTGGACGTGACCGACCTCGACGGCATGCGCGCCGTGATCGCCGGCCTGCTGGTCGACGGCGGCACCCTCGACGGTGTTGTCCACGCCGCCGCGGTGACCGACCCGGGCACCTTCCGGGCGCTGCGGGAGGTGGACGAGGAGGCCGTCGGCCTGCACTTCGGCGCGAAGGTCGTCGGCGTGCGCGTCCTGGAGACCCTCGTCGGGGAGCTGACCGACGAACAGGCCCCGGACTTCTGCCTGCTGTTCTCGTCGACGTCGGCGGTCCTCGGCGGCATCACCTTCGCCTGCTACGCGGCGTCCAACGCGGCGCTCGCGGCGATCGGCTACCGCAACCACATGCGCTACACCGCGGGCCAGATCCCCACGTGCTGGATCTCGTCGAGCTGGGACACCTGGTCGGTCGAGAACGGCCACGGGACGCTCGGCGCGGCGATGTCCAAGCACGCCATGACCGCCGAGGAGGCACTCGACGCGCTCGACAAGCTGCTGGCCGAGCCCGGCCCATGGCTGGTCGTCGCCGCGGGTGGCCTCGACGAGCGGCTGCCGCGCGCGGTGACGGTCTCCGAGGTGGTCAGCACCGGGCCGAAGCTGCCCCGCCCGGACCTGCCGCAGCCCTACGCGCCGCCGGTCACCGCGACGGAGAAGTCGCTGTGTGAGCTGTGGTCGCACCTGCTCGGCATCGAGCCGATCGGCATCAAGGACGCGTTCTTCGACCTGGGCGGCAACTCGCTGCTCGGCCTGCAGATGCTCGCCCTGGTCAAGAAGCGCTTCGGCATCGCTGTCGCGGCCGTGACCTTGTTCGAATCGCCCACGGTGCAGGCCCTTTCGCTGGTGCTCGACCCGGAAGGCAAGTCGGGCAAGGCAGCCAAGAATGCAAGGACACAGCCGACGGTCACGGCGCGCCCGGAGCGGCCCGCGGTGGAGCTGACCGACGACCGGCGCATCGCCGTGGTCGGCATGGCGGGCCGGTTCCCCGGCGCGCCCGACGTGGCCGCGTTCTGGGACAACCTGCGCGGCGGCGTCGAGTCGATCAAGGTGTTCTCCGAGGAGGAAATGCTGGCCTCGGGCGTGACGCCGGAGGAGATCGCCAACCCGGCCTACGTCCCGGCGCGGCCGGTGCTCGACAACGTGCGCGGGTTCGACGCGGCGTTCTTCGGGATGAGCCCGCGGATGGCCGCCATCACCGACCCGCAGCAGCGCCTGTTCCTCGAGGTCTGCTGGGAGGCACTGGAGCAGTCCGGCTACGTGGTGCCCGAGCACCGCGGCCGCGTCGGCGTGTTCGGCGGCGCGAACCTGAGCACCTACCTGATGCGGATGCCGGAGCGCCTGGCCGACGGCGAGTTCAGCACCTACGAGGTGATCATGGGCAACGACAAGGACGCCCTGACCCTCACCGTGTCCTACCTGCTCGACCTCTACGGCCCCAGCGTCGCGGTGCAGACCTTCTGCTCAACGTCGCTGGTGGCCACGCACATGGCGATCCAGGCCCTTCGCAACGGCGAGTGCGAGATGGCCATGGCGGGCGGCGTGTCGGTCCGGGTGCCGGACAAAATCGGCCACGAATTCGCCGCGGGCGGAATGGAGTCGCCGGACGGGCACGTGCGCACGTTCGACGCGCAGGCCCGGGGCAGCATGTTCGGCGACGGCGCGGCCGTGGTCGTGCTGAAGCGGCTCTCGGACGCGCTGCGCGACGGCGACCACATCTGGTCGGTGATCCGCGGCTCGGCGATGAACAACGACGGCGCCCTCAAGGTCGGGTTCACCGCGCCCAGCGTGGTCGGCCAGTCCCGGGTCGTCGTCGACGCGATGGCCGACGCGGGCATCACCGGTGACGACGTCAGCTACATCGAGGCGCACGGCACCGCGACCGAACTCGGCGACCCGATCGAGGTCGCGGCCCTGACGAGGGCGTTCGGTGACACCAAGGACAGGCAGTACTGCGCGATCGGGTCGGTCAAGACCAACGTCGGCCACCTCGACCGCGCCGCCGGTGTCACGGGTCTGATCAAGACCTCACTGGCGATCCGCGAGCAGGTCATCCCGCCGACGCTGCACTTCACCAGCCCCAACCCGCAGATCGACTTCGAGAACAGCCCGTTCTACGTCAACACCGAGTTGTCGCCGTGGCCCACCCTTGACGGCAAGCCGCCGATCGCGGGTATCAACTCCCTGGGCATGGGCGGCACCAACGTCCACGTGGTCGTGGAGCAGGCTCCCGAGCGGCCGGTGCCGCCGCCCGCGGACCCGGAGACGAGCCGCCGCTACCAGGTGGTCCCGGTCTCCGCCCGCAACAACGGCGCGATCGAGGCGGCGTGCGCCCGGCTCGGCTCGCACCTCGACGGCAGCGACGCCAGGCTGCTCGACATCGCCTACACGCTTCAGGTGGGGCGCAAGACCTTCGAGCACCGCCGCGCGGTCGTCGCCGACAGCGTCGAGGCCGCCAAGGCGATGCTCGACGGCGACGTGGCCGGGCTGCTCGGCCGGGTCGACACGACCACCGGCAGGCAGGTGGCGTTCGTGTTCGCCGGTGTCGGCGAGCAGTACCCGGGGCTGGTGAACGAGCTCTACCAGCGCGAACCGGTGTTCCGTGCGGTGCTCGACGAGTGCGTCGGACACCTCGCCGACGCCCTGCCCGACGTCGATCTCACCGACCTGCTGGCGGGGGAGCGCGGCGGCGGTCTCGACCTGGCCGCGATGATGGGCCGGGCAGGCGCGGGCACCGACCCGCGTGTCTCCACTTTGGAGCGCACGGAGGTCGTCCAGCCCGCGTTGTTCGCCGTCGAGTACGCGCTGGCGAAGACCCTGATGACGTGGGGTCTGCAGCCGCGGGTGATGTTGGGCTACAGCCTCGGCGAGTACGTGGCCGCGTGCCTGTCCGGCGTGCTGTCGCTGCCGGACGCGCTGAAGCTGGTGGCGCATCGGGCGAAGCTGATCGAGGCGCTGCCCGGCGGCGCGATGGCCGGGGTGTCGCTGTCGGTGGCGGACCTGGGCGCCTACGGGCTCCAGGAGCGCGGGCTCGACATCGCCACGGTCAACGGGCCGTCGATGACGGTGGTCGCCGGTCCGACCGAGGCGATGGCCGCCTTCGTCGCGGACCTGCGCGAGGCCGAGGTCCCGTGCCGGGAACTGCAGACCACGCACGCGTTCCACTCCCGGATGCTCAACGAGATCAGCGACGAGCTGACCACGTGGGTCAAGGACAACATCACGCTCAACGCGCCGGAGATCGACTACATCTCCAACGTCACCGGCACGCGGGTGACTGCGCAGCAGGTCACCAACCCGGCCTACTGGGCGCGGCACATGTGCCAGACCGTGCAGTTCGCCTCGGGCATCGCCACGCTGCTCGCCGACGAGGAACTCGTCATCGTGGAGATCGGCCCCGGCCAGTCGCTCGGCGCGATGATCCGCGGCGCGAACTGCCCGCCCAGCCGGTGGCCGCTCATCCTGAACACGCTGCCGCCCGCGGGCGACACCCGCGCGGACGACGCGGTCCTCACCGACTGCCTCGCCCGGCTCTGGCTGACCGGCGTCGAGATCGACTGGACGACCTATCACGACCGGCACAACGCCGACGCCGACCTGGCGACCCGGCCCAACCGGATCCCGCTGCCCACCTATCCGTTCCAGCGGCAGGACTATTGGATCGAGCCCCCGGCCCGCGGCGCGGTGCCGCAGCCAGGTCAGATCCCGGCCGAGGCCACCCTGGAGGTGCTCGCGGACCTGCCGAAGCTGCCGCAGGAGCAGTGGCTGCACCTCCCGGTGTGGCGCCAGACCGCGGCGCCCGCCGCGGCGACCGAGCAGCCGCGCGAGTGGCTGGTCTTCACCCGGGACGGCGCGGCCGAAGACGTAGTCGAGGGTCTGCGGAAGTCCGTCGCGGACACCGGGGCCACGCTGCGCCTGGTCCGCCCGGGCACGGCGTACTCGGTCAAGGAGAACAGCCACACGCTGCGGCCGGGCAACGTCGACGACACCCTCGCCCTGCTGCGTGACCTGCGTTCGGCGGGCACCCCGCTGGAGCGGGTGGTGCACCTGTGGACGCTGGGCGAGGAGTCCGGCGACGAGACCGTCCGGCTCGGCCTGCACACCCTGGTCGCGCTGGCCAGGGCGGCCGGTGAGCTGGGCATGGAGGGCTGGTCGCTCGATGTCGCCTCCGCCGGCACCCAGCAGGTGCTCCCCGGCGACCCGGCCAACCCGCACGCCGCGACCCTGACCGGGCCCAGCATGGTGATCCCGCTCGAATACCCGACGGTCAGCGCCCGGCTGCTCGACGTGGACGCCGATCTCGGCCCCCGCGCGGTCAAGGCGCTGGTCGCCGAGTTGCGCAGGCCGTTCACCGACCGGATCGTGGCCCTGCGCCACGGCAGGCGCTGGCTGCCCTCCTACGAGTCGATGACCGCTCCCTCCACTGTGGACAGCACGGTGCTCCGGGACGGCGGGGTCTTCCTGATCACCGGCGGTCTCGGCGGGATCGGCTTGGCCATGGCCGAGCAGCTGGCCATGGACTGCGGCGCGAAGTTGGTCCTGTTCGGCCGCAACGGTCTGCCGGAGCGGGAGACCTGGCCGGCGATCCTGGCCGGAGACACCGGTGACGCGACTCTCCGCCGACGCGTGGCGGGCGTGTTCGCCCTGCTCGACCTCGGCGCCGAAGTCGAGATCGTCGCCGGTGACGTCAGCAACGCCGCCGACGTCCGGCGGGCCGTGGATGTGGCCTTGGAGCGCTTCGGCGCGCTCAACGGCGTGCTGCACGCCGCGGGTGTGCCGGGCATGGGGCTCATGCAGTTCAAGCAGCCCGAGGAACTCGACCAGGTGCTGGCGCCGAAGGTCGCGGGCACCCTGGCCATCGCCGAGGCGCTGCGCATCGGCGAGCCCGACGAGGTGCAGCTGGACTTCTGGGTCCTGTTCTCCTCGATCACCTCGGCCACCGGCGGCGGCCCCGGCCAGGTGGACTACTGCTCCGCCAACGCCTTCCTCGACGCCTACGCCCACCAGCTCGCCGCCACCGGACGCACCGTGCTCTCCGTCGACTGGGGCGAGTGGATCTGGAACGCGTGGGCCGACGGGCTCGCGGGCTACTCGGAGACCCTGCAGGAGTTCCTGCTGGAGAACCGGGAGCGCATCGGCATCGGGTTCGCCGAGGGTTGGCAGTCGCTGCTGCGCGCCCTGGACTGCGGCGAGCCGCGGGTGGTGGTGTCCACACAGGACTTCGACACCATGGTCCGGTTCAGCTCGCAGTTCACCCTTGAGGCGGTGATGTCCTCCGCCATGGCTGAGGGCGGCGGCACCCGCCACCCGCGGCCCGACCTGGTGACGCTGTTCCAGGAGCCGTCGGGGGTCACCGAGGAGACCATCGCGGAAATGTGGTGCGAGGCGCTGCGCCTGGAGCAGGTCGGCGTGCTCGACAACTTCTTCGAACTCGGCGGCAACTCGCTGCTCGGGGTGAACATCGTCGCCGCGCTGCGCAAGAAGTTCGAGCTCGACGAACTGCCGCCGCACATCCTCTACGAGGCGCCCACGGTCGCCTCGCTGGCCAAGGTCGTCGAGGCGGCGGCGGACGGTCCCGCGGCGGCCGAGACCGCGAACGGCGACGGTGGCGTCCGCGCCCAACTGCGCCGCTCCGGGCTGGAGGCGGCGGGCGCCCGCAGGCGCGGTCGGTGACACAAATGGCTTCCCTCAACGCGAACTCACACGAAACGGAGCGGTCATGACCGTGGTAGGCGTAATCGGCGCGGGTGTCATGGGCGTCGGAGTCGCCCAGAACCTGGCGCAGACCGGACACGAGGTGATCCTGGTCGACACCAGCGAGGCGATTCTCGCCCAGGCGCTGGCAACTATCCGGAACAACTGCAGGTTCAGCCGGATGATGGGCGGTCCCGCGGTCGACCCGGACGAGGTGCTCGCCAAGATCAGCACCGGCGTCGGCGCGGACGCCTTGGCCAAGGTCGACGTGGTGATCGAGAACGTACCCGAGGACTGGACGATCAAGCGCGAGGTGTACCAGGCACTGGACGTGGCATGCGGGCCCGAGACCGTGTTCGTGGTGAACACCTCGGCCATCCCGATCACCAAGGTGGCGGCGGTGACCAGCCGCCCGGCCAACGTGATCGGCGTGCACTTCATGAACCCGGTGCCCGCCAAGCCCGCGGTCGAGCTGATCCCTGGCTTCCACACCTCGCCGGAAACCATCCAGCGCACCCGCGATCTGCTGGCCGCGATGGGCAAGCACGCCATCGACGTCAAGGACTCGTGCGGGTTCATCTCCAACCGGCTGTCCCACGTCTTCATGAACGAGGCCGCGACCCTGGTGTACGAGGGCGTGGCCACCGCCGAAGGCGTCGACGAGGTGTTCCGCAGTTGCTTCGGGCACCCGATGGGCCCGTTGGAGACCGCGGACCTGATCGGCGTGGACACCGTGCTCTACAGCATCGAGGTGCTGCACGAGCACTACGCCGACCCCAAGTACCGGCCGTGTCCGCTGCTCAAGCAGATGACCGAGGCGGGCCTGCACGGCCGCAAGAGCGGCCGCGGCTTCTACGACTACACCGGCTCTTCCAAGTAATCCACTCAAGACAAAGGAGACATGATGTCGGACAACGCCACCACCCAGATCCTGGCCTTCATCAAGGGCCGGTTCCCGGACGTCGAGATCGACGCCTCGCAGGACATCTTCGCGCTCGGGTTCGTCAACTCCCTGTTCGCCATGGAGCTGGTGATGTTCGTCGAGAAGACCTTCAGTGTCACCATCCCGAACACGGAGCTGCAGCTCGACAACTTCCGCTCCGCGGACTCGATGGCGACCCTGGTCGAGCGCTGCTCGGCCGCGGTCGCGTCGGTGTGAGCATGACGGCCATGGCAACCGCGCCGGACCTCGGCGCGGTCCACGACCGCGCCGCGGCCCGCGCGTTCGTCGACACCCACATCGCCCCACACGCCAACGCTTTCGAGCGGGACGCGCGGATCCCGGAGGAGCTGCTGGAGCGGATCGGCGCGGCCGGGTTGTGGGCGCCGTTCCTGTCGCACGCGCTCGGTGGCTCGGGGATGGACATGGTGACGCTCGGCGCGATCCACGAGGAGGTGGGCCGCGGCTGCTCGTCGGTGCGCAGCCTGCTCACCGTGCACACCATGGTGTCCTGGACCCTGGCCCGCTGGGGCAGCCAGGCCCAGCTCGACCAGTGGGCCCCGGCCCTCGCCAGCGGTGCGACCCTTGGTGCCTTCTGCCTGTCCGAGCCCGGCGCGGGCAGTGACGCCGCCGGGATCACGACGACCGCGGTGCCCGCGGGCGGCGGCTGGACGATCAACGGCGTCAAGAAGTGGATCACCAACGGCAACCGGGCCGACCTGTACCTGGTGTTCGCCCGCACCGAGACGAGCATGGGCGCGTTTCTGGTGCCAGGGGACACGCCGGGCGTCGAGGTCAGCCCGATCACGGAGATCCTGGGCACCAGGGGTTCCATGCTCGCCGAGGTGTCCTTCAAGGACGTCTCGGTCGGCCCGGACGCCCTGCTCGGCCCGAGTGGGTTCACCGCGGGGATGGTGCTGACCGGCACCCTCGACCTCGGCCGGTTCAGCGTGGCGGCCGGGTCGGTCGGCATCATCCAGGCTTGCCTGGACGCGTGCACGGCGTACACGTCGAAGCGCACTGTCGGCGGGACCGCGATCCGCGAGTTCCCGCTGATCCAGGCGAAGGTGTCCGACATGCTCACCGACGCCCGCGCGGCCCGGCTCCTGGTGGCGGAGGCAGGCAGGCTCAAGGACGAGGGCGACTCGGCCACCCTGATGGCCACCTGGGTGGCGAAGTACTTCGCCTCCGTCGCCGCGGCCCGCCACGCGTCGGAGGCCGTCCAGATCCACGGCGCGAACGGGTGCGGCCCGGACTACCCCGTGGCCAGGCTTTACCGCGACGCCAAGGTGATGGAGATCATCGAGGGCAGTAACGAGGTCCAGCGGATCACCATCGCCGGCGAGGCATATCGGGAGATGAACTGACGTGAGTGTGCAGACTGATGTGGAGCCCCGTGTGGAGCCCGGGGTGTTCGTGGCTCCCGAGAAGCCCGTGCAGGGCCGAATCAAGTGCGTCGTGTGGGACCTCGACAACACCCTGTGGGACGGGGTCCTGCTCGAAGACGAGGCCGTGACCCTGCGGCCCGAGGTGGTCGAGCACATCCACCGCCTCGACAAGATGGGTGTCCTGCACTCCATCGCCAGCAAGAACGACCACGACGCCGCCATGGCGAAGCTCGCCGAGTTCGGCCTGACCGAGATGTTCCTGTACCCCCAGGCGAACTGGAACGCCAAGTCCGACTCGATCAAGCACATCGCCAAGGGCCTCAACCTCGGCCTCGACGCCTTCGCCTTCGTCGACGACCAGGAATTCGAGCGCGCCGAGGTGGCGCACGTCGTCCCCGAGGTGACCTGCGTCGACGTCGCCGACCTCGATGAAGCGTTGGCCCGCGCCGAGTTCATCCCGCGTTTCGTCACCGACGAGTCCGCACTGCGGCGCGAGATGTACCAGGGCCAAATCGCCCGGGACGACTTGGAACGCGAGTTCGTCGGCACCAACAACGACTTCCTCGCCGGCCTCGAGATGACCTTCACCATCGAACCGGCCCGCCAGGAAGACCTCCAGCGGGCCGAGGAACTGACTGTGCGCACCAACCAGCTCAACTCGACGGGACGCACCTACTCCTACGATGAACTGGACGTCTTGCGTGAATCGCCTGAGCACCTCCTGCTGGTCGCTTCCCTCACCGACAAGTTCGGCAGCTACGGCAAAATCGGACTGGCCCTCGTCGAAAAGGCCGAGGACGTCTGGCGCTTGAGGATGATGCTCATGTCCTGCCGCGTCATGTCGCGTGGCGTCGGCATGGTCATGCTCAACCACGTCATGGGCCTGGCCAAGGAAGCAGGCGCCAAGGTCCGCGCCGACTTCGTCGAAACCGGCCGCAACCGCATGATGCAGGTGACCTACGCCTTCGCCGGCTTCCGCGAGGTAAGCCGAGTCCACGACCAGGTGGTGCTGGAGGCGGACCTGGACACCCTCCAGGCCCCACCCCCGTACGTCCGCGTCGAGATCCTCGGCTGAGGCAGCCATGACCGCTGTCGACGTCGCAAGCAAGTGGCTGCCGTTCAAGGCCCAAGCAGGCCCGGGACTCCCGTTGTTCTGCCTGCCCCACGCGGGCGGGGGAGCGTCGGCGTTCCGGACCTGGCTGGGCCAGGTCCCCGACGTGGCCGTGCTGCCGGTCCAGCCCCCCGGCCGCGAAGCCCGATTCCGGGAACCCGCACACGAACACATGGAACCCCTGGTCACCGCCCTCGCCGAGCTCGTCCTCGGCGAGGCGGCCGACCGCCCTTACGCCGTCTACGGCCACAGCCTCGGCGCTTTGGTGGCGTTCGAACTGGTCAGGGAGATCCGCCGCCAGGGCGCCCCCATGCCCACCCGCCTCATCGTCTCCGGCTGCTCGGCCCCCGGCCACCCGTTCGACGACGGTCCGATGGTGACCGGCATGACCCGCCCCCAACTGCTGCGAATGCTGCGTGAGCTGGGTGGAACCCCGGAGTGGCTGCTGGCGGACGAGTCCTTCGTGGACATGATCCTGCCCGCGGTCCGAGCAGACTTCAGCGTCAAGGAAACGTACGAATACCGCCCGGAACCACCCTTGGACATCCCGCTCACCGTCCTGGCCGGCACCGAAGACCCCCGGGCTTCCCACGACGCGCAGAGTCGGTGGAGGCAACAGACCACCGCGGGGTTCGAACTGCACACCATGGTGGGCGGCCATTTCGAGATCTTCGAACAGTCAACCCTCACCCACAAGTACCTCGCGGAGGCCTTACATCTGACCTGAAACAACACAGGGTCGGCAGGTTCGACGGCCGCGCGTGCTCTGGCCGGCGTGCCGGAGATCCGGCCAGACGAGGAGATCGTTGCCGCGGTCCCGAAGCCGCCCACCAGCACGGTCACCACCTCTCGGTCAAAACGGTGCGGTGTCGGCGGCAGTGCCGCACCGCTCCGGTTCGGCCGGTCTCGGTGAGGGCATGTCGTAGTCGATGAGTGGTTCTTGGTCGACGGCGTGGTTCTCGCCGGTGGGTGTGGTCCAGACGAACAGTCCTGGTCGGGTTTGTTTGAGGCGCCAGCCGGGTTGGTCTTTGAGTT
>NZ_JBOHGC010000233.1:0-4501 GCF_050699995.1 Actinokineospora sp. | reverse complement strand
GCCCCGGGCCGCGCACGGCCTCGACGACCAAGCCGCCGAAGAGTTGTGCGCGCTGGTCGACGGCGTGCACGAAGCCACCGGCCTGCTCGGCGAGGACGCGACCGCCCAGTGGCTCGACGCGCTCGCGGCCGTGGCCGCCAGGGACTCCGCGCCGCCGCTGCTCGCGGGCCGGGTCACCCGGCTGCTGCACGACGCCGACCGGGTGGCCACCGACGAGGTCGCGCTGCGGCTGGGCCGCGAGCTGACCGCGGGTGTCGCGCCCGCCGCGGCCGCCGCCTACATCGAGGGCTTCTTCGCGGGCGGCGCCCTGCTGCTGATCCACGACGACACGCTCCTCGACGTCCTCGACCGCTGGCTCGCGGGCATCGCGGCCGACCAGTTCGCCCAGGTCCTTCCCTTGCTGCGGCGCCCTTTCGGCGCGTTCGCCGGACCGGAGCGGCGCACGATCGGCGAACGCGCCGCCCGGCGCGGCTCGGGTGTGCCCGTGGTGGTGGCGCAGATCGATGAGCAGCGGGCGGCGGCCGCCGTGCCCGTGCTCGCGACACTGCTGGGGGTGCGATGACCGACGAACGCCTGCGGCGCTGGCGCCTGGTCCTCGGCGGCGACGAGGACGGCACCGGCGTCGGGCTGGACGCCGAAGACTCCAAAATGGACGGTGTGCTGGCCGCCCTGTACCAGCCGGAACCGGAATCAGGGGCGCCGCGCTCGGCAGGCCTGGGCGCGTCCGCGCCGCGGGTCGCCCGGTGGCTGGGCGACATCCGCGCCTACTTCCCGAGTTCCATCGTGCAGGTCATGCAGCGCGACGCCGTCGAGCGGCTGGGCCTCAAGCGGCTCCTGCTCGAGCCGGAACTGCTCTCGGCGGTCGAGCCGGACGTGCACCTGGTGGGGACGCTGCTGTCGCTCAACTCGGTGATGCCGGAACGCACCAAGGAGACCGCGCGCGACGTCGTGCGGACAGTCGTGGACGACCTGGAGAGCCGACTGGGTGAGCCGACCCGCGCCGCGGTGCGCGGGGCGCTCGACCGTGCGGCCCGCAGCGCGCGTCCCCGGCACGCGGACATCGACTGGGGCAAGACGGTTCACGCCAACCTGCGCAACTACTCGCCTGAGCTGCGCACGGTCGTGCCGGAACGGCTTGTCGGGTATGGGCGGCGCAACAAGAGCATCCAGCGGGACGTGATCCTCGCGATCGACCAGTCGGGCTCGATGGCGGAATCCGTGGTGTACGCAAGCCTTTTCGGCGCCGTTCTGGCATCGATGCGTGCCCTGCGCACTCAGTTGTTCGCGTTCGACACGGCGGTGGTGGATCTCACGGATCTGCTTGCGGACCCGGTGGATGTTCTCTTCGGGACTCAGCTTGGCGGTGGGACCGACATCAACCGGGCGCTCGCGTACACGCAGGGGCTGATCACCAAGCCCGAGGAGACGCTGGTGGTATTGGTGAGTGACCTTTATGAGGGTGGGAACCGAGACGAGATGTTGGCGCGGGCTCGGATGATCGTCGAATCCGGTGTGCAGCTGGTGGCATTGCTGGCCCTGGCTGACTCCGGCGCGCCTTCCTACGATCATGACAATGCCGCTGCTTTTGCCGCTCTGGGGGTTCCTGCGTTCGCCTGCACGCCTGACCGGTTCGGTGATCTGCTCGCAGCGGCGTTGCGGCGGGAGGACTTGAGTCGGTGGGGCTGACCGGTGCGACCGGATCAACCTGACGAGGTTCGGCGGGTTCCGTCCGCCTGCAGCAGATCCTCGCGGGCGCGGGCGATGCGCGAGCGGACGGTCCCGAGTGGACAGCCGCAGATCTCCGCCACCTCGCTATAGGACAGTCCGAGTACCTGCGTCAGCACCAGCGCTTCCCGTCGTTGCGCCGACAGGCCCGCCAAGAGCAGGTTCATCTCCACCATGTCCTCGAACCCCGCCACCCCGGCATGCGTCGACGCGTGGCGGGTTTCCGCTGAGCCGGCCCAGTCGTCTGTCGCCGCCAGCCGCGGGCGGGTCAGTGCCGATCGGACATTGTCGACCGCGACGCGGCGGGCTATGGAGAACAGCCACGTGCGGGCGGTGGAGCGGCCGGCGAAGCGGGTGAGGCTGGGCAGGGCGCGCAGGTAGGTCTCCTGCGTCAGGTCGTCGGCCAGGTCGATGTGTGTCAGGTGGGCGAGGAATCGCCAGACGTCGCGCTGGGTGGCTCGGACGAATCTCTCCAAGGCACGCCGGTCGCCCGCGCCCGCGGCGAGCGCGCACACCGTCAGTTCGTCATGGCCGTCGATCTGGTCGCCCTCTGGTGCTCCCACGCTGCGCAGCGTAGCGGAGGAAGTCGGGGGAACTTCCAGGGCCGAACGGGCGACCAACTGTGACGTGGACTGTGTGACGTGCCGCGAAGCCGTGTCCGCACGGCTCGACAGTGAAGTTGAGCCCGCGCCCGCCGAGGCCACCGACCGGCACCTCGCCGAGTGCGTGGCCTGCAGGCAGTGGCAGGTGGGCGTGGTGGCGCTGACCCGTTCGCTTCGGGTGCGTGCAGCCGTCGCGGTGCCCGACCTGACCGACGCGGTCCTCGCCGCGGCGCCGAGCCCGACCAGGGTGTGGCCGCGGATCGGGCTGGGTGTGGTCGCGGTGGCCCAGTCGACGCTGGCCATCGCGCAGATCGTGGGCGCCGACGCGGCGATGGCGCACGTCGGGCACGGGCACGCCGGGCCGTTCGCCGGCCACCTGGTCAACGAGAGCACCGCGTGGACGCTCGCACTCGGGATCGGGCTCGCGTGGGCCGCGCTGCGGCCCCGTGCGGCGTCCGGGCTGATCCCGGTGCTCGCGGGCTTCGTCGTGGTGCTGCTGGGATATTCGGTGTACGACCTGGTCGCCGACGCGGTCCCCGCGTCGCGCGTGGTGGGGCACGGTGTGCTCGTGTTCGCCTTGGGCCTGCTGCTCTTAGTGCGCCGCGACACCGCCGCGCCGACGCCCGGACGGGGTGACGCCGTTGGCGCGCCGGGGGAGTACGCGGGCTCCGCCCGGTTGGACGGCGGCAGGCCCGCCGAACGTGGTCCAGGGCAAGGATTTCTGCGGCCCGCCGGCAGGCATCGCGCCGCGTAGCGCCGAGTTCATGGACATGGGGACGGCCGCCCAGGGCCGCGTGGAGATCGTTCGGGCATGCCCGAACGTCGGTGTCGACCGGTTGCGTCCTATCCTCTTCGCTGTGGACGGCGAGGTAGGTCCCAGCGCGGATGTGCGCCCGTCCGCGGACCGGGCGGCGCGCATCGTCGGTCGGGCACGGGTTTTGGGGAGTCTGCAGGGCCATCTCGCCGACGGCGGCGGGGTGCTGCTCACCGGGCCCAGCGGCATCGGCAAGACCACCCTGCTCGACGAGGTGGCCGCCGCGGCCCAGGGGCGCGTCCTGCGGGCCACCAGCGCGGAGAACGAGCGCTGGATCCCCGGCACCGCCCTGGCCGACCTGCTCGCCCAAGTGCCCGGCACGGCCGTGGCCGACCTGCCCGAACCCCAGCGCCGCGCCGTGGAGGACGTGCTGCGCGGCGAGCGCGTCGACCCGCAGGGATCACCCGCGCTGCGCATGGCCTGGCACTCGCTGCTGCTCGGCCTCGCCGCCGACACCCCGGTCCTGGTGCTGCTCGACGACGTCCAGTGGATCGACGCCACCTCCGCAGACATCCTCGCCTACGCCGCGCGGCGGCTTCCCGGCAGCGCGGTGCGGGTAGTGGTCGCGGGCCGGGTCCAGGAGCCGACCGACCTCGCCGAGGACGCCGACGGCGCCGACCCACGGCCGGTGCCACCCGCCCTGCTCGCGCCGCGACCCCTGTTACGGCTGCCGGTTCCGCCGCTGACCGCCGACGACCTCGCCGAGCTGTTCGACGCCTACGGCTTGCCCGCCCGCACCGCCGTGGCCATCCACGCCGACTCCGAGGGCAACCCCTACCTGGCGCTGACCTTGGCAGGCGCGTTCTCCGAGCGCACTGGCCTGCGCGCGCCCGCCCCGCTGCCGCCGGGGGTGGCGGCACTGGTGCACGAGCGGCTGGCGGGCGTGGCTCCCCGGGTTCGGCAGACGCTGCTGATGTGCGCGCTCGCGACCCGCCCGACGATCCGCCTGCTGCTGCGGGCGGGCCGGGCCGACGCCCGCCACGACATCCGCCACGCCGTGCAGGCTGGTCTCGTCGTCACCGACGAGGAGAACATCCGCTTCACCCCGCCCGCCGCGGCCTCCATCGTCGCCGAACTCGCCGACGCCGAGCAGCGCGTCGAGGCGCACCGGCTGCTGGCCGACGCGGTCACCTTCGACGACCAGCGCGACCGCCACCTGGCGCTCGCCTCCGCCGCGCCCGACGCCCAGGTGGCCCGCTCGCTCGTCGTCGCCGCCGAGACCGCGATCCGCCGCGGCTCCCGCGACCTGGCCGCCGAGCTGTACCTCCTCGCCGCCGACCGCGCGCCCGCCGACCTGGCCAGCCAGCGGCTGGACTGGCTGGTGGCGGCGACCGAGGCGGCGGCCAACGCGGGCCTGCCC
>NZ_JBOHGC010000232.1:0-4235 GCF_050699995.1 Actinokineospora sp. | reverse complement strand
CCCGAGGACCCGGCGCTGCCCGCGGGCGCCCGCGCCGCTCGACCTGGTCGACACCCGGCGCGTGCTGCCGGTGCTCGACGGGCTCGACGAGCTGCCCCAGGACCGCTGGGCCGCCGCGCGGCGCGCACTCGCCGTCGCGTTGGGCGCGCCCGACCGGCGGTTCGTCCTGGCGTGCGCTGCCGGATCCTACACCCGGATCATCCCCGACGAGGTGATCCAGCTCGGCGACACGCGCGTCGTGCGGCTCAAGCCCGTCCGGCACACCGGAGCGAAGAAGTACCTGCAGCCGAGCACCTCGGCGCGCCGCTGGGATCCGGTGGTCGCCGCGCTGCGGGCCGGGCCGCCGAACCCCGTCGCCGAGGCGCTGTCCACGCCGCTGATGCTCTACCTGGCGCGGGTGGCGTATGAGGACCCGGCGACCCGTCCCGAAGACCTGTGCGCGTTCCCGACGACCGAAACGATCCAGGCGCACCTGCTCGAGCGGTACGTGCCCGCGCTCTATCGGGCGCCGCTGCGATCCGGGGCTGTGGGCGGCGAGCCGGACAAGGGATACCGCGTGGAGCAGGCACAGCGGTGGCTCTCCGCCCTCGCACGGCTCCTCGACCGCACCGAGAGCCAGGAGCTGCGCCTGTGGCGCCTGTCCGCTGGTGGCGACGCGGAACCTGCCTGTCTCGCGTCGTCATTCTCGTGGCGCATGGCCAGTCGGAGCCTGGTGGCGATGCCACTGTTCAGCGTCGTCGTTCTTGCCTCGCTGGGCGGCATCGGGATCGTCATCCTGTACGTGCTCGGCGCGTACCTCGAGCTGATGGGCGAGTTCCTGCCACCCGGGAGCACCGATGTGGCGAAGTGGCGGGCGGCGATCGACCCGGAGTCCGACACGGCGGCGGTTTTGCTGAGCCCACAAAGTCTTCTCCTCGCGGGCGCGGTCATCGTGCTGGGCACGGTGTGGGGGATGCTGGAGGACGATCCCTCGGTGGCCATGGCCGCACCGAGCGCCCGCGAGGCGCTGGTCGCCGACCGCAGGCTCGCCGTCGTGCGCGCATCGATCGCCGCCGCGTTGGCCATGCCGGCCGTCTGGGTGCTGGGCACCCACGTCTGGTGGTGGTTCACCAAGACCTGGGACCCAGGCTGGTCGCGGCCGAAGCGGTCTCGATGGAGTGAGTCGTCGCCTGGCGGAGCGCGGACAGCTTCACCGTCAGCCTGGGTGCGGGTCTCATCGCGTTGCTCACGGCCACGGCGATCAGCTTGATCGTGGTGGGCGACTCAGCGTGGATCGCATATCGTGCGGGCGCGGCCCGCCTGGCCCTGACCGGACAGGCGCCGTGGCGGTTGCTCGACTTCCTGGACGACGCCCACCGCCGCGGGGTGCTGCGCCGGTCCGGGACCGTCTACGAGTTCCGCCACCGCTCAGTCCGGCGGTACCTCGCCCACCCCGCGCAGGCCGCGCTCACCGACGCCGAAGTCATCCAGGCGGCCCTTGGACCGGACACGTCCGAGCGCCCGGCTCGTCGCTTCCGCGCCGCCGAGCGTGACCTGAGGGCCGCGGTGATGCATGTTCCCCAGGCCAGGACACCCTCGGCGTGCCCGCCCGACGGGTGTCGAACGCGGGTGGCCTGCAGGTGCTCACCCGGCCCGCTGGCCAACGGTGACCGCGCGGTAGCGCTGCTCAACACCACCACCACGACCGCGACCATCGCCACCACCTTGACCGCGGTCGGCCTGCCCGCCGCGTCGGCGACGGTCACCGACCTGTGGTCGGGCGCGGTCACCACCACCACGACCGCGATCAGCGCGTCCGTTCCGGCGCACGGGACCGCGATGTTCCGCGTGCACTCATCGGGCACGGTCGCCGCGGGCGCGACCGAGATCGTCGGCCGCGCCAGTGGGCTGTGCCTGGACGTGCGCGGCGGCGCCGCGACCGACGGCGCCCCGCTGATCATCTGGGACTGCCACGGCGGGGCCAACCAGCAGTTCGCCCACAACGGCGCCCTGTCGACCGTCGGCGGGGCCAAGTGCCTGCGCCCGAGGGCGACCACGAACGGCTCCGCCGTCGAGACCGGCCCCTGCGACGGCTCCCCGGCGCAGCGGTTCACCCGCACCCCGACCGGGACGCTCCGGCACGACGCCTCCGGCCGCTGTCTCGACGTGTTCAACGCCCAGACCACAAAGGACAGTCCGGTGATCCTGTGGGACTGCCACTCGGGCTCCAACCAGCAGTGGTGGCGGCAGTGAGCGCGCACCCCCGCGGGACGACGGGGATCGATGCGCTCGACTGTTCGACGGTGGAGGTCCGGAATGGCGAGGACGTGGGTGGCGCCTGCCTCAGGGATCCTGATCGCGGCGGCGCCGGCGACCGGGCCCCCGGCGCCGCCCGGACGGCGGGTGATCGGGCCCATACGCCGCCCCTTGGTTGAGCTGGAAGGCGGACCACGTGCACGCCAAGGGGTTGGAGCTGGGCATCTGCGCCACCCCCGGGACGGGCGCCGTGGGCAGGACGTGGGGTGATCGACCATCACAACCGTGCACCGACCGCCCGCCCCCAGCCCCGCCGACCGCGGGTCTCGCGCGATCTCGGTCGCGCGCTCCAACAGGACGCGTCGATTGTCCGGCCAGGTGTGACACAACAGTTCGAGCACGCCGGAGTCCTCGGCGGCGGCAGGCTACACCTGAGCGTGGGCACGGTGAAAGACGAAGCCAGCACGATCCTTGCCAGGCTCGGCGTCGGGAACCGTGTCCGGGCAGCACTTCTGGCGCAGCGTGGCCGGCTTTCGCGCCGATGACGAAGAGTCAACAGCGCCATCGTGGCGAACGGCTCCCCCACACCAGCCGCAATTCCGGCCACATGGCTGGAAACTCCGGCGAAAAACGGCTGACCCGCAGGCCTATGTGGACGCCCCTGCAGCGCATTCCTCGGCGGGCCGCGCCTGGACCCTCGATCTGTTCTGAAACAAGGAAGCTATACCCGAACGGGATATCCACCGAACGCCTTTCGGCACTGCGCTCACCGGCATAGTCCAATAGCGTTCGCGGTGGATCACTCGTGAAAGGAACAACTCCAGCATGATGCGTTCGACGGCCATCACCCTCACTGTCCTCATAGGACTTGCGGGGTGCACGACGCCGGAGTCGGCGCCCGCGCCGAGCCAGTCCCAGCAGTCCGACGGCCTCGACGATGTGGCACGCCAGCAGCTCAAGTGGGCCGAGTGCGAGAACGCCGACCTCAAGGACGGCGGCGTCGAGTGCACGACCGTCGAGGTCCCGATGGACTACCGCGACCCCGCGGGCAAGAAGATCACCATCGCGATCGCCCGCAAACAGGCGGGCGACAAGGCCCGCAGGCGCGGCGTGCTGTTCACCAACCCGGGCGGTCCCGGCGCGGAGGGGCTGAGCCTGACCCTGGCGCTGGAGGGTCAGCCCGCAGCCGCGGTGTACGACACGATCGGCATGGATCCGCGCGGTGTGGGGAAGTCCACGCAGCTGTTCTGCGACCCCCACGAGTCGGGTCCGGCCGTCAGCAGGCCGACCGAGGCGGACTTCCCCAAGTACACCGAGGCCGCCAAGGCCGCGGAAGCCGCGTGCGTCAGCGGCGGCGGTGACCTGCGCAAGCACATCACCAGCATGAACACCGCCCGCGACATGGACCTGATCCGCCGGGTGCTGGGCGAGGAGAAGATCAGCTTCCTGGGCTTCTCCTACGGCACGTTCCTCGGCCCGCTGTACGGCGAGATGTTCGCCGATCACCTCGACCGCATCGTCCTCGACTCCACTCAGGACCCGAACCAGTCCTGGCGCGACCAGGAGAAGGACGACGTGGCAGCCCACCACGCGAACGTGCAGGCGTGGAAGCAGTGGGTGGCCGATCGCGACAGGTCCTTCCACCTCGACGCCTCCCCCGCCGACGTGCAGGGCGTGCTGGACCGGTTCGCCGCCACGCTCAAGGACAGGCAACTCGGCGACCTCGACGACGTGACCTCGTTCGACCTGGCGGTCGGCACGGCCGCGCGGTACCGCTCGGCGTGGGCGGCGTTCGCCTGGGCGCTGGGCGACCTGCTGCCCGCCATCGACGGCGGCGACGTGAACACCGACGCGGCGGGTCAACTCGCCAAGCTGGCCCACCCCGACGAGGGCCACTCGCTGCGCCAGGACGAGAAGCCCAACGGCACGTACCAGGCCATCCTGTGCGACTGGTCGTGGCCGACGAACCCGGAGGACTACTACGCCGACATGCGCAAGGC
>NZ_JBOHGC010000231.1:0-4364 GCF_050699995.1 Actinokineospora sp. | reverse complement strand
GGCCTGCACCGCGGCCGGCGTTTCCTTCTCGCCCGGCTTGCCGTGCCCGCTCCCGTTCGGCCCGCGGTGGTGCTCGAACCCGACCGGCTTGCCGGTGGCGTGCTCGACCGAGCGCACCATGCCGAGCTCCTCCGGCTTCACCTGCGCCAGGTCCGTGCGTTCCAGGTACTCGAGCCCGAGGACGCGGAACACGTAGTCCACGACGCTGGTGCAGAGGCGGATGTTGTCGTGCCCGTCCACCCGGCCGTGCGGCTCGAACCGGGTGAAGGTGAACTGGTCCACCAGGTCGTTCAGCGGCACGCCGTACTGGAGGCCCATCGAGACCGCGATCGCGAAACAGTTCATCATGCTCCGGAACGCCGCGCCCTCCTTGTGCATGTCGATGAAGATCTCGCCCACCGTGCCGTCCTCGTACTCGCCGGTGCGCAGGAACACCTTGTGACCGCTGATGCGCGACTCCTGGGTGAAGCCGTGCCGCCGCTTGGGCAGCCGGCGCCGCCGCAGCTTGGGATGGGCGGGCGTGGCCGCGGCCGGCTCCTCGATCTTCTTCCCGGTGGCGAGCGGCTGCGACAGCTTGCTGCCGTCGCGGTAGAGCGCCACCGCCTTGATCCCCGAGCGCCACGACTCGAAGTAGACCTGCTCGACGTCCTTGACCGTGGAGTCCTGTGGCAAGTTCACGGTCTTGCTGATCGCGCCCGAGATGAACGGCTGGACGGCCGCCATCATGCGGATGTGCCCGGTGGCCGGTATGAAGCGGGTGCCGGACGGGCCGCACCGGTTGGCGCAGTCGAACACCGGCAGGTGCAACGGCGAGAGGCCCGGCGCTCCTTCGACCGTGAGGCTCCCGCAGATCGAGGCGTTGGCCTCGGCGATCTGCGCGTCGGTGTAGCCGAGGTACGCGAGGGCGCAGAAGGTCGGCTTCTCGCGCTCCTGCATGCTGATGCCGATGCGCGAGAGGGTATCGTCGCTCATCACCCCGCGGGTGAACGCGAAGCGCATGTCGAGCATGCCCGGCAGCGTGCGCTCGATCTGGTCGACCTCGGGGCCGGTGAGTCCCCGCTCGAGCAGCGAGGCGCGATTGATATGGGGCGCGTCCTGGAACGAGCCCGTGCCCAGCGCGTGGCGGATGATGCGGGCGATGGTCGGGTCGTCGTACCCGAGGCGACGCAGCGCCCCCGGCACCGATTGGTTGACGATCTTGAAGTAGCCGCCGCCCGCCAGCTTCTTGAACTTGACCAGCGCGAAGTCCGGCTCGACCCCGGTCGTGTCGCAGTCCATCAGCAGGCCGATGGTCCCGGTCGGCGCCAGCACCGTGGCCTGCGCGTTGCGGTAGCCGTGCAGGCCCCCGAGCGCCAGCGCCCGGTCCCAGCACTCGATCGACGCCGCCCGCAGGTCGCGCGGGGCGAGCGAGGCGTCCACGTTGCGCGCCGCCTCGCGGTGCAGGCGGATCACGTCGAGCATGCTGTCGCGGTTGACCGCGAAGCCCTCGAACGCCCCCTTGCTGGCGGCCATCTCGGCCGACAGCGCGTAGGCCTCGCCGGTCATGAGCGCGGTGAGGCAGGCCGCGGTGGCGCGCGCGCCGTCGCTGTCGTACGGCAGCCCCTGCATCATGAGCAGGGTGCCCAGGTTGGCGTAGCCGAGCCCCAGCGGGCGGAACTCGTAGGAGCGCTTGGCGATGGTCTCGGTCGGGTAGGAGGCGAGCCCGACCAGGATCTCCTGCGCCAGGAAGAACACCCGGATCGCGTGCTTGTACCCGTCGATATCGAAAGCGCCGTCCGGGCGCATGAACTTCATCAGGTTCACACTCGCGAGGTTGCACGCGGTGTTGTCCAGGAAGACGAACTCGGAGCAGTTGTGGACGACCAGTCCGTTGGCCAGGCCCATGGAGGTGGTCGGGGCCGAGAAGTCGTAGACATCGTCCGTCTCGTCGAGGACCTCGACGCGGACCGGCAGCCACCGCTGGATCCGGGCGTGGTTCATCGGTAGCACGTCTGCGACCGCGACCGACCCCTGCGGGGCCGATTCCGCTCCCGGCGGGAGTTCGGGAAACGCATCACGCTGCCGGGACTCGTCGGCGACCACGGCACCGCCACCGGCGCCATCGAGCGCGAGAATCGGCACGCCGAGCCCGTCGGCATCGCGCGCCTGGATCCAACCGCGATCGGTGAGGATCCGGTGGTCGGGCGTCACGTCGACCGTCATGCCGTTCGCCGCCGTCACCCGGACCAGCGCGCGCCGTCCGGTGCTCCAGACCCGGCCCAGGACGAAGCCCGCGCCGTCGAAGAGATCGACCGCAAGTCCCGCCAGGTCTTCGACTTGCCGCCATCCCTCCCGGGTCAACAGCCGGGTCCCGCGCCGGAGGCAGGGATTGGTCGCGTTGATGCGGTCGGTGGTCTTGCAGGTGTGCCAGCGCTGGATCGTGTCGTCGAACTGGACGCCGGGATCGGCGCACTTCCAGGCCGACTCGGCGATCTCGCGCCACAGCTCGCGGGCGCGCAGCGTCTCGTGCACCTGGCCGGTGGTGCGGAAGGTCGTCTGCCACGCCCCGTCGTTCACCACGGCGTCCATGAACGCGTCGGAGACGCGCACGGAGTTGTTGGAGTTCTGGCCCGAGACGGTGCCGTAGGCGTCGCCGTTGAAGTCCGAGGAGTATCCGGCGGCGACCAGGGCCGCGACCTTCTTCTCCTCGCGCACCTTCCACCGGATGAAGTCCATGATCTCCGGGTGGTCCATGTCGAGCACCACCATCTTGGCGGCGCGCCGCGTGGTGCCGCCCGACTTGGTGGCACCCGCGCCCTTGTCGAGCACTTCGAGGAACGACATGAGTCCCGAGGAGGTGCCGCCGCCCGAGAGCTTCTCCATCCGGCCGCGGAGCTTGGAGAAATTCGTGCCGGTGCCGGACCCCCACTTGAAGACCCGCGCCTCGTTGCGCGCGAGCTCGAAGATCGACATGAGATCGTCGTCGATCGACTGGATGAAGCAGGCCGAGACCTGGGGCCGCGAGTAGGAGTCCTCGGTGGCGCGGACCTCGCGCGTGGCGGGATCGAAGTAGAAGTTCCCGCCCGAGCCGGCAATACCGTACTCGTGGTAGAGGCCGCAGTTGAACCACACCGGCGAGTTGAAGGCGCCGATCTGGTTCACCAGCAGGTAGGTCAGCTCCGCCTCGAAGGCGTCCGCGTCCTCCGCGGTGGCGAAGTAGCCGCCCTGGGCCTCGCCGTCCCGGCGGATGGTGCGGGCGATCCGCCTAACCACTTGCCGCACACTGGTTTCGTGGCCCGGCTCGCCCGGCACGCCGGCCTTGCGGAAGTACTTGCTGACGACGATGTCGGTGGCGAGCTGCGACCAGCCCGCCGGCACCTCGATGTCGTCCATCTGGAACACGACCGAGCCGTCGGGGTTGCCGATGACGGTACGGCGTTTCTCCCACCGGACCTCCTCCAGCGGATCGACGCCCGGGCGCGTATTGCGCCGGAGGACGCGCAGACCGACGGAGCTGGCGGGAGCGGACGGTGCGGCGGCGGCCGGGAACGTGTGTGTCATTGCGGACCTCCCTGGTCCTCGCTGGATCTGCACGCTACCGAAGTTCGGTCAGACCGGGACGGCCGCGCTCCGGGGAACATCGGAGATGGAACGGCGAGCCGGCTCGGTGTGACCCGCGACGACGATGTCTCACTTTCTGTCGATGGCGTGATGGGTGGGTAGCTCGCCGTTCGCATGCGAGGAAGCATTTCGTTGCGAGCGGTGCCGTGCTTTATACCATTCGGGACAGCCCGCACTGCAAGCGAGAAATTCTCCACGAACGATGCGGTCGCGCGACGTGTCGGTTCGATTCGCGCAGAAACCACGGGCGTGCGGGACGTCGCCGCGATCCCCTCGCGCGTCGAATGCACGGGGCGTGCCGCCGTGATCCGCGCGCGTTCGCGTGATGCGATCGCGCGGCGAACGCACGACGCAGCGCGTCGTGCGTCGCGGGTCGCGGGTGGTTCGCATCGTTCGATGCCGCCGGACGATGGACCGACGAACGGAAATAGTTCGCGCGACGACGTCGCGCGAACGTCTGCTCGCCCGCCGACGCGAATGCCTGGCTCAGCTGACATGATGGCTTCCGTTTCCGGGGGAAGCCGCGCGCACGCGTGCGCCCGACCCGGTGATGCGCGGGGATGAGTCCACAGCGGCACATCGACGAACACACACTATAAGGGAAAGTCGCCGGGTGCACAAGTGTGCAGTCGACGGGGGGCGCCGAGGGCGCCGCACAAACGACCGGGACCGCCTCGCTAGTGGGTGGTCGGACCCTCGGGCCGCGCCGGAGCGGTGGGGCGCTGGTGCGAGCGCGCGGCCACGGCCGCGCGGCGGACGTGCGC
>NZ_JBOHGC010000230.1:0-19824 GCF_050699995.1 Actinokineospora sp. | reverse complement strand
ACCTCTCGCGATGCGCGAACCATCCCCCGACGGTCCACGCTCCCCGCCCTCCGGGCTAGGCCCCGAACCCGTATGCCGGAGGGAATTCGTGGTATTCAGTTGGCGTATCGCGCTCCGCCAGTTGGGCGTAACGCCCTACATACAAACCATCGCAAATCTCTGGCGCTGAGCTCAAGAGGTATCACCCTCAAGGACTCCCGCTAGCCGGTTTCGTTGCGCGAGTTCGCACGGAACACCCTTTACCGTTATTCAACCGAGACCTACCACCAAACCTGGTGTCTCAAACCACCCAATATTTACTGGTACGGCCGTACCAGAGTCCGGCATACTGGTACGCATGTCCCACTCTGCCGGTTTCGCCGACTACCGCACGGCCCTGACGACCCTAGGAGCGCGCGGTCCGGTGTTGTCGGCGCTGGTCGGCAGGCTGCCGATCGCAATGATGGGCCTTTCGCTGCTGCTCTATGTCCAACGCTCCACCGGGTCGTTCGCCATCGCCGGACTTGTCTCGGCGGGTTCGCTGATCGGTGTGGCCGTCGGGTCGGTGACCCAGGGTCGGGTCATGGACCGGGTCGGCCCGTCGCGTCCGCTGCTGGTCGCCTCGGCTGTGTTCGCCGTGTTCACCACCGTGGCCATCCTGGCTGTCGAGGCGCACGCCCCGACGTCGCTGCTGGTCATCCTCGGTTTCGCCGTCGGCGCCACTGAGCCGATGATCGGTTCGGCCTCCCGGGCGAACTGGACCCGGCTACTGCCCGCGGGCCCGGCCCGGAACGCGGCCTTCGCCTACGAGGCAATCAGCATGGAGGTCTTCTTCATCCTCGGCCCGGCCCTGGCCGGTGTGCTGCTCGCGGCTCCGTGGGCGGGGACCGGCGTGGTCGCGGGCGCCGCCTGCATGATCGTCGGCGGCACGTCGTTCGCGCTGATGCCGACGGTGCGCCACTTCCGGCCGAACCGGGCCGACCGCGGGGACCACGGCATGCTCGGCGCCCTGGCCTCACCGGGCATGCGCACCGTGGCGTTGGCCGCGATGGGCTTCGGCGCGACCATCGGCTTCATCGAGGTCGCCGTCCCGGCCGCCGCCACGAACGCGGGCAACCCGCCCGCGGGTGGGTTCCTGCTCGGGCTGTGGTCGATCAGCTCGGTCATCTTCGGCGTGCTCTACGGAATCCGGCCGTGGCCGCGGGCGATGTCGCTGCGGCTGCCGGTGCTCCTCGGCGGGTTCGCGGTACTCGTGGCCTTCCTCGCGATCCCGACCACCCTGGTGTGGCTCGGCGCGGCGCTGCTGGTGGCGGGCATGCTCGTCACGCCGCAGGCCACCGCCCACTCGGCGGCGCTGGAACTGGTCGCGCCGAAGGGCACGGTCACGGAGGCGTTCGGCTGGGTGATCACCGCGGTGACCCTCGGCCTGGCACTCGGCCAGTCGGTGAGCGGGTACCTCGTGGAACACGTCAGCGTGGCGTCGTCGTACTTGGGCGCGAGCGTCGTCGGCGTGCTCTTCGCCGTCGTCGTCCACGCCCGGCGTGGCACCGTCGTGGACGTGAACGTGCAGGTCAAGGCCAAGGAACCCGCGCTCGTCTGACCCCCTGTGGATAACTTTCCGCACGTGTCGGTGGATCGGGCTACGGTCGCCGCATGGACTTGACGATCACCACAGCGAAGCTCGCCGCGGCCGCCGCCGACGTCGTCCGGCTGGTGCCGGGGAAGCTGATCGACCCGGTGCTCGGCGGCTTACTCCTCACCGCCGACGCCCGGGGAGTGGTGCTCGCCGCCAACGACCGCGAACGCACGGCCCGCATCAGCTGCGACGCACTGGTGCACGCCGAGGGCCAGGTTCTGGTCCCGGCCAAACCGCTGGCGGAGACGCTACGGGCGCTGGAACAACCGCAGGTCCGGCTGGTCGTCGAGGGCGCCCGCCTGGCCATCCGGGCCGAGGGCGCCCGCTTCGCCCTGCCGCTGCTTGATGTCGACCTACACCCCGGCGTCGCCGAGTCGCCCGCCCCGAGCGGCTCGGTGTCGGCGGCGGTGTTCGCGTCGGCCCTGTCCACGGTCGCCACCACAGCCGCCCGCGACGAGGCCCTGCCGATCTTCACCGGCGTCCGGGTGCGGTCGGAGGACGACAAGCTGGTGCTGCGGGCAACCGACCGCTACCGGATGGCGATCGCCACCATCCCCTGGAACCCAGGACCGTCGACGATCGACGCCCTCATCCCGGCCACCCTGCTGGCGGAGATCGGCAAACAGGTGGTGGGCGACGTCTCGATCGGCGTCGACGCGAACCGGCTGGCGCTGGCCTGGGAAGACATGGTCGTGACCACCGCGGTGCTGGACGGCACATACCTGTCGGAGTCCAAGCTCGCCTTGTCCGACTTCGACACCCACGTCGAAGCCGACGCTGACGCCCTCACCGGCGCCACTCGCCGAGTGGCTCTGTACACCGACACCCGCGGCGTGATCTCCCTCGAAGTCGGCGACAGCGAAGTGCGTTTGCGCACCGCGGACCGCCAAACCGGCGAAGCGGAGGAGTCTGTGAAGGCCACCATCGACGGCGGCCGGACCAGCCCGTCCTACCAGGCCCGCTACCTGATGGATGCCTTACGCCCGTTCGCGGGCAGGCGGATCCGGCTGGCGATCCAGCCAGGCATGCGGGCGACGGTCGTCACGGCTGTGGAGGCTGGGGAGGTGGAGCTGCGGTACATCATCATGCCGATGCTGCCCCCGAAGACTGGCTGATTCAGCCGCGCACTCCCCTGCGGTGGGAAGCGCGCAACCGCGCGATTCGCTTGCAGGGCAGGCAGGTGCGTGCCTGTTGCGTGGTTCGGTTCTGCTCTGCGTTCTTGCTGGGCGGGTCAGGCTGGTTCGGTGCGGCGCAGGTACTCCAGTTGTGCCTGGACTGACCACTCGGCCGCGGGCCAGAGGGACTGGTCGACGTCCGCGTAAACGATCTCCACGACCTGGCGGGGAGTCGCCGTTGTTCCAAGGGTTCGCAGGGCCGCTCGGATCTGATCCAGGCGCACCTCCCTGTGCGCCAGGTATTGCCCTGCCACCAAAGCCAGATCCGGCAGATCTGGTCCGTGCCCTGGCAGCACCACACCCCGCCGCCCGCTGAGGAGACGAAGGGAGTCCAAGTACTGGCCGAGGTCGCCGTCCGGTGGCGCGATCACGGTTGTCCCACGACCCAGCACGGTGTCGCCGGTCAGCATCGCAGACTGTCCATTGTGGTCAATCGCGAGGCAGATCGAGTCGGCGGTGTGTCCTGGTGTGTGGATGACCTCCAGGCCCAGTCCCGCCAACGCCAGTTCTTCGCCGTGGACGAGAGGACCTTCACCACGACACAGTTCACGATCGAACGCCCGCACGGGTGCGTCCGCTTCGCGGGCCAGCCAGGTCGCGCCTTGGACGTGGTCGGCGTGGTGGTGGGTGATGAGGATGGCCTCGATCTTGCCCGCGGCCTCGATCACGCGGGTCAGGTGTGGCTCGTCCTCGTAGCCCGGGTCCACCACGACGCAGCCCTCGGCGCCGGGGGCGCGCAGGAGCCAGGTGTTGGTGCCGTCGAGAGTCATCGCGCTCGGGTTGTCCTCGAGCAGGACCGACGCGAAGGGGGTGACCTCCCGGACGACGCCGTAGGCGGGGTGGCTCATTCGGCGACCCCGTACGCCGGGTCGCCGGGGAGCACCACGCGGACCTGAAGGCCGTCGCGGACGACCTTGGGGATGATCTTGTCGACGGCGGGTTCGGCGGCCATCGCGGAGGCGACCGTCGCGTGTTCGTCGAGGTCGGCGAGGGTCACCCAGGTCGGTGGGAGCAGGCCTCGGCGGCCTTCAGCCCAGTCGCGCAGGGCGTCCGACGGGGGCTGCCAGGCGACGTCTTCGGCTTCCGTCGTGTCCCCGTCGGCGTGTTGGCCGACGGGCATGGCGGCGAGGAAGAAGCGGGTGTCGTAGCGGCGGGATTCCTCGGCGGGGGTGACCCAGTTCGCCCATGGGCGGAGCAGGTCGGCGCGCAGGACGAGGTTGTTGTCGGCGAGGAACTGGGCGAAGGAGTACTTGCGGTCGACCAGGTCCTGGCGGGCGTCATGGAAGGGGCGCGCGTCGGACACGACGCTGCCCGCGTCCGGACCGGCCAGCAGCACACCGGACTCCTCGAACGTCTCTCGCACCGCCGCGCAGACCAGAGCCCGAGCCAGCGACGGCGAACACCCGAATCGCTCCGCCCACCACGTGGCGTCCGGGCCGTGCCAGGCGACGGAGGCGTCCGCGTCGCGCGGGTCGACGCCGCCGCCGGGGAACACCGTCATGCCGCCGGCGAAGGCCATGCCGACCACCCGCCGCAGCAGGAAGGCCTCCAGGCCGGGCTCGCCGTCGCGGACCAGGATCACGGTCGCGGCGTCCTTGGGGACGACCGGCGGGTCGGGCGGCTCCGCGGGGACGAACCCCTCCGGCAGCACCAGTTCCTTGGGCAGCTCACGCACGCCCCGACCCTACGCGGTAGCCGCCGCGCCGGACTGTGCCACCGGCCACGCGCCGCCGGCTTCCACGCCGGCCCCGACCAGCCACACCCGATACCTCCACGCGCGTGTCCGCACGGCCGAACCGATGACTGCCCGGAAGGGCATTACGACCGGGCCCGACGTGCTCGACCCTGGACGCATGGCTGGCGAAATCCTTCTGCGCACGGGGTCAACCGAGTCGGACTGGGTGACCTACCTTCAACAGCTCCTCCGCAACGAGGGCTACTGGGACGGCGACGACACCGGGGTGTTCGACGAGGCCCTCGAGGCCGCCGTCCGTAGTTACCAGACCGCGATGAACATGCAGGTCGACGGCATCGTCGGGCGGCAGACCTGGGGCGGCCTGCGTGACCACGTGTCCCTTCCACCCGGGGAACCGGACCCGGAGGGCACCGAGTCGACCGACGACGGGACCACCGGCTGGGAGCCGGGCGAGGTCGACCACGCGGTCACCTACATCGCCCAGCAGAGCCAGGAAACCTGCTGGGCCGCGTGCCTGGCGATGATCGTCAACTACCGCGACGGCTCGAACTTCGACGACCACACCCTGTGCGACCACGTCGGTCTACCCAGGGACGGCGCCACGGTGTCCGAGGTCGACTCGGCCCTCGCGCAGCTCGACATGTTCCTGGTGGCCCCCGCCTGCTACACCCCCGAGGGCTGGCTGCAACTGCTCGACAACGGCCCCAAGGGCATCATCGTCCCCGGCGCGCCGTGGCACCGGATCGTCATCGCGGGCGCCAAGACCGACGGCACGGCCGAAGGCACGTGGCTGCACGTGCTCGACCCGGACGACACCGAGAGCTGGCAGAGCTACGAGGACGTCGAGACGCGGTTCGAGGCGGGCTCCCCGCGGTCGAACAACATCTTCGGCTACTGAGCGGACAGCGGACAGCGGTCGGCCGCGGGTGACACCTGCGGCCTTCCGCCACGACCACCCGCGAAGGGTATAGACCACTGAGGCAAGATGGCCTCCATGGGCGACACCTTGTTACGAGTCGGGTTGGTCGGAGCAGGTCCGTGGGCCTCGGCGGTGCACGCTCCGGCCATAGCCACGCATCCGGGGACCGAGTTGACGGCCGTGTGGGCGAGGCGGCCGGAGGCGGCCGCCGACCTCGGCGCGCCGGTCGTCGCGGACTTCGACGAACTGCTGGCCACCGTGGACGCCGTCGCGTTCGCCGTGCCGCCCGCAATCCAGGCCGAGATGGCGATCAAGGCCGCCAACACGGGCAAGCACATCATCCTCGAGAAGCCCATCGCCGACTCCGTCGAGACCGCCGAGCGCCTGGTCGACGCGGTGGAGCAGGCCGGGGTGGCGTCGCTGGTGGTCTTCATCCGCCGGTTCGCGCCGGAGACTGTTCAGTGGCTCGACGACGTCCAGGGGCAGACCTGGGCGGGCGCCAACGCCCGGTGGCTGTCCGGGGCGCTGCTGGGCGGAAAGTACTCGGGTTCGGCTTGGCGGCATGCCGGTGGCGCGCTCGTCGACGTCGGACCGCACGTCTTCGACCTGCTCGACGCCGCCCTCGGCCCCGTGGTCGACGTGGTCGCCGCCCACCATGGCGTGGCCGACCTGTGGACCGTCGTTCTGGCGCACGAGAGTGGCGCGACCAGCACCTCAAGCCTGTCGATGTTCATGCCGGTGGACCCGACAGTCACCGATCTGTCGGTCTACGGCGACGGCGGCTACCGCGAGCTGAAAGGCCGGTCGACCAGCCCCCAGGACGCTTACGCAAGGCTGCTCGACGAGTTCACCGGCCTGGTCCGCGACCGCCGCGCCGCGCATCCACTGAACGTCCACAGAGGACTCATGATTCAGCGGCTGCTCGCCGCGGTGGCCACGAAGGTCTAACTCTTTTCCTTCTGCTGCAACGGAACACCGTTGACCAGGGTCGACCGGTTCGCTTCCTGCCAGTCGTAGGACTCGCTCGACTTCCAGGCCGGGGTCTCGCCGCCGCCCTCGCGCCGGGCGAGTTCTTCCTGCAGTTCGCGCAGCAGCGTCAGTTCCTGGTCGTCGTCGGTCTCGCCGTCGCTCGCCTGCGGAATCCAGGGCTCCGGGGTGGCGACGGGCTTGGTCTCGGCGGCGGCCAGGTCTTTCCACCCCTTCGTGACCGTCGGCTTGGACGACGTGCGCTCCAGCGGAACCGACGTCGCGTAGCGCATCGCCGAGTGGTGGTAGTCGCTGGATTCCGTGCTGTCGCGCAGAACCTCGACGGACGCGGTCAGCCCAGCGCGGCGCAGCGCGTGCTCGACGCGGTACGCGGTGGCCGGGCCGGAGCCGGTCGGGCCGATCCGGATGAGCACGATCCGGTGCGGCACCGGGCCGGACGCGGCGCCCGCGGGCGTCAGCCGCCACACCGCCCACACCGCCCGGATGTCGGGAAGGACGTCGAGAACCTGGATCGTCGCCTCGGCGACCCCCTGGTCGGCGCCGACGCCGCCGATCTTGCCCGCGGAGAACTTGTGGGTCGTGCTGACCGCGGTCTCGATGACCTGGATGCGTTCGACCACCGCCGGGTCGCAGTGCGCCGCCACCATCAGCTCGGTCAGCTCTTCGCGTTCGACGCGCGTGACCGGGATCGGACCCGCGGCCAGCGAGCCGACGATCAGCTCCAGCGCCCGGTCGACTTCGGTGGAGGCGAGCAGTTCGCGGGCGTCGGCCAAGGCGTCGTCATCGAGCCTGCCCGCGAGGGACAACAAAAGATCATGGACGCGGACCGGGAGTGTCACTCCCGCCCATCCGGCACCAGCGGCGACCTTCGTCACGATGGACCCCTCCACGTAGTCGGGCTAGCTCGGGACTAAGTGCCCCTTGGCCACCAGCGCTTCCGAAGCCGCGTAGGCGGCCTCGTGGTACGCGGGCATCTCGAGGTCGTCCGGCAGGACCTCGACGGCCGGTTCGTAGGTCCCGAGGGCCCGCAGCACCCGCTGCAGTTCCCCGGTGAGCCGGGCCGCGTCACCGGTGGTGATGACCAGGACGACCCTGGTCGCCGCACCGCCCCCGGCCCGGTCGCGCCGCCACGCCGACCGCGCCTCGACCACGTCGGGCCGACCGCGCAGCATCGCCATGAGGACGACCGCGACCGAGTCGCCCATGCTCACCCATTCGGGCGACTCCGCAGAGAAGGTGTAGTCGACATCGTCGACTTCGTCTACCCACGAGACCGCATTGAGCCGTTCGCCGTCCGCGCCGGACGGCAGCAGCGCGCTGTTGATCAGTCGGAACTCGGCCGGCGTTATCGCGACCCGCTCCCGCAGCAAGGTCAATGGCAGGGCGCGCGCGACCGCGTCGAGCGAGTCGCTGGCCAGCCAGTCACGCAGCCGCCAGAGTTCCCGGTCGCCGAGTCGGCCCGCGAGCCGCAGGAGCAGCTCGTGGCACTCGGCCGCGGCGCTCACGCGACCTCGACGATCAGCTCGACCTCGACCGGCACGCCCAGCGGCAGCTCGGCGACACCGACGGCGGAGCGGGCGTGCAGCCCCGCGTCGCCGAAGATCTTGCCCAGCAGGTCCGACGCGCCGTTGATCACGGCAGGCTGCGCGGTGAAGCCCTCCGCGGAGGCGACGAACCCGACGACCTTCACGATCCGGGTCACCGAGTCGAGCCCGACCAGGTCGTCGATCGCCGCGAGCGCGTTGAGCGCGCAGATGCCCGCCAGTTCGGCGCCGCGTTCGGGGCTGATGTCGGCCCCGACCTTGCCGGTGGCCACGACCGCCCCGTTGACGAACGGAACCTGGCCCGCGGTGTAGACCAACGAGCCGGTGCGCACAGCCGGGATGTAAGACCCGGCGGGCTTGGGCACGTTCGGCAGTTCGATGTCCAGTTCGGCGAGACGGTCGTGCCAGCTCATCAGGCCCCCTTGGGACGCTTGAGATAGGCGACCATCTGCTCGCCGGTCGGCCCGGGGACGACGCTGACCAGCTCCCAGCCGTCCTCGCCCCACTGGTCGAGGATCTGCTTGGTGGCGTGGATCAACAGTGGCACCGTCGCGTACTCCCACTTCGTCATGGGCGGCAGCCTAGAACAGCTTCATACAGTTGATGGGTACGGTTGCGAAGTGGAGACCTGGCGTGTGCTCGCGACCGCCCTGCTCGGGGCGGGCGGAATCGTCTTGTTGCTGGTCACGATGGCCAAGGTGCGCGAACGCACCGGCTCCGCGAGCAGCGTCGCGATAGCGGGCGCGATCTGCGTCACCGTCCTGGCGTTGCTGTGTGTGTTGACGCTGACGGTCCTCGCGCCGCCCGTGGCCTGGGGCGTCGTCATCGCCGTCGGGATCGCGGGCTCCGCCATGCTGCTCGTGGGCTGACCGGTCAGGCGGGCGCGCCCGCCAGGCAATTACGCTGAATGGCGTGACTACACCCGTCGTCGGCTGGACAGAGGAAGTCGCCCGCGCCCGACTGCACGTGGTCACGGGCAAGGGCGGCACCGGCAAGACCACTCTCGCCGCGGCGCTCGCGCTGGCCATCGCGTCGGCGGGCAAGCGGGTGCTGCTGGTCGAGGTCGAGGGCAGGCAGGGCATCGCCCAGCTCTTCGACACCCAGCCGCTGCCGTACTCCGAGGAGCGGGTCGCCCTGACCGCCGCGGGCGGGGAAGTCAAGGCGCTGCACATCGACGTCGAGGCCGCGCTGCTCGAATACCTCGGGATGTTCTACAACCTGGGTTTCGCGGGCCGCACGCTGAGCCGGATGGGCGCGATCGAGTTCGCCACCACCCTGGCGCCGGGCCTGCGCGACGTGCTCCTCACCGGCAAGATCAAAGAGTGCGTGACCCGCACCGACGACCACGGCAGGCACGTCTACGACGCCGTCGTGCTCGACGCGCCGCCGACCGGGCGGATCGTGAAGTTCCTCGACGTCACCAAGGCCATGGCCGACCTGGCCAAGGTCGGCCCGATCAAGGGGCAGAGCGACGGCGTGATCCGCCTGCTGCACTCCGGCGACACCGCCGTGCACCTGGTCACCCTGCTGGAGGAGATGCCGGTGCGGGAGACCGTCGAGGCCGTCGAGGAACTCGACGAGGCGGACCTGCGCCCCGGCGCGATCATGGTCAACCGGGTCCGGCCGCCGCGGCTGCCCGCCCGGTCGGTCACCGCGGCCGCCGACGGCCGGGTCGACGCGACCAGGGTGCGAAACGGGCTCATGTCGGCGGGGCTGAAGCTGTCCGCCGAGGACATCGACGGGTTGGTCGAGGAAACCGTGGAACACGCGATCAGGGTCCAGGCAGAACAGAGCGCGCGCGCTCAGCTCGCCGAGGTCGATTTGCTCGCGGTAGAGCTGCCCGATCTGGTCGACGGTGTCGACACGGCCGCGCTCTACGAGCTGGCCGAGGCCCTCGTCGACCAGGGCGTCCGATGAGCGGCCTCGACGTCGACGCGCTGATCGACGACCCCGCGACCCACGTCATCGTCTGCTGCGGTTCCGGTGGGGTCGGCAAGACGACGACCGCCGCCGCGATCGCTGTGCGGGCGGCCGAGCGCGGCCGCAAGGCAGTGGTGCTGACCATCGACCCCGCGCGAAGGCTGGCCCAGGCGCTCGGTCTGAGGGAACTCGGCAACACCCCGAAGTCGGTGTCGGTCGACGGGTTCGAGCCCGACGGCGAGCTGAGCGCGATGATGCTCGACATGCGTCGCACGTTCGACGACATGGTGCTGGCGCACGCGGGCGAGAAGCGGGCGCAGGAAGTCCTCTCCAACCCGTTCTACAAGACGATCTCCACGTCGTTCTCCGGCACGCAGGAGTACATGGCGATGGAGAAGCTCGGGCAGCTCGCCGCCGAGGCGCAGTGGGATCTGATCATCGTCGACACCCCGCCGTCACGGTCCGCGCTGGACTTCCTCGACGCGCCGCAGCGGCTGTCCACCGCGCTCGACGGCCGCATGATCAAGCTGCTGACCGGGCCCGCGCGGGCGGGCGGTTGGGGTCTGCGCAAGGTCGTCAGCGCCGGGTTCGGCCTGTTCGCGAAGGCCGTTTCCACGATCGTGGGCGGCCAGCTGCTGGCTGACGCGTCCGCGTTCGTGCAGGCCTTCGACGGCATGTTCGGCGGCTTCCGCGAGCGCGCGCAGAAGACCTACGAATTGCTGCGGTCGGAGGGCACGGCGTTCCTCGTGGTCGCCGCGCCCGAACCGGACGCGCTGCGCGAGGCCAGCTACTTCGTCGAGCGGCTGGCCGCCGAGTCCATGCCGCTGGCCGGGCTGGTCGTGAACCGGACCCACCCGGTGCTCACCGCGCTGTCCGCGCCGAAGGCGATCGCCGCGGCCGACAGCCTGGAGTCGGCCGGTGAGGCCCCCCTGGCCGCGGCCGTGCTTCGACTGCACGCCGACCGGGTGGCGCTGGCGCAGCGGGAGCGTCGACTGATCTCCCGCTTCACCAAGGCACACCCGGCGGTCGCGCTGGTCCACGTGCCCGCGATGCCCGCCGACGTGCACGACCTGGAAGGCCTGCGGCGGATCGGGACGAGCCTGGCCGGAGATCAGCCGACGCGGACGTCTTCTTCCTCGTCGTCGAAGGAGTGACTCCGACGCGCGTTGTCGAGCAGGTCGCGCCAGGAAAGCACGTCCGGCCTGCGGCGTAGCAGCGCCCGGCGTTCCCGCTCGGTCATGCCGCCCCACACGCCGAACTCGATGCGGTTGTCCAGCGCCTCCGCGAGGCACTCCGTCCGCACCGGACACGCGATACAGACCAGCTTGGCCTTGCGCTGCTCGGCGCCGCGGACGAACAGACCGTCCGGATCCTCGTCACGGCACGTCGCGCGAACTCGCCAGTCGACCTTGGTTTCGAGATGCATAGCCCCCACCCCTGTCGTCGTCGCGACCCTGAACCGAATACCCCCCGGTACCGGTTGCGTCCCAGCCCGTGGGCTGTTCTGCCTGTCGTGAGACGTTGACGAACCTTAGTGGGTATCGGTTCCATCGAAAACAGCGGGGAGACGCGCGTTACGTAATTTGATGAACTCGCAACCTCCCGAGGTGAGAGAAACCGCGACCCCTCGGAGTTATCCACAGGCGCGAGTCGTCTCACGGTGAGCCGACCGCCGGGCGCGTAGGCTGACCAACGTGCGTTTGGGAGACAGCCTGCTGAAACTACTCGGTCTCTGCCTGCTCGCCGGTGTGCTCGTGGCCGGGATGCTGTTCCCTGTCATGGGGGCACTCGGGGTGGTGTCGAACCGAGCCAGTGACACGATCGACAGCGTGTCGGCCGACCTTGTCGCGACCGACCCACCGCTGATCACCACGATCACCGACAGCGCCGGGACACCGATCGCGTCGCTGTTCGACCAGTACCGCATCCCGGTCACCCCGGATCAGATCTCGCCGACCATGAAGGCGGCACTGGTCTCGATCGAGGACCGAAGGTTCTACCAACACAACGGTGTCGACTGGAAGGGCACCATCCGCGCCGCCGTGTCCAACCAGACCGGCGGCGACGTGCAGGGCGCTTCCACGCTGACCCAGCAGTACGTCAAGAACTACTTGATCAACGTCGTCAACCGGGGCAACAAGACCGAGCAGTCGAAGGCCCAGGAGCAGACGATCGCGCGCAAGCTGCGCGAGGCGCGGATCGCGATCCAGCTCGAACAGAAGATGAGCAAGGAAGACATCCTCACCGGCTACCTCAACGTGGTCGAGTTCGCCTACGAGGTCTACGGCATCGGCGCCGCGTCGAGCGCCTACTTCGGCACCACGCCGGACAAGCTCTCGGTCGCCCAGGCCGCCCTGCTCGCGGGCGCGGTGAACAACCCCGTGCTCTACAACCCGTGGCGCAAGCCCACGGAGACCCTCGCCCGGCGCAACGTCGTGATCGACAAGATGGTCGAGAACGAGAAGCTCTCCCCCGACGCCGCCGAGGCCGCGAAGAAGGAAGACCTCGGGATCCTCCCAGCCCCGAAGAAGCCCGCCGCCAACTGCGTCGGCGCGGGCCCGGAGTACGGCTTCTACTGCCAGTACGTCTACGAGTACCTGCAGAAGCTCGGCTTCACCCAGGACCAGATCCAGACCGGCGGCTACACGATCAAAACCAGCTTCGACGCCCGCGCCACCCAACTGGCCAAGGCGGCGGCCGAGGCCGAGGTCCCCAAGACGACGCCCGGCATCGCCAACACGATAGCCATCGTGCAGCCAGGCAGGGAACGCCACCAGGTGGTGGCCCTGGTGGCCAACCGCGACTACGGGCTCGACGCGGCCAAGGGACAGACCACCTACGGTCTGCCCAGTCGGGTGGCGAACAAGTTCGGCGCGGGCTCGATCTACAAGATCTTCACGTCGGCCGCCTACCTGGAAAAGGGCGGCGGCATCATGAACCAGATCGACGTGCCTCCTACCCACAACTCCTCGGTGTTCGTGGGCGGCAGCGAGAAGAGCTGTCCGCGCACGGCCGCGCCGAATGACGGGAACACCCGGGTGTACTGCGTGAAGAACGCCGCGGACTACCCGACGAAAATGACGCTGCAGGACGCACTGGCCAAATCCCCGAACACCGGTTTCGTCATCCTCGAAGAGCGGGTCGGCATGGGGCCGGTCGTCGACATGGCCAGCCGCCTCGGCCTGCGCGACACGATGGCGTCCAGCATGGGCGGTGTCGAGCCGGACCCCACGCAGAAGAAGGACGAGTACCGGCTGAGTCAGTCCGACTACTTCAAGCCCTCCGAGCGAAGCCCGGGCAAGGCGTCCTTCACCCTCGGGCCGGGTCCCCTCAGCACGATCGAGCTGGCCAACGTGGGTGCCACGATCATGAGCGGTGGCGTCTGGTGCCCGCCCACCCCGCTCATCGAGGTCCGTGACCGCGAGGGCAAGAAGATCGAGGTCAACGAGCAGCCGTGCGAGCAGGCGGTCGCCGAGCCGCTGGCGAATGGCCTGGCCGTCGGACTGTCCAAGGACGACACCAGCGGTACCGCGACCCGTGCGGCGAGCTCCGTCGGCTGGAACCGGCCGATGATCGGCAAGACGGGCACCACCCAGGAGTACAAGTCGGCCGGTTTCCTCGGAGCCACCCCGCAGTACTCGGCGGCCGTCCTCACGTTCAACGACAGCCCGAAACCCCAGGGCATCTGCGACACCGACCCACCGCGCCTGTGCGGGACGGGCGGAAACATCTATGGCGGCAAGGTGCCCGCACGCACCTGGTTCCACACGATGTCGAAGTTCCTCGAGGGCCAACCGGTGCTGCCGCTACCAGTCGCCGAACCGCGCTACCTCGACGGCGGCCCCGAGATCAAGGTCCCGGACGTCATCGGCAAGTCCCAGGATGAAGCGACCACGATCCTGCAGAACGCGGGATACAAGGTCACCGCCACCGAACGCAACGACGCTCGCAAGAAGGGCACCGTCGTCGGCCAGTCCCCGCGCGGCGCGGCCCTGGCAGGCGAGACGATCACGATTTTCGTCAGCACGGGCTACGTCCCGCCGCCGCAGACCTCCGACACACCGGTCCCGCCATCGGAGACCCCACCCGGCGGCCCAGGCACGCCCCCACCTGGCGGCGGCGGCCCCGTGGTGCCACCGCCAGGCAACGGCGGGGGCAACGGACCACCGATCACCATCGGACCGGTTGATCCGTAACACGCAATGACGTATGTATCGGGTGCCGCACTCTCACGGAGCGGCACCCGATAGACGGAAATCCCGGTCAGCGACGGCAGCGGCAAGTCACCAGACAGTTGTCATGATCGTCCATGGCGTCAGCCTCGATGTGCGGATAGCGCGGCAAGCGCCGCGCTATCCGACCAACGCCGACGAACCAGTTGCCTTTGCTGGTCACCGAGCAGCGGTCTCAGCCGGTGAGCTTGGCTTTCACCGCGGCTGCGACGCGGCCGCCGTCGGCGCGGCCCGCGACCTTGGCGTTGGCGGCCTTCATGACCTGGCCCATCTGCTTCGGGCCGGGTGCCGAGCCGAGCTGCTCTGTGATTTCAGCCACAGCACTGTCGACCAGGTCGGCGAGTTCGGCGTCATCGAGTTGCTTGGGGAGGTAGGCGGCGAGGACCTCGGCCTCGTCGAGTTCGGCCTGGGCCGACTCCGCGCGGCCCGCGCCTGCGAAGGCCTCCGCGGCTTCCTTGCGCTTCTTCAGTTCGCGGGCCAGGACCTTCAGGACCTCGTCGTCGGTGAGTTCCCTGGCCGAGTCGCCCGCGACCTCCTCGGTGGTGATCGCCGCGAGGGCCATCCGCAGGGAGGCCGTTCGGGTCTTCTCGCGGCCCTTCATCGCGGCGGTCAGGTCCGTCTGCAACCGGTTCTTGAGCTCAGCCATGTCCAGAACCCTACTGGCCGCACAAACGCAATACCCGGCACGCACACCGCGCCACGTACCCTCGTCGGCGTGAGTGACCTAGCCACGACCCTGCGCCGCATCGCCCTCGGCACGACCGCCCTCGGCGCCGCCACCCTCGCGTACGCCGCGGGCTACGAACGGACCCGCTGGACGCTGCGCGAGGCGACCCTGCCCGTGCTGGCCGAAGGCTCCCGCCCGCTGCGCGTGCTGCACATCTCCGACCTGCACATGATGCCCGGCCAGAAGTCGAAGCAGGCTTGGGTCGCCGAGCTGGACAGCCTCAACCCGGACCTGGTCGTCAACACCGGCGACAACCTGTCGCACAAGCAGGCCGTTCCCGCGGTGATCCGCGCGCTGAACCCGCTGCTCAACCGGCCTGGGCTGTTCGTCTTCGGCAGCAACGACTACTACGCGCCCAAGCCGAAGAATCCCGCGCGCTACCTGTTCCCCTCGGACAAGCGCATCCACGGCATCTCCCTCCCGTGGCGTGACCTGCGCGCCGCCATGCTGGAGCGTGGCTGGCACGACCTCACCCACACCCGCACCCGCCTGACCATCGACGGCCGCCTCATCGCCGCCGCGGGCGTGGACGACCCGCACCTCAAGCGCGACCGCTACGACGAGATCGCCGGCCGTCCCGACCGGACCGCCACCCTCACGCTGGGCGTGACCCACTCACCGGAACCGCGGGTCCTCGACCGGTTCGCCGAGGACGGCTACGACCTCATCCTGGCCGGCCACACCCACGGCGGCCAGCTCCGAATCCCCGGCTACGGCGCCTTGGTCACCAACTGCGAACTCGACCGTTCCCGGGCCCGCGGCTCGTCCCGCTGGGGCGCGCACACCTGGCTGCACGTGTCCGCCGGTATGGGCACTTCCCCTTACGCCCCAGTGCGTTTCGCCTGCCCGCCGGAGGCAAGTCTGCTGACCCTGGTCCCCCGCACGACCGGCGGAGAACCGGCCCGCGAGGGCGCAAGGGGAGCCCGATTCGGAGCCCGCGCGAAGGTTCGCTAGACTTCATTCGTCGCACTCGGGGTGTGGCGCAGTTTGGTAGCGTGCTTCGTTCGGGACGAAGAGGTCGCAGGTTCAAATCCTGTCACCCCGACCAGGTCAGGGCCTGTCCACTGTGAAGTGGACAGGCCCTGATTTGTGTCTGCCTGACTAACTGCCTGACTAAGCCGCCGAACCGGGGAACAGTCGGTCGATGGTCGCCGCACCGTCCTGCAAGACCGGGCGGATCTGGTGGCGGTAAACCTGCTCGGTCACCGACGTACCGCTGTGCCCCACCAGGAGCGAGATCTTCTCGATCGGCACCCCGCCGTCCGACAGCAGCGACACGAAGCTGTGGCGCAGTTCCCGCGGCGTCCAGTCGGCCGCCTTCAGACCGGCCTTCTTCGCGACGCGCCGGAACCCGCGCCGTACGTTGGCCGAATCAAGCTCGGTGCCAGTCTCAGACGCGAAGACGAGCCCGTGTTCCTGCCACCTCTCCCCCGCTTCCTGCCGGGCGACCGACTGCCGTTCCTTCTGCGCCTTGAGCGCATCCACGCATCGCTGCGGTAGCGCCGTCGTGCGCTTCGACTTCTTGGTCTTGGTGTCTCCACCCGTGCGGACGGAACGCCACACCATGATGTGAGGCGGAGTCGGCGGATTCGCCTTCGGCGCTCCCACCAGATCGACGTGTGACCAAAGCAAGGGACGCACTTCCTCAGTTCGTGCACCGCTGAGCAGCGACACGATGATGTAGGCACCCATTGTGGAGATGTCGGCTTCGGCGGCATCGAGGATCGAGACGGCCTGATCGAACGTCAATGACTTCGACGGTCGGCCTGCCTTACCCGAAGGCACTTCACACAGACGCACAACGTTCCGTTTCACCTTGTCTCGCGCCTGGGCGCGAGAGATCGCCCGGAGCAGAATCGAGCGGATGTCCCGCAGCGTCCTTGTGGACAAGGTCTTGGCTTTGTCGGCAAGCCATACGTCCACGTCATCTGCGGAAAGCGCGCGGAGCTTCCTCGCACCGAGTGCGGAGATGACGTGCGTGTTGGCAAGACTCGTGTTCTTCTTGACGGTCTCCTCGTCGCGCCCGTGCAAGCCGTACGTCAGCCAGTCGCGGACTGCCTGGGCAACGGTGTAGTCGTGTGGTGCGATTGCCACGCCGTCTTCGTAGTCGCGCAGGATCTCTTTCAGCGCGTCCTTGGCGGCGGTCTTGGTCTTGCCGCTGGCGGACTTGACGATGCGCTTTCCGGCTGGCGTGTAGCCGACTGTCGCTTCGGCAATCCACCGTTGCCGCGCTTCGCTCCAACGCAATCCGCCGTCCCCACGGCTACGACGCTTGGTCATAACAGGCCCCCGATTCTGCGATCAGCTGAGTGATGAAGTCGTTGATTGCCTTTGCCGGGACCCGTCGGGATCTGCCGATGACGACCGATCGGAGCTGTCCGGCGCGGATGAGTTCGTAGACGACGGAGCGGCTCACGGAGAGCAGGGCGGCGGCGTCTTCGACCTTGTAGAGGTGCCGTTCGGGCACCACGGTCGGCACTTGGCGGGTGGCCATGGCGTTCCCCCTCGGCTGGTCGATCGAGTGACAGGTCGGTTTAGGTGTCACCGGTGCTGTCACAGGCGTTCTCCCTGGTCAAAGGGGGTGGAGTGACAAAGTGACAGCGGTGACACCTCTTGGGTGGGGGTGGTGTCACCGGGCGGGTAGTACGCGCCGTGTGCGTTGCGGACCTGTCCATCCCCGGCCATGCGGGTCAGCGTCTTGCGCACGGTGGCGGGCTTGATGCCGAGGACTTCGGCGATGTCGGCGGGCTTGCTGCCCGGGAAGTCGCGCAGGTAGCGGATGAGCTGGGCGCGGGTGTCGGCCATGAGGTAGTCCTCGGCGGGGCCGTCGAGCTTGGACCAGGCCCCGGTGTCGGAGTCGAACCGCATGGCGTAGTCGGTCTCTTCGACGTCGCGGCCGGTGACGTGCAGGACCCCGGTGTCCTCACCCCGGCCGCGTTCGAGCACAAGGATCGAGTCAGCCGCCCCGGTGAGCCCGTTGGTACCGGACACCAGGGCAGACCAGTCGTCGTGGCCCTGCTTGCGGACGTGGTGAATCAGCAGGATCGGCACTTCGTAGTGGTCGGCGATGACCTTGAACCGCCCCGCGGCTTGGTAGTCCCCGGCGTAGGCGGAAATGCCCGGCGAGTCGGTGCCGCGCATCTTCTCGAACGTGTCGATGATGACCAGGCGCGCGTCCTGGTTGGCCTCCAGCCAGTCGATGATCACCGCGTCCCCACCGGCCGTCATGACCGGACACGAGGTCTCCAGAGTAAGCAGCGGCGACGGCGTGCCCCCGGCCTTGAGCATGTGCCGACGACGGCGCTGCAACCGCCGCCCGGTGTCCTCCAGGGCGCAGTAGAGGACCGCCCCCTGTTCGACGTCGATGCTCCCGAGCGCGGGTTCCCCAGTGGAGATGGACGCGCCCAACCCGAGGGAGAGCCACGACTTCCCCAGCTTGGGTGCCCCGGCGAGGATGTTCAGCCCTTCGCAGAGCAGGCCCGGCACGGCCCACCGTGGCTCGGGGAACTGGGTGGCCATCAGTTCGGTGTCGGTCCACCTGGACTGCTTGCGTACGGGCAATGCGTCGACCACGGGGCGCAGGTGCGGTGTGGCGTTCATCAGGCGGCCTCCTGCCAGGTGTCGGAGCTTGGGCAGCCGAACGGGGAACAGCCCTGCTCGGTGTCGGGGTCGTCGTCGGGGTCGGTGAGTCCGGCTTCGGTGTCGGCGATGGCGTCGAACACGTCGGTTTGACGGGCGGCCCGCTCGGGTCGGGTGACGTGGTCGATCGGCGCTTCATCTAGCGGCCGCAGTGATTCGTGGAGGTAGAAGTTGCCGCGTAGGTCGGTGCCGTTGGCGGTGGCGTGCGGGTACCCGACCCGGATGGCGTGGTCGAACGCGACCGCGTCGGCGAAGCTGGTCGGGTCGGTATCGCGCATGCGTCGCCACCCGGCGTTGCGCCGGAACGGACACCCCACGCAGGCGCTCTTGGGTGTCTTGCCGAACCTGCGGGTGCGCAGGTAGCGGATGCAGTCGGAGCGCTGCCAGCCCTCACGACCGTCGGCGGCACCGGTCATCCACAGCAGCGGGTGGTTGTGGCGGGCGTAGGACACCTGGGAGTCCTTGGCGCGGTGGAACTCATCGCGGCTGATGCCGATGGAGGCATCGACGTGCCGACCGCGCTTGACCCGGCCGGGTCGCCCGTTGTCCTTCATAGGCGCACCCAGCAGCGAGCGGACGGCTTCCTGAATCGGGCGGATCTTGTACTCAGCAGTGCACTGACGACGACCCATGCCCTTGCTGCCATCGGGGTTGCGCACGTGCAGGGGCATCGAGGCGAACCGCTTGGCGGGGTTCAGGGCGTCGTCGCGGATGTTGCCGACGCTGACTCGCAGGATCGGTATCCCGGCGGGGTTGGCCACTTCCCGTTCGATCCGGTCCAGGTGCGTGTAGACGGCGGCGGGTTCCCACCCGGTGTCGGCGAAAATCGCAAGGTCGTAGCGGGGGATGCGGCCCTCAGCCGAGAGCAGCAGCAGCGTGGAGGACTGCACACCGGCACCCAGGTTGAGCACTCGTGGCGCGGCCATCACGCAGCCACCTTCCGGGGACGGTTCGCCCCGGCCCGCAAGCCGGACGCGATAGTGGTCAGCGCTTCACGTTCGGAGAACCGGCGCACCCCGATGTGGCGGGCAGCGCCGGAGAGCAGGGCGGCGCGGCCGTCGTCTTCGGTGAGCGCGCCCCCGGCGACGAGCTGCCCCAGTGCGACAGCGGCGGCGTAGAGGGTGGCGTTGCGGTCGTGGATGGCGTCGCGGACCTTGGCGCACTCGGCAGTGATCGCGGCCTGGAGGTAGCGGTCACGGCGCGAGGCGGCGACCGGGACCGGCCGCGCGGGTGGAAGGGGCGGTGGTGCCGGGGTCAGGCGAGTCGCCAGCCACGCGGGCAGCGCGGCGGGTACCTGGTCGTCGGTGAGTGTGTAGGCACGGCCGTCCACTGTGGAGCCGGGGCCGACGACGTAGCCGCCGTGGGCGCGG